>NZ_ATXL01000022.1 GCF_000421665.1 Bavariicoccus seileri WCC 4188 | reverse complement strand
AAGCAAAAAATGATAGTGCAAAAAAGTAGAGTAAGGCAACGAAAACACTAGCTTCCATGTCTTTAGGAGACATGGAAGCTAGTGTTTAAAGTGTGAGGTATCACTATTAGTCAATATTCAATAGCCTGCTAAAATTAATTGATTTAAATTATTTTCTATAAAGTAAAACTTGTTGATGAAGAGAAGGTCATTAGTGAAGAGAAGCTTGTTAATGAAGAGAAGCTTGTTAATGAAGAGAAGCTTGTTAATGAAGAGAAGCTTGTTTCTTTAGCAAAGGTGTTGTTAGCAATCTTAAACCATTCAGTATGACAACTAATGTACTACCTTCGTGGGCTAAGACTCCTAAACCAATATCCATTTTGCCTAAGACATTTAAAACGGATAACAGAGCAATCACAGCCAATGAGAAGAAGATATTTTGCCATACAATCGATTTCAATCGTTTTGATATTAAGACTGCATAGCTTAATCGTCTGAGATCATTTTGCATGATAACCGCATCTGCAACATCAATGGCAACGTCAGTACCATCTCCCATAGCAAATCCAATATCGGCTTGAACGAGGGCAGGGGCATCATTGACGCCGTCACCAATCATGGCAGTTGAACCATTTGACTTTTGTAAATCCTTGACAATGCTCGCCTTGTCTTCTGGAAGGATGTTACCAATCACTTCATCAATCCCTAATTGATTCGCGATAGCTTCACCAGTTACAGTGCTATCACCAGTCAGCATCACAGTGTGAACGCCCGAGTCTTTTAGATGTTTGATGGCGGCTTTTGCATTCTTATTTGGCAAATCCATCATAGCGATAACGCCTACAGGAGTACCATCAATACCAAAGACGACAACTGTTTTACCTTCTTGACTGAATTGGGTTACTTTAGCTCGTAAACTCTCTGGGAGTTCTGAATGATTCGATGGCTTTCCGATGGTATACCTGTGATCGTTGTAAACGGCTGTTAACCCTTTTCCTAGTTCCGTTGAGACCGATAATTCAAACTGGTTGGAGGGTGAGAAATGGTTGAGTATAGCATCTGCTAACGGATGGTTCGCACTTTGTTCCATTTGGACTAAAACATTGATCATCAACTCTTCACTATGGTCTTTAAAGGGTAAGAAGAAAGAGTCGGTTACCTCAGGCTCACCCTTAGTCAATGTGCCAGTCTTATCAAAAGCTACAACCTTTATATCGGCAAGATTGTTTAAGTAAGTACCACCTTTGAACAAGACCCCATGTCTAGCAAGATTTGAAATACCAGAAAGCGTAGCTGGAACAACACTTGCGGCAAGGGCGCAAGGCGACAGTACGGTTAGAAAAACCATGCCCCTGTATAAACTTTCGTAGTAAGTCCATCCCATAATGTAAGGAGCAAGAACAATAAATAGAGGTACCAAAGCTAAGACGGTCAGAACGTAGGTCGGTTCTAATTTTTTAATTTTGGTAGCAGCCTTGGGAAGATTTTTTTGCGATTCTTCTACCAAGTGCAACACTTTAGATAAGACTGTTTCCGAGCTGTCTTTAGTGACTATCATTGAAAATGCAACGTGTTGATTGATCGTTCCACCAAAAACGATGTCACCACTTGATTTTTCGACAGGCATACTTTCGCCAGTAATGGCAGATTCGTTTAATACAGCATGTCCATTTAAAATTTTTCCATCAGTAGGGACTTGATCTCCAGGTAAAACTTTTAAGGTATCTCCAGTTTTTAAAGCAGACACAGCTACGGTAGAAACTGATCCATCTTCCGCAACTAAACGTGCTTCAGTAGGATTTAGGGCTAATAATCCCTTGATTTCACGTTTACTCTTTCCTTCTGCGTATTCTTCAAGGAAATGAGCTCCTGCAAATATCAAGATCAGAAGAGCACCTTCGTTGAAGTCCCCAATTATACAGGCTCCAATCGTAGCCACTGTCATCAGAATATGGACGTTAGGTCTCAAAGAATGATGTTCTTTTGATTCGGCAATCGTTTCAATGATTCCTTCCCAAATGACGTGATAGCCAGATAAAAGAATCGTTACGGCATAAAAGACATTCTTTGTCACAGCTCCAATAGGGGTCAATAAAGCAACAAGATAAATCAAAAGACCCAGACCATAAGTCAACAAGGCAACGTTATGACTGTGAGAATGGTCATGATGCTGCTTATGTTCGGCTTCTTCCATATGTTCTTTTCCCCGAGTATTTACCGCCAGGGATCCTTCGCGATTAATATGACTATATTCTGCTTTATGAAGTTTCTTTGTGTCAGCCATAATGACCCTCCTTTTCTCTATTTCAATTAATTATTTTGCAGATTTTACCAATTAATGATTATTAGTCGGTTTAGTTGTGAGTGTTTAATATGTGAGTGTTTAATATGAGCATTTTAATAGTTAATCACCTAAACATGAATGACTATTCATCTATCTACTTGAATTATAAATGAACAGATGTTCATATGTCAAGCGATGGTACAGTTGGAAATGGGTTATCATTTCTATCTTTTCAGGCTGATGAGGGAGTGATAAATGAAAAATTAATAAAAAACAAAAAAACTCACTTGAACCAGAGAATTCTGAATCAAGTGAGTTTGAGATACTCTTATAATACTATGCGGCCAAGAAGACTCGAACTTCCACGGGAGATACTCCCACTAGCCCCTCAAGCTAGCGCGTCTGCCATTCCGCCATGACCGCGTCAACATTACTATTTTAGCAAGTCATACATCTATTGTCTAGTATTATTATAAGGTAATTGATAGGGCTTATGAGCAACCATCAAATATATTCATTTAAGCATTCAAAGTCTAATTCTTATTGATTTACCAATAAAAAAATATGCGGCCAAGAGGATTCGAACCTCCACGAGTTGCCTCACTGCCGCCTGAAGACAGCGCGTCTGCCAGTTCCGCCATGACCGCTTTAGCTCAACTAAGAAAAGAGCACTTATCAATAGTATGACTATATTGGCTGATTGTCAATGAGAAATGGTAATCGCTTTATAGGTTTTTTATCACTTATTTAGTTGGAAAGAAATGATAGTTATAGCATGTCTCTGGGCAATAGTTACCCTTTAAATGATAAAATATAAAAATGAATCTAAACTGGATAAATTTTATGTCAGACAAAGCAGAAAGCCCAACGGAAAATTTAGCTCTAAAACGATAAGAATATTAAATAGAAGTATTTTTCTGTTCTTGAGAAGATTGTTTTGGTTTGAATTTTAAATTGGTTATAATGTCAGTAAGTAGGTCTGTTATGTATAAGCGTTACATTCGAGCGTTTCATATAAGTGTTTCATACAAGTGTTACAGGGTGTTACACTTGAATGTGTTATACGAGCACTATGTACGAGTGTGGGGACAAATGCTAATTTAACATGCTAAGCAAATGTGATGTAAAAGTGTATAAATGAGGAGAAAAATATTGAAAAAAATGGGAATCGTGGAGAGACGGCATTTTATTTTATCCGTTTTACAGAAATCAATTGAGCCAATCACTGCTAGAGAATTAGCAAAGAAAACGGGCGTATCTCGGCAGGTCATCGTTAATGATATTTCTTGGATTCGAGCTAATGGCATCGATATTGTTGCGACGGCATGCGGGTATGTCTTAAAGTCGCAATTTATAAACGATGGCAAGATATTTTCAATCACTTGCAAACATTCTCTAGCTGACTGTGAAAAGGAATTGCAATTGATCGTTGACAATGGTGGTGTTGTAAAGGATGTCGAAATAGATCATCCAGTTTATGGGGTGATCAAGGGCGAATTAAATATTAAAAATCGACTGGATGTTCAACAGTTTTTAAATGAATTAAAGGAAAAAGATGGACATTTGCTGTCAGAAGTGACAGATGGTGTTCATTGTCACAACCTTATAGTAGACGACCAAAACCACTTTAATAAAATTGTGCAAGAGCTAAGCAGTGCAGGGTTACTATATGAAGGAGATAATTAGAACTCCAGAATAAGATGAATAAGATATTAGAAGATTAACTTGAAAGTAAGCCTAACGTGAAAGTTAGAAAAAAAGATGTAGAAGGCCAGAAACATGAAAAACTTAGAAGACAGTTTATAAAAACTCCTCGTTGTCTATATACGTGTCTTGACACCCTAACTCGCAATCATTACAATAAGATTGAATCAAACAATTTTTATTGTCTTTATAAGACGAGAAGGGATATGAAAATGACAACGAAAAAAATCAATGCTCAAATGATTACGATGACGGCTATACTAACCGCAATAGGGATAGTAATTCCTATTATAATGCCAGTGAAAGTCGTGATTGGACCGGCTTCTTATACGTTAGGAAGTCATGTTCCTATTATGCTAGCGATGTTTATCTCACCATGGTCTGCTTTAATGGTTACTGTGGGAACAACTTTAGGATTTTTATGGGCTTCATTTCCAATTATCATAGTGCTTCGAGCGTTATCTCATGTGTTATTCGCTGTAACAGGAGCCTTTATGTTACAAAACAATAGCGAAAGATACTTGGCGCCTATGAAGGGTCAACTGTTTTCTTTGTTTATTGCAATTCTACATGCGATTGGGGAGATGGCAGTTGTTTACGTCATGTTAACTACTGGTATGAGTCATCTTGATAACCAAACTAGTTTATGGTTCATGGTGTTTGTCTTAGTTGGCTTGGGGACGATTGTCCATTCGATGGTTGACTTCGTCATCGCTCAATGGCTATGGGGCGCTCTAGTCAATCGGTTGCCAAGAAAACTCAGTGTTTCTGTTACTAGCAAACCATTCTAAGTAGAGTAGTGTTTAAATAGCAGTTCCGTTGAATGTATCAGTTAGTCTAGCAAGTTGCTTTACTTATAGTAAGCTACCTGTATAGTAAGCTACTTGAACATGTTTCTTAATTTAGTTACTTTAATTAAGTTACATTAAATAAATGGATAAAGGAAATAGAAAACGAAAAATAGATAAACGACAGAAGGAGTTATGACTGTTACAGTCATAACTCCTTCTTTTTAGTTTTATAATAAAACAGCTTTACTGTTGATAATAACTCAAGTTCTAACTTAAGTTCTAGCTCAAGGTTTAACTAAACCTTAGTTTATGCTAAAGCTTCTGTATAACGCCGTGCAACTTCGTCCCAGTTAACAATGCCCCAGAAGGCTTCGATGTATTTTGGACGAGCGTTTTTGTAAGTTAAGTAATAAGCATGTTCCCAAACGTCTAATCCTAAAATAGGTGTCTTACCATCTGTTAGAGGAGAGTCTTGGTTTGGTGTAGATACAATCTCTAATTTACCATCAGAAACTACTAGCCAGGCCCAGCCTGATCCAAAACGTCCTGTTGCAGATTGTGCAAATTCTTTTTTAAAGTCATCAAATGATCCAAATGTACTTTCAATAGCTTCAAAAACAGCGCCAGTAGGTAGGTTTTGACCATCAACTGGAGCTTGAAGAATAGTCCAGAAGAAACTATGGTTAGCATGTCCGCCACCATTATTACGTACTGCTGTTTTGATATCTTCAGGGACTTCGTTTAAATGCGCGACTAACGATTCGATCGGTTGTTCGCCAAGCTCTGGATGACTTTCTAATGCCTTGTTTAGATTAGTGACATAAGTGTTATGATGTTTGTCATGATGCAGATGCATAGTTTCCTCGTCGATTACTGGTTCTAGTGCATCATATGCGTATGGTAAATCTGGTAAAGTATAAGACATAAAATTGAATACCCCTTTCTTATTTTGAAGCAATTGTTCTTACAGTGATAATGATATCAAAGGCAAACGTTTTTATAAAGCAAAGCGCTCATAATGAGAGAGAAAATCACTAGAAAATTGAGCATAATCCTCGGATAACGAAAGAAACTCCTTCCTTGTGATATATGACTATCAAGGAAGGAGCTTCTTTATTCTATCCGGGAGGATATGTTGTAAGGTAGAAGACTACATCACTAGCCTCAAGTATATCGCAGTTTTAATCTCAAATTAGAGACTGATTGCTATGAAACTAGCCGTTTTTGATGTAGTTCTACTAGAAATAGCTAATGAAGAAAGCCACCATTCTTAAGAAATGACCTTTTTTCGTTTGAGCTGACATAGGAATTACCAGGACAAGTAACCCTCTAGTTTTTGTTTAACTACTAACTAGGAATAAGTCTTGTAAGAATAAGTCTTGGCAATCAACGATAGCCACGTGCCTTATCTTGTGCTTTGAAGAGTCTTGGTGAGGTTTTGAAAAGTAAGACGCTGACAATCGTGCAGTAGACAGCAGTCAAGATAAAACTAACACCATTGACCACTAGGGAATAAGAAAATGCGCCCCAACTTGCCCATGCATAACTACCCCAAAAAACATAACCAGCAACAAAGTGCCAGAAGTACTTGATAAATGTGCCAATCAACATTCCAATAACAAGATATTTTAGCGCAGCTTTTGAATTATCGTCTGCTAAAGCTTTTTGAAACTGTGGATAAACAAGACCAGCAAAACCCATACAAGCAAATGCTAAAATATATTCAATAGTGAATTGCGTAGGGGATAAGATATAAAAGCCTTTTAAAAAATGAAGAAGTCCCCATAATAATCCTGCAATAAGTGCTGGAACAGTACCTCGTCTAAAAGCTAGGATACCAACAATCACTGTCCCTAAAGATATTTGAATCCAACCGATATCAGCGGGTATGAATGTTAAGACCATTGCCAGTGCAGCAACGATTGCTATCTCAACCCAGACATTGATCGATTTTAAAAATGTTGCTGATTTTTCCATAAAAAAATCCTCCTGTGGTATTCCGACACAAAGAGGATGATTAGAAGATTCATCGAAATTACAATTCCTACGCTTGTATTAACAATCAGGTTCGAAGGGTTCACTTTCGTGTGTCTCAGCCAATGGCGCCCCTTTGTAATCGGTTTATTCAATTTTATAGTATAAGTATAACGAATTTGGTGATAAAATCAAGTGACAATCAATTGTTCAGCCATATTACTGTGTTACTGTCTTTATTACTGGCTTTTTCGGTGATTTAAATTTAGCTGATTTATGAAGGGATAGAAGGATACCTAACCATCTGGATGGCTAATTACGGCTATGATCAATTACGACTATGGTTAACTAAGAGGATTGCTAACAGTATTGAGATACTGTAAAATGGTATGGCTTAGAAGTAGCTAATTTAAGTAGTGAAGACGAGAAACAATCGAGACTTACTTACCAACTTAATGAAGGAGCAAAAAAATGACTACTAAAGAAAAGAAAACTGATAACACCCAAGAATATAGTTTGAATGTTAATGTATCGCCTGAAATTTTGATGCAAAAAGCAAGAGAGGCCAAGGCAAGGGCGTATGCGCCATACTCTCATTTTCCAGTAGGGGCTGCTCTTTTAATGAAAGATGGAAAAATCTATTCCGGTGTTAATATAGAGAATGCGTCCTTTGGTGCAACCAATTGTGCTGAACGATCAGCAATGTTCACCGCCATTAGTGATGGTTATCAAAAGGGGGACTTCAAAGCTATTGCTATTGCAGGTGATACAGAAAGTTTCTTACCACCTTGCAACATCTGCCGACAAGTTTTAGTCGAATTTTGTAGCCCCAAAATGCCTGTATATCTAACAAAAGAAGATGAATCAATCAAAAAGTTGCTATTAGAAGATTTATCGCCATATGCCTTTGTTACATTAGATATGTAAGGTTTATTTGATAATTAGGGGAATATTAAGAGATTGTTATGGGACTAGTACTAGTAGGAGATTATTAATAGAAATCAATAGCGGTTAATAGAAAAATTGAATAGAAGAGACTAATAGATTGAAGATTAATAGATTGAATATAAATTGAATTCAATAGAAAAAATTTCATTGAAATTGCTCAAAAAAACGAGGGGTATTGACGTATAAGTCAAACCCCTCGTTAAATCTTGTTAAAAAGAAAAACTAGTAAGAGCCTATAAAAGGTTAATAGAAGGCTACTGATAGGCTCATATGAACAATAAGTAGCTGGCTGTCATGATTAGAAATAAATAGACAAACATACCAATGAAAGAGTAATAAATGTTGTCCACTCCTGTTTCGTTAACTGTGGTGTAAAAGGACGCTACAAACGTAATAATAAATGAGCTTGCCGCGATTAAAAGTAAAAAGATAATCAGAAGTAACAGCATTGTTGGAGCAATCAACGATAGGATAAAGGCAATGACTAGGACCATTAGGCTTAGTGTATTTGCTCCAGCATATTGACCAATCCAATAATGAAAGACATGTTTTCGTTTCAAGAAAAGCAGTTTGACGAAATAAGATATGATGGGCAAGCCAAAATAAAAGATCACAAAAAATAGACTACTTTTGACTAAAAACATAATTGGATTGGGATTCGTATCGATTGCGGGTAAAACACTAATTGTTGACAGAAAATTGTATTGCTCAATAGAACTGATCACAATTCTTGTTAAAGTCCCTGCACTCAATAAAACTGCTAGAATCATGCTAATGTAGCCATAGTAGGTGTTTTCGAAGCGACGATGACGTCTTTTCAAGTCGGGTTGTTTGAAGTGATCCTTCAAATAATTGAGATAACCACTGATTTTTTGCCACACATTGTAGGCAGTATGTTTGGTAGTTGATTGTCTAGAATCTTCTAAATGCCTCTTTGCAGTGGGTTCCTCAGGCATATCGAATAATGTTCCTTGTAGGTGAGATTGGTTCTTAGGTGTGTCAGATAAATCTGAACCACAATAAGGACAAATCAATGCTTGATCGTCTATTTCATTTTTACAATAATGGCAAGTCTTCATTTTGATTCCCCCGTGTAATAGTCACTAAATAGCATAATCAAATTATCGTGAAATAGCAAGCAAGTTTCGAAGTCCTCATGCATTTATCTGTCGATCTTAAGAGAATATTAAGCGGCGCTTTCGATGGCATGTTTCATTAGAATTGCCTTAGTGGTAAATGTTACGTTATTATGAAAAGGGAAAGAAAAAAGTGGCCACTAGGTCGTAAGATTAAGGGGCAAAAAAAGGAGAAATTGTGATATGAGTGCAACGTTTTTACACACCTGTATCCGGGTGCAAGATCTTGAAGCTTCTATAAAATTCTATACAGAGGCTTTTGGTTATGAAGAAAGTAGAAGAAAAGATTTTCCAGACCACAAATTTACTTTAGTTTATTTGACACTGCCTGGTGAAACCATAGAGCTTGAATTAACTTACAATTATGATCACGGCCCATATGACTTAGGGGACGGTTATGGTCATATCGCTATTCGAGTTGATGATTTGGAAAAAACACACAAATTACATGCTGAAAAGGGCTATGAGGTTACGGAACTTAAGGGACTTCCTGGTAGTGAACCAAAATATTATTTCGTCAAAGACCCGGATGGTTACAAAATCGAGGTCATGAGATAGAACCATCATAAAGGTGTGTGGTCTCCAGAGGTGTACTGTCTCCATAAAAATTAACTACTATAGCAAAAGGTGTCTCTAGCCCTATGGTTGCAATCAAAATTTTTTATTGGTACAATAACGTCATGCGATGAGTCGAGCGTCAGTTATTAATACTGACAATCACTAGTGGGTATGGAACTCTTAAATGAGCACTGCCGTATGTAGCCATATGAAAACAAGAGATGTGAACTCTGGTTTTCCATTTTGCAACCATGTTAATACATGGATGGTGTCGGTGTAACAATTTTGTTCGCTGATATCGCTTTGAAAAAATGCCACGAAACAAAAAAGCAGCCTAATGGCTGCTTTTTTGTTTCCCCTAAAACATTTAGGAGTATTTAGATCGAGATGTAGATCTATCTAGATGATTTATTTAAATTGGAAAGCAATCAGAACGATTATCCCTACGATAATACGGTACCATCCAAATGGTTTGAAGTCGTTTTTCTTGATGTAGTTTAACAAGAATTTAACTGCTAAAAGAGAGACGATAAAGGCAACAACCGATCCAACGATCATTATCCAAATTTCTAACCCTGTGAAATTCAAGCCAAATTTGTAGACTTTTAATAAACTTGCACCTAGCATGACAGGAACACTTAAGAAGAAAGAAAATTCTGTTGCTATATATCTTGAAGTTCCTAGAATCAGTGCTCCTAGTATCGTAGCACCTGATCTACTTGTTCCTGGAACTAAAGCAAGTGCTTGGAAACAGCCAATTAAAAAAGCTGTCTTATAGGATAATTCAGGAAAGCTGTGTATTGTTTCCTTTTTGGGATCATGACGGTTTTCAATAACGATAAATAAAATACCATAGAGGATTAACATCAAAGCAACTACAAAATAATTAAAAAAGTGTTTCTCCATAAAATCATCAAGGGGTAATCCGATGATTGCAGCTGGAAGGCAACCAATAATAATCTTAAACCAAGTATCCCAAGTGTTTTTTCGCTCAATTTTTGTTTTGCTCGGACTAAACGGATTGAGTTTGGTAAAGAAAACTAAAATAACAGCCAGGATAGCTGCAAGTTGAATAACAACTAAAAACATTTCTTTAAATGCTGGTTCAAGAGGTAAGGGAACAAACGCATCAAAAAGGATCATATGGCCAGTGCTACTGATTGGCAACCACTCAGTGATACCTTCAATAATTCCCAACACTACGATCTTTAACCAATCTATAAATGGCATTTTATCACTCTTTCTTCAATTTTTTCATTTCTTTTTTTATTCTCTTTATCATGATTTTAAAGAGAAATAACATCGCTTGATAGTATAGCTTAAAAAAGGGGAATAGTCTATCGATGATCTGGTTCAGAATTTTTAGCGGTTAAAAATTTCCCAAGCGTGTATTTTCGTGTATTATGATATTCAATAGCTCAGAATCACTTGAAATCAAGACTTTCATAATCATTTCATAATCAGTAGTAGACTAATAGACTTTGTTTCAAAAAAGATATGGAATATGGTAATATAGGGATTAATAAAGGGGGGATGTTTATGTTTAATTTTTTCAAGAAAAAAGACAAAAAAGAAGATAAAATAACAGAGGAAAAACTCCACGCAATCGTTGATGGAGAAGCTATTTCCATTGAATCTGTACCGGATGCTGTTTTTTCTCAAAAAATGATGGGTGATGGTTTTGCTGTTAAACCAACTGACAGTTCTATTTATTCACCTGTAGAAGGGATAATATCCAATGTTTTTCCGACGAAACATGCGATTGGGATAACTACAAAAGGTGGTCTTGAAATCTTAGTCCACATTGGGATTGATACGGTCGAGTTAGATGGAAAACCATTTGAAACCACAGTTTCAGAAGGTGATACTGTGACACCTTCTACGGTGATCTCTGTGACTAACTTTAACCAATTAAAAGAAAGTGGGAAAGACAGTACAGTTATCGTGATTGTGACAAACATGGATAAAGTAGAACATGTTGACATCTCTAAACTAGGTTCAGTTAAACATAGTGATGAAATTGGGACTGTTACCTTAAAATAAGGAAGCATGAGTAGGTTGTGAGATGTTAAGTTATCTAGATTGAAATACTTAAGGATGCAAAAGGGAGTTGTCATGATGATAACTCCCTTTTGCGTCGATATTTTTTGTTCTTCTTATTTTATTGTTTTATTTAGAGGTTTAGTTTAACGATAACTAAAAATATCTAAGCTATCTAAGCTATCTAAGCTATCTAAACAGTTTAAGTAATCTAACAATCTAAACAATCAAAACAATCTAAACAATCTAAACATTCTTAACAATCTAACAATCTAACAATCTAAATAATCTAAATAATCTAAATAATCTAAATAATCTAAATAATCTAAATAATTTAAATAATCTAAATGATCTAAATGATCTAATCTAAGCTATTTAAGCTGTACAGATCTCCTTAATAAAACAATAAAACAATAACATCAAAAATAGAACAATAACATCAAACGAGTGGCAGAACGCATACACATTCTGGTACGGGTATTGAATGATCTAATAACGTCAACAAACCACTTTCCATATCACGGCTAAATAGGCTCAAATAAGTTTCATTTTGGTGTCCACTTAAAATATACTGTTCACTTTGATCAAAGTTGAAATCTCTTGGCGTCTTTCCTTCTGTATGTATGGTTTGAATTTTTTTAAGGGACAGTCCATCTTTTCCCGTGTCAAAAATAACGATGGAGTCATGTCCACGGTTTGAGGCATAAAGATGACGATTACTTTTATCTAGGCGAATAGCGGCTCCTGAGCTTTCTCCAGTAAAGTCATCGGGAAGCAGATTTACAGTTTGTGTCCGTTCAAATGAACCGTCTTTGTGATACCGTAAGACATCAACTGTACTACTTAGTTCGCATAATAGGTAAGCAATTGGTAGGGAGCTATGGAAAATCAAATGTCTAGGTCCACTGCCAGCTTTGGGATTGTAGGTACTGACTTTTTTTAGGTCATAACTATCGTCTTCGATTGCATAGGTGATCACTTCATCGGTTCCTAGGTCACACACAAAAACATAGTTATCAGTGGTGTGAGGATTGATGCTAGCATAATGCACGTGAGGCCCATCTTGGTTTTTGTGCGGTCCGTTTCCTTGATGAACTGCTTCATTTAATAAACTGAGTTGTCCGTTTTCAGATAGGGATAGGACACTGAAAATGCCATCATGGTAATTTGCGGTCAGTAAGTAGCCACGTTCTTGATCGTAAGAAACAAAACATGGTACATGTCCGGTATATCCTAATTGGGAAACAACTTTGTATGAGCCGTCCGCTTGTTCATCTAAAACGACTAAGCCTCCTTGATCACCAATTTGGGCAACAGAGACAAGACGCGTATCTGATATTTGGGTCACATAAGTGGGGTTAGTCAGTGGTGCAATAGCGGTAATTTTTTCGAATTGTCCACTTTCTGGATTAAAGATTGCTTTATATAAACCTTTACTAGTGCTTCTAGTGTACGTTCCTAGAATAAATGATTCTGTCATAATTTCCTCCTGTAAATTGAAGTTAGTGGCTATATTGGGTTCAGTATAGTTCAAGTCTATTGTCTTAGTCTAATCACAATTTAAGATTTATTGCTATGGACTCAGAGACAATAATGAAGGCCGACGTAAGTCTACGAGCCTAAATAGCCACCCATATGATAAGTATAACTAAATTTGTTTGAAATTGCTTTAAACTTAAATTGGAGAATCGGATATCAGTAGTTTTAAAGCTAAATTATGGTAAACTGAAAATAGTTAACAGTTATAGGAGATAAGGGTGATTTCATGCAAAAAAAAGACAATACGACCACTAAAAAGCCACTATCATGGTTTTTCAAGTGGGTGTTAAATAACAAAGTTGTATCGTTTTTGTTCATTACCATTTTGATTATGGTGAATATCTTATTGTTACAAAGGATTAGTGGTATTTTTGATCCTGTATTTCTATTTCTAAGAATCATTGCCTTTCCAGTGATTTCTGCCGGTATTTTATTCTATATAATGGAACCTGGGGTACGTTTTCTGCTCCACCGAAATGTTCCTAAAGGGATAGCTATATGGACGATATTGTTTGTTGCTGCTTTGGCGATTGTGGCTATCTTTTCGTTCTTGATTCCAATTTTGCGGACACAGATCGTCGATTTCGTGACAAGTTGGCCAGGTTATTATGATACTTTTGTATCGGAAATCAATCGATTAACCAACAATGATATGTTGATTTCCTTACAACCTCAATTACAACAATTAAATGATCAGTTTACACGAACTATTTCGAATCAATTGAATTCGATTCTTAATTTGACCCTTAGCTCGATCACTAATGTAGTGGGTGTTGTGAGTGAGACTTTAATAGGATTAGTTACGATGCCAATCATCTTATTTTATCTCTTAAAAGACTCTCACAGGGTCTTGCCGAACATATTAAAATTATTTCCAACTAAATCGAGAGAAAGTATTTCAGAAGTATTAGTAAAGATGAACGGTCAAATATCGCAATACATCAGTGGGCAAATAACGGTTGCTTTCTTCGTTGGGGTTATGTTTGTGGTAGGGTATGCAATCATTGGCTTGAACTATGGCACTGCTATTGGGATATTTGCAGGAGTTTTGAATATTATTCCCTATGTTGGCTCGTTTGTCGGGATGGTTCCAGCTATCGTCATCGCTCTTGTTACTTCACCAGTGATGTTAGTTAAAGTATTGATTGTCTTTATGATTGAGCAAACAATAGAAGGCCGGATCATTTCTCCATTAGTCCTTGGTAATAGTTTGAAAATGCATCCAGTAACAATCCTGTTAATCCTGTTAGCAGGTGGCCGTATGTTTGGTGTCATGGGATTATTATTAGGGATACCTGGATATGCAGTCGTCAAAGTGGTCGTAACGTCGATTTTTGAGTGGACCAAAGAATACAGTGGCTTATATCAAGATGATAAGCACAGCATTGAATTAGCTAGTGTGGGAAATAATGTGAATGTGGTTGATACAACTAAAGGCTCAAAAAATGAGTCAACTAATGATTCAGATAATGACTCATTAATTGACTCAGATAGTCATTCTCATAATAATGATGATTCTAAAGCTAGTTCTAAAGCTAGTTCTAAAGTTGATTTGAGAGATAGTTCAAAAGATAGTTCAGAAGAATAGTTCAGAAGAATAGTTCAGAAGAATAGTTCAAAAGAATAGCTCAAAAGATAGTTCAGAAGATAGATCTAAAGCTAACTCTGAAGCTAGTTCAAAAGAAAACTCTAAAAACAACTCAAACAGAAGTTGGGTCGATGATTTGTTTTAACTTGGTCCCTTGTTCAGTGGATTGATTACGTTGTTCTAAGACTTTATCGATAATACGATCCACTAGATGTGGGTTGCGGACGAGTAGAGGCCCATGGAAGTAAGAACAAAAGACGTTTTTATAACGTGCACCTTCTGTTTTATCTTCATTATTATTGCCATAGCCTTTGATGACTCTGCCAAGTGGTTTGACAGGGTCTTTGATAAAGGTGCGGCCATTGTGGTTTTCATAGCCATAGTAGGTCTCGTTGAACTCATCACTGAATATCTCGACATCCCCAACAAAGCGACTGTTCACTTGGTTGAGAGTGTAGAGGTTCAAAAGGTGGGTGCCTTCGATTCTATCACCCTTAGCAGAAAGATAGTATTCTCCTAATAATTGATACCCACCACAAATGGCGAGCAAGACACCATTAGACTCAATGTACTTTTCGAGTTCGTCTTTTTTAGTTTGGATATGATCTGAGACAACTTTTTGTTCAAAGTCTTGCCCACCACCGAAAAATATCAAATCGTATTGATTTGCTTTAAAGCTTTCTTCTAAAGAATTTACTTCTACCGTAAAATCCAGACCACGTTTTTTTAAACCATATTGGAGCATCAGGAGATTACCATTATCACCGTATGTATTGAGCAAGTTTCCGTATAGATGTCCTATCCTAATGGGAGTCATTTATTTTACCTCCTTGATAAAACCTTGTTGCTTAAATATTTTTCGTAAGCTCAGGACTGCAGTATAAGTTGCCAATATATGTACTTTTGGTGTTTTCACTTTTCCAATAATAGTTGCTATATCTTCGAAAGAATTGATTTTATGAAGTCTTTCCTCGGGTATTCCGGCAACTTCCAATCTCAAATGCATTTCATCCGGTCGCTTTCCACCATAGTAGACATCTAGATTGGGAACAGTGGCGAATTTCTCATAATCTCCATCCCAAATCCAGCTAACATCTTGGCCATCAGCATAATTATCATTCAGTAGGGTAATGAGCGTGAACGGTTCGTTTTCGTAATGAAGCAACTCGATCACTTCGTTCAAACCGACTGGATTTTTTGTCAGGTTCATCAACACAGATTTGCCGTTGATGGAAAGTTCCTCTTGTCTACCGAAGACGCGTTTTGAGGCATAAAAACCAGCTTGTATTTGGTCAGGATTGACTTCAAAGAAACGACCAACGGAATAGGCTGCTAAGGCATTATAGATGTTATAACGACCACCAATTTGAATCTCATAAGGATGGCCATCAACCACAAATTTTGATTCTTTTAGCGTTAGCTCAAGCAGTTTGTCTAATGAGTAATCCAAAGGGGGACGCTTGAAACCGCACTTTGGACAGTAATAATCACCAAGGTTGCTATAAGTATTTAAATGATAATGTAATAAGCTATCACACTTTGGACATAAGACGCCATCTGTATTTGGATGCAAAGGGATATCTTCTTCTCGAGTGGTATTGAAGCCAAAGTATTTCTTAGGGTTAGGCATATCAACTGAATTGAAGATCGGAGAGTCGCCATTTGCAATGACTGTTGCTTCAGGAGCCTTAAGGGCGCCATCAACCATCATTTGATAGATGGTATAGATCTCACCATAGCGATCCATTTGATCACGAAACACATTAGTATAGACAATCACTGTTGGTTTTATGACCTCTGTAACACTAGCTAAAGTAGCCTCGTCGATTTCTAAAACGGCGATTTTACTGGCTCCTTTTGGGGCGCTATCGGCTAAAAAAGTCGAAACGATTCCTTGTTTTAAATTAGCACCAGTCTGATTAGTCAAGACATAATCAAATTTTTGCTTGAGTATGTTGACTATCATAGCGGTTGTTAATGTTTTACCATTAGTCCCAGTGATCATGACGACATGATAGTCTTTGGACAGATAATCTAATATATCATTATCGATTTTCAAGGCCACTTGACCGGGTAAGCTGCTGCCACCACTGGTTGCCATCTTCAGAAATTTTTGGGTTGCTTTACCAACTAACTTGGCTGTTTGAGAACGTATTGTCACAAAACCTGCCTCCTTTAATAAGTAATATAGATTGCGTGATAATAAGCGATTTAACTTTTATAGTTAAGTGCTTTTATAATGGTAGCAAGCTAATAACTCATTAATTGTACCATTTTAGAAAAGTGATGTGTTAAACTAGTTTTCTTTTAAAGATAACTTTAAAGGTTGACAGACTCCCCCTTAAGACAATACTATAGTATAGATGAATAAAATCGCCTAAGTGATGGAGGAATTTTGATGGCGCAATTATATTTCAAATACGGTGCCATGAACAGTGGAAAATCGATCGACATTTTAAAAGTGACTCATAATTATGAAGAACAGGCAAAATCGGTCGTTTTACTAACGAGTGCAGTTGATGACCGAACAGGCAAAGGAGTCGTTGCCAGCCGAATCGGCATTAATCGAGCTGCGCAAGTGATTGAGGAAGACACTGATATTTTCGAGCTGGTAAAAGCTATTGCGCCAAAACCATTCTGTGTCTTGCTTGATGAAGCACAATTCCTAAAAAAAAGACATGTGATCCAGTTGGCAAAAGTCGTTGATGATTTAGATATCCCAGTCATGGCCTATGGACTTAAAAATGATTTTCAAAACGAACTATTTGAAGGTTCTAGGTATTTGTTGATCTATGCTGATAAAATTGAAGAAATAAAAACAATTTGTTGGTTCTGTGCCCACAAAGCAACGATGAATATGC
This sequence comes from Bavariicoccus seileri WCC 4188, assembly GCF_000421665.1. GTDB lineage: Bacteria > Bacillota > Bacilli > Lactobacillales > Aerococcaceae > Bavariicoccus > Bavariicoccus seileri. The sequence goes on along the minus strand of NZ_ATXL01000022.1, from coordinate 15,697 downwards.
GAATACATGATGGTAAGCCCGTTTACGCTGGTGAACAGATCCAAATTGGAGGCAATGAGTCCTATTGGCCGGTTTGTCGTAAACACTATTTTAATCCGCCGCTCGATGATTCTGGCAGAGTCAAACCACGGGCATTAGAGACTAAAGAGAGAAGGTGAAAAATGTTTGATCAACTTGATGCTTTTATCATTCGTCATGATGAATTGAATGAACTTATGAGTGATCCAGAAGTTATTTCTGATACCAATCGGTTTATGAAATTATCGAAAGAAGAAGCAGACCTTAGACCAAAAGTTGCTACGTTCAAGCACTACCAAAAGGTGGTTGCTGAAATAGCTGAGACAGAAGAATTATTAAATGATAAGTTGGATCCTGAGATGTTAGAGCTCGCTAAGGAAGAGTTATCACATCTCAAATCTGAAAAAGAACAGTTAGAAGAAGAAATTAAATTATTGCTACTTCCACAAGATCCCAATGACGATAAAAATATCATTATGGAGATCAGAGGGGCAGCTGGTGGTGACGAAGCACAGCTTTTTGCGGGCGACTTATTTGAAATGTATTCTAAATATGCTGAAAAAGAGGGCTGGAAGGTCGAAGTTATTGATGCCAATATCACTGGTATCGGGGGATATAAAGAGATTATCTTAATGATTTCTGGCAACAAGGTATACTCTAAACTGAAGTATGAGTCTGGTGCTCATCGTGTCCAACGCGTACCGACGACCGAATCACAAGGACGCGTCCATACGTCAACAGCTACTGTTGTTGTGATGCCAGAAGCTGAGGATGTTGAGCTTGATCTTGATGACGCAGATATCAGAATAGATATCTACCATGCATCAGGTGCTGGTGGACAACATGTCAACAAAACTGCTTCTGCTGTTCGTTTGACACATATTCCGACAGGCATTGTCGTTGCTATGCAGGATGAACGTAGTCAGCTAAAGAATAGAGTAAAGGCGATGAAGGTTTTGCGAGCTCGTGTCTTTGATCATATCAGGACAGAAAAGCAATCCGCCTACGATGCCAAACGCAAGTCTGCTGTTGGAACAGGGGACCGGTCAGAGCGAATTAGAACGTATAACTTCCCTCAAAACCGTGTGACGGATCATCGAATCAATCTGACCTTACAAAAGTTAGATAGCATATTGAATGGCAATCTAGACGAAATTATCGACGCATTGATTCTAGCGGATCAAAGTGCTCGGTTGGAGAAATTAAATAATGGCGAAGACTGAGACACTAAGAGAAGCCCTTGAAAGGGCTTTTTTAACTATAGGCGACCGTCAAATCTGCCAGAAACTGATCATGGATCGACAAAAATGGTCTTTGACTACCTTTGTGAAAAAGTTAGATCAACCACTCGATGCCACAATCAGTGATCAGCTAACAGCTGACAGCGAGCGTTACCTATCAGGAGAACCAATACAATATATTATCGGAGAAGAACAGTTTTTCGGGCGATGGTTCAAGGTCACTAAAGATACGCTGATTCCTAGGCCAGAAACTGAAGAGCTTGTTAAACGCGTACTTGACACCTATCAAACAACAGAACCGTTAAAACTAGTTGATTTAGGGACGGGGAGTGGCTGTATCGCAGTGACTATCGCTGCTGAACGGCCAACTTGGTCCGTTGTAGCGACGGACATTTCCGATTCTGCATTAGCTATCGCTAAAACTAATAATGAGCGATTAGCAGAAGGGCGTGTTACTTTTTTAAAGGGATCCATTTTAGAGCCTTTAAGAGGGAACCGTTTTGATATTATTGTTGCTAATCCACCCTATATCGGGAGAAGTGAGTGGTTGGAAGTAGACGATGTTGTCAAACGGTACGAGCCTGAACAAGCCCTTTTCGCAGAACAAGATGGCGTAGTTTTTTATCAGGAATTTATAGATACTCTTCCATTACTGAGCCATTATCCTCAATATATAGTGATGGAAATTGGTTATCGACAAGGCCGTCGACTTGAACAGTTGTGCCAAGCTCTAGAAAAAGAGTATACTGTTCATATTATCAAGGATCTGAATCAGCACGATAGGATGGTTGAATTGAAACGAAAGAAAGTTGATGAAAGAAAGTCGATGACTAAAATGACGGATGAAATGACGAACAAACAGACAAACAAACCGAAGACTACTAAACTGTTGAAAAGAGAAGATATTACAGATGCTGCTAGGGCTTTGAGGGATGGCGAACTGGTGGCTTTTCCAACTGAAACTGTTTATGGATTAGGGGCAGTGATCTCTAATGAAAAGGCTGTTAAGGGTGTATATGCTGCTAAGGGAAGGCCAAGTGATAACCCCTTGATTATGACCGTGAGTGATCTTGAAATGGCCAAACGTTATCTTGAACCCCTGAGTCATCGAGCTGAAAAATTGATCAAAGCTTTCTGGCCTGGCTCATTGACCTTAGTTTGTGATGTTATCCCAGGATCTGTGTCTGATTCAGTAACGAGCGGTCGATCGACGGTTGCTGTGAGATTTCCAGATGATCCTTTGACAACGACTTTAATTAAAGAAGTTGGTGAACCAATCGTTGGTCCAAGTGCTAATACGAGTGGAAAACCTAGTCCAACCACCGCTGAGCACGTTATGCATGATTTACACGGCAAGATTTACGGGGTCCTAGATGGTGGAACGACGAATGTGGGGATTGAGTCAACTATTGTTGATGTCTCTAGTGGAAGTCCATTCGCCATCCTACGACCAGGTAATGTGACCAGAGAAATGATTGAAGCGGTCGCTGGCCCATTGGATGAGCTTTCAGTCGATCCTGCTGCTGCTCCAAAAGCACCCGGAATGAAGTATCGACACTATTCCCCAACAAAACCAGTTTTTGCTATTGACGAACGCGTGAATGAGTGGCAAAATGCGATAAGTCTGACTGATGATCGGACAGCTTTAGCAGTACCTGATTCACTGTTAAAATCGTTGGCACCTTCAGTGGCAGATAGCGATCGTGTTATCTATCAGTTGGGAGCGACAACACAAAACTGGCAGCATCGGTTATACGATGTCTTGAGGGATATCGATGACCAGCCAACAATCGATCAGTTACTGATCTATTTACCGGTTGACAATCCGGCTAATGAGGGTTATCGTAACCGATTGATGAAGGCTGCTCACGGGCCATTCGTTAAAGATTGATAACTATTGCGCTTACAATAATTATCATTCATGGATTTCACTAGCATTACTAGTATGAATTCAGTAAAATAACGACAGTAGTGAGTGATTTATCAAAGCATCTAGAAGGGGGTAATATAATGGCAGAAGAGCTGCTATCAGCTAATTTCCATGTGATGGACCATCCACTGATCCAACACAAATTAACAATCATTCGTGACAAAAATTGTGGGACAAAAGTTTTTCGAGAAGTAGTGAATGAAATATCGATGTTGATGGCTTATGAAGTTAGTCGCGATCTACCGCTTGAAGATATCGAGATTGAGACGCCTTTAGTCAAAACAACCCAGAAAACACTAACAGGTAAGAAAGTTGCCATAATACCGATATTAAGAGCTGGACTTGGCATGGTCGATGGCATATTGGAATTGATTCCTGCCGCTAAAGTCGGCCATATAGGGATGTATCGCGATCACGATACTCTGGAACCGGTTGAGTACTTTATCAAGTTACCAAGCGATATTGCAGAGCGACAATTATTTGTGGTCGATCCAATGCTGGCGACTGGAGGTTCGGCAATTGCTACAATCGACGCCTTAGTTAGAAGGGGTGCAGCTCCTGAATCTATTAAATTCTGCTGTTTAGTTGCAGCTCCTGCTGGCGTAAAAGCATTACAAGCTGCCCATCCAGGTATCAAGATTTACGCTGCTGCTTTAGATGAAAAGCTAAATGAAGCATCTTATATCCTACCTGGTTTAGGAGATGCTGGTGACCGTTTATTCGGAACCAAATAGAGTTTTACAACATTTAGCTGTGTAGCAAGTTAAGCTAGATTTTCAGTAAAACTGTATTTTCAGTTAAAGTGAGGTGAAAATATGGAAAGTCCATTTATATTTGAGTTTTTTGGGATGTCGTTTAGTGCAACAGTATTATTGGCGAGTTCAGCAAGTGTGTTGATTATTTTTGCAACTTTATTGGTGTTATCTCGTCATATCAGTGTTGTGCCTAAAAGACCTCAAGCTGCTCTTGAAATGCTCGTTAGTTTCACAAATGGAATAGTTGATAGTTCAATGCCTAAGGCTGTTGGAAGTCAATACTATCTTTTATCGCTCGTTTTATTTCTTTTCCTGGCAATCAATAACATGTTGGGATTAATGACGATAATCAGTTATAAGGATTTTTCTTTTTGGGGAAGTCCAACATCTAGCGCAATCGTGTGTTTAGGGTTATCTGCCATGGTAATTCTTTTCTCACATTACCAATCTGTTGAAAAATTTGGGGCAAAGGCCTATGTTAAAAACAACTATTTGTCGCCAATGCCATTGATGCTTCCAATCAATCTTATCGAAGAATTTACCAATACATTGACACTTGGTCTTCGGTTGTATGGAAATATCTATGCCGGCGAAATTTTGCTAGGACTTATTGCAATGCTTGCAACAAGCCACGGGTTAATTTCTGGCATATTTGCCGTACCGTTGGCCATGATTTGGATTGCATTTTCAGTCTTTATAGGAATGATTCAAGCATTTGTGTTCACAACTCTGTCAATGGTTTACATTTCACATAAGGTGATTGTCGAGGAATAAAGCCTTGACCTTGTAAACGAGAAAAGCCTATAATTAAACCACTATAATAAGGAAAATGAAGGAGAGACTTTATATGATATATATCGCTGCAGCAATCGCTGTTGGGTGCGCCGCTTTAGCCGCTTCATTTGGTAACCAAACAGTTATTGCAAAAACAATCGAAGCAATGACCCGCCAACCAGAAATGAAAGGCTACTTCCGTACCACTATGTTTATTGGTGTTGGGTTGATCGAAGCCGTTCCAATCATAGCAGTAGTATTTGGTTTCGTTTTAGTGTTTCTATTCAGTTAGTAACCATTGCCTACATAGTAAAGGAGAATTCAAATGACTATTGCCGCGACTCATGGCATAGCAGTCGGTGATTTACTGGTAATCGCCCTTTCGTTTGTGATCCTAATGTTACTGATTTCAAAATTTATTTGGAAACCTTTAACAGTAGCGATGGATAAACGTGCTGAATTAGTGACCACTGATTTAAAACAGGCGGCTGCTGATCGGCAAAAAGCACAGAAAGCAAAAGACAAGGCAGAATCATATATTGCCACTGCTAAGCAGGAAGCACAACAAATTTATAATCGCGCAAAAGAATCAAGCGCGTCTCTTGAAAAAGAAACATTGCTCAAAACAAAAGATGAAGTTGCTCAATTGAAGCGTGACGCTGATAAAGAGATTGCTAGCAATAAAGAAAAGACGTTGGTAGACCTTCAAGGTGAGATCGGAGATTTATCGATCAAATTGGCTGAACAGATTCTCCAAAAGGGAATGTCTCCAAAAGACCATGAAGATTTGATTGAACGTTTTATCAAAGGAATTGATAAGCTATGAAGAAGACCTTAGCCGTTCGTCGTGATGTGGAAACTTTTTATAAAGAGATGCAAAAACTTAATAAGGCAGATATCATCTACAAAGATGTTATCGACTTAAGAGAAGGCATTCAAAATTTAAACAAGTTCGATCAAAGTATGGTTTTGGAACGGATACCGGATGATGAGAAGCTAGCATTTTTGAAGGATATCACGAAAAGCTTAACACCTGAGTGGTCAAACTTTTTCTTGGAAACAGCGTATGCTTATCACTTTAATTATTTGGCGGATGCCATCAATTTTTACATCGCTGCCTATGAAAAAGAGTTGCTGATCATTGAATCAGTGGTTCCGTTATCCAATGAACAAACTGAACGCATCAAAGCGTCGTTCGAGAAAAAATTACAACACTCTTTCCCCCATGTGAAGCACCAACTAGTGCCTGATTTGATTGGTGGGGTCGTAGTGAGAACAAAAAATTATGTGTTGGATGGATCGCTTAGAAAGCAATTCACCCAAATTGAAAGGCAATTACATGTTAAGTAAGAGAGGTGACTGAATTGACTGAAAAAACAACTGGCAACAATCAATCTCAAGCTGTTGAAACGACTAGCGATAAAATCACAGAGATCAAGAATAATGTGGTCAACGATATTACAGCTAAGATCAATGCCTTTGAAAATAAGTATCTTATTGAAGAGGTCGGCGAGGTCACCTATATCGGTGATGGAATTGCAAAAGTTGTTGGCCTAGAGAATGTAATGTCAGGCGAATTGATTGAGTTTGCAAATGGAACACAAGGCATGGCTCAAAATTTAGAGAATGAAGAAGTCGGAATCATCATATTTGGTGATTATGATGATATTCATGAAGGTGACCTTGTTCGTCAAACTGGAAAGATCATGGAAGTCCCTGTCGGACAATCAATGATCGGTCGTGTGGTGGATGCTCTTGGAGCACCAATTGATGGGTTAGGTCCTATCAATACTGCTCGAAACAGACCAGTAGAACATAAAGCACCTGGCATTATGGATAGACAACCCGTTAAACAATCGCTTGCAACGGGTTTAAAAGCGATTGATAGTTTAGTGCCGATTGGTAAAGGTCAACGTGAGTTGATTATCGGTGACCGTAAAACGGGGAAAACGTCGATTGCTATTGATACGATTATTAATCAAAAAGGTAAAGATACAATCTGTATTTATGTTGCAATTGGACAAAAGGAATCAACTGTTAAAGCATTAGTTGAGACACTTCGCAAAAATGGTGCAATGGATTACACTGTCATCGTCAGTGCAGGAGCATCTGAACCTGCTCCATTACTTTATATAGCCCCTTATTCTGGTACAGCTATCGGGGAAGAATTTATGGCAAATGGTCAAGATGTTTTGATCGTTTACGATGATCTCTCAAAACAAGCGGCCGCATATCGTGAAATATCCTTGCTGTTACGTCGTCCGCCTGGTCGTGAAGCTTATCCTGGTGATGTTTTCTATTTGCATTCTCGTTTACTAGAACGGTCTGCTAAATTGAATGATGAGTTGGGTGGAGGATCAATGACCGCTCTTCCTATCGTCGAAACACAAGCAGGAGATATCTCAGCTTATATCCCGACAAACGTGATCTCTATCACTGACGGGCAAATCTTTTTACAAAGCGACTTATTCTTCTCAGGTGTTCGTCCGGCTATTTCTGCTGGTTTGTCTGTGTCCCGTGTTGGTGGTTCAGCGCAAATCAAAGCGATGAAACAAGTGTCTGGAACGTTGAGAATCGATTTGGCAAGTTATCGCGAATTAGAGTCATTTGCACAATTTGGCTCAGATTTAGATGCTACAACCCAAAAGAAACTAAATCGTGGTAAGAGAACTGTTGAAATACTCAAACAGTCTATCCATAAACCATTAGATGTTGAACTGCAAGTAGCTATTTTGTTTGCTCTTGTGCATGGGGCTATAGATGAAATCCCGGTAGACCGTGTTGGAGAATATGAAAACAAATTGTTCGATTATTTGAAAGGACAACATCCTGAGTTGTTGCATCATATTTCAGAAACGGGAGAATTGCCTGATGAAGAAACATTCTATCATGCAATCTATGATTTTAACGATACTTTTTAAAGAAGGAAGTGATTGCTAATGAGTGCTTCATTGATCGAAATCCAAAAACGTATTGATTCCACTCGAAAGACAAGTCAAATCACGAGCGCGATGCAAATGGTTTCTGCTTCGAAGCTAACGAGATCAGAAGCAATCATCAAACAGTATGAAAAATATGCAAAGCGTATCAAGGACATGATCTTACATCTAGCCTACTCAAACCTTGATCAGCTTGCAGAAGAAGCCAACAACGGCGAAGAGCAAGACGATAATCAAAGTGGTGCTACTTATTTAGACTATCATGACATGTTATTAGTCAGACCAGTTTTAAAAACCGCTTATTTGATTATTGCCTCTGATCAGGGATTGGCGGGAGGTTATAATAGTTCTATTTTTTCAAGCATGTTGGAACTATTTCAAAAGGACCATGATTCCGCAGATGGCATCTTTTTAATGTGTATCGGCGATTCTGCTAAGCGTTTCTTTGAAAAAGCCGGCTATTCGATTGATTGTAGCATCCCAGGCATCAGTGATTATCCCACTTTTGATGAAGTGAGAGATCTGGTGCGCAAAAGTGTGACATTATATCGACAAGGTGAATTCGATGAACTTTATGTTTGTTATAATCACCATGTCAATGCCCTCGTCTCTAATTTCAGGGTTGAAAAAATGTTGCCATTAGTTGATGTGGATGAAATGGATAATCGCAAGACGCCAAGAGCTAATGTAGATTATCTTTTTGAACCGTCTAAGGAAGCAATTTTAGAACAATTACTTCCTCAATATGCTGAGAGCTTGATTTACGGCTCAATCGTTGATGCTAAGACCGCGGAACATGCTGCCAGGATGACAGCAATGCGTAATGCAACTGATAATGCAAAATCATTGATCAGTGATTTGACAACCGAGTTGAACCAAAGTCGTCAGGCACAGATCACTCAAGAAATAACTGAGATCGTTGGTGGAGCAGCTGCTCTAGAATGATAAGAATGATCTCAAGAGAATTGAGGATAGAAAGAGAGGAAAACGATGAGAAAAGGACAAGTCATTCAAGTCGTTGGTCCAGTCGTTGATGTCCGATTTCCAATTGAAAATGGTGTACCTGATATCAATCATGCTTTAGTTGTCAAAGGACTTATGAGGGAAGACAACGAAGAAGAAGTGGTACTAGAGGTCGCCGTTGAATTGGGAAACGGTGCAGTAAGAACGATTGCTATGGAATCAACTGATGGGCTTAAGCGTGGCATGGAAGTCATCGATACTGAAAAAGCAATCAGTGTTCCAGTTGGAAATGAAACACTTGGGCGAGTCTTCAATGTATTAGGTGACCCAATCGATCGTAAAGGCGAGTTTAAAGCGGATTTCCCACGTGAACCGATTCATAAATTGCCACCTAAGTTTGAAAACTTAAGTAGTAATTATGAAATATTACCAACTGGGATTAAAGTCATCGACTTGTTAGCCCCTTACTTAAAAGGTGGTAAGATAGGATTGTTTGGTGGTGCCGGTGTTGGTAAGACCGTATTGATTCAAGAGTTAATCCACAATATCTCAGAAGAACTAGGTGGGATATCTGTATTTACAGGTGTTGGAGAACGGACACGTGAAGGGAACGATTTGTATCATGAAATGAGTTCCTCAGGTGTTATCAAGAAAACTGCCATGGTGTTTGGTCAAATGAATGAGCCACCTGGTGCCCGGATGCGTGTGCCTTTAACGGGGCTCACGATTGCTGAACATTTTCGTGATACAGAAAAACAAGATGTTCTATTATTTATAGATAATATTTTCCGGTTTACACAAGCAGGTTCTGAGGTATCAGCCTTGCTTGGACGTATGCCATCTGCAGTTGGTTATCAACCAACACTTGCTACAGAAATGGGACAATTGCAAGAACGGATTACCTCGACTCAGAATGGGTCAATCACTTCAATCCAAGCCATTTATGTGCCAGCAGATGACTATACAGATCCAGCGCCAGCTACCACATTTGCCCATTTGGATGCAACAACTAACCTGGAACGCCGTTTGACAGAACAAGGTATCTATCCGGCTGTTGACCCATTAGCTTCAACTTCTAGTGCTTTGACGCCTGAAATTGTAGGTGATGAACATTATCAAGTTGCTCGTGGTGTGCAACAAACACTACAAAGATATCGTGAACTACAAGATATCATTGCAATCCTTGGGATGGATGAGTTATCGGACGAGGAGAAAATCGTTGTGAATCGTGCAAGACGTATTCAATTATTCTTGTCTCAAAACTTCCATGTTGCTGAAAGCTTTACAGGAATTCCTGGTTCTTATGTTCCTATTGAAGATACTATCAAGGGCTTTAAAGGTATATTAGATGGCAAGTATGATGATATTCCAGAGGACGCTTTTCGTAATGTTGGACCAATTGAAGATGTCTTAAAAAAAGCAAAACGTGAGGGAACTGACTAGGGGGTACTGTAATGAGTGAAGAGTCACTAATTGTAAATGTAGTTACTCCTGAGGGCAACCGATTCACCCACCATGCTACAAGTGTCACTGTTGACACAGTCACAGGACCGTATACCGTTTTAAGAAACCATATTGCAATGATTGTGCCACTAAAAATCGGAGCAATCACGGTAAAACGTGATGTTGATGGCAAAAAAGTAACAAACTTGATAGCTGCTGATAGTGGAATACTTGAGGTATATCAAAACGAAGTCAACATCGTGGTCAATACGGCAGAACGGGCGCGCGATATTGATATAGATCGCGCTAAATTAGCAAAGGAAAAAGCTGAAAAGATAATTGCACAAAACAGTGGCCGACGTGAGGAAGCTGAAATGAAACGTGCTGAGATTGCTTTAAGTAAAGCTATCAATCGAATTGGTGTTGCGTCTAGAAGAAAATAATATTAAGATTAGGTTGCCAGGTGGAAACACCTGGCTTTTTTATGGTATTATTACAACTGTTAAGGTGGGATGGACATGGTTTCAATTGGCGTATCAGCAGTCATCAAAACAATCGTTTATTTAGTGATGATGTATATTAGCTTTTGGGCGCTCCAATCTATTCGGTTAGACCGGTTATTGAAACCTAACTTTGAACGCCAAGCTAGGATGCTTTATATCCTGATGTCTTTTGCATTGGGGTATTTGTCAGCTAAATTTGTCTTGACGATATTTGACCTTTCTCAACTGTATTCGTTACTATTTTAAATGGTATGGCTAATATAGTATCAGACATAGCGTCATACAATAAAGGTCACAAAACAAAGTACTACCTATATAGCAATAAATAATAGCAATAAATAAAAAAATGACAAGTATACAGATTTAGATAAAACAACAAGTGTACAGATCAACAAAGCATAAAAATCAAATAAAAACATACAAATCAAATAAAATGTTCATTGAACGACACGATGATGACGTGAACAGATGAGTCGAGGAGAATTTTCATGGATGTAATGAAGGTAAAGGGTGGCAACCCATTAAAAGGAACAGTGCGTGTTGAAGGCGCTAAGAACGCCGTGTTGCCAATTATTGCAGCGAGTATTCTTGGAACAGAGACCGTATCCGATTTTCAAAATGTGCCTAATCTCTCTGATGTACATACAATGCTCAAGGTGTTGGATGCTTTACAGGTTAAAACAAATTTCAATGAGGAAAATTATACTGTCAAGATTGACGCGACTGGTCAATTAAGTACGACTGCTCCTTTTGAGTATGTTAGTAAAATGAGAGCTTCAATCGTAGTAATGGGGCCCCTGTTGGCTCGCTATAATCATGCTAAGGTAGCCTTACCAGGTGGTTGTACAATCGGGTCAAGACCTATTGATATTCATCTAAAAGGGTTTGAAGCGATGGGTGCAAAAATCACCTTACAAAATGGCTATGTTGAAGCTACTTGTGATGGCTTACACGGCGCAACCATTTATCTTGATTTTCCAAGTGTAGGGGCAACTCAAAATTTAATGATGGCCGCCTCTCTCGCAACTGGTACGACAATTTTGGAAAATGTAGCTAGAGAGCCAGAAATAGTAGATTTAGCTAATTATTTGAACAAAATGGGCGCAAAAATCGTTGGTGCTGGGACTGAAACCCTACGCATTGAAGGCGTTGACCAACTTCGTGGTACAAATCATGCAATTATTCCTGATAGAATTGAAGCTGGTACATTTATGATTGCTGCTGCTGTGACGGGTGGAGATGTCTTTATTGAAGATGCAGTTGTTGAACACAACCGCGCACTAGTAGCTAAATTAACCCAAATGCGTGTTGTATTCAGAGAAACTCCTGATGGTATCCGTGTTATTGGACCGAGACGATTAAAGGCGACAGATGCTAAGACATTACCTTACCCAGGTTTTCCAACGGATATTCAAGCGCCGTTCACGATTGCCCAAGTATTGGCTGATGGTAAATCTTCTATGACGGAAACGGTATTTGAAAACCGGTTTCGTCATTTAGAAGAAATGAGACGAATGAACCTTAATTTTACAACACAAGGACAAACGGCCTTCTTGCCTGGTAATACTGCATTAAATGGTGCCGTTGTAGCTGCTACAGATTTAAGAGCTGCTGCTGCCTTGATTATTGCAGGATTATGCGCGACTGGTGAAACGACTGTCACTAATCTCCAATATTTAGATCGTGGTTATTATCATTTTAAAGAAAAACTAGAGAGCTTAGGGGCAAATATCACAAGAGTAGAAAGCCCAATTACTGTGGCTTAAGGTGTTCATACGCTAGTCAAATAGGTCGGCATCAATTGTCTAATAGCTCGTTGATAGGGCACAAAACGATCATCTCATAAGAGGTAAGCTAACGAAATCAAATGTAATCAAACACTTCAATAACTGGCCTAAAAAGCCAGTTATTTTTACTTTTTATCAAAATAGTCTGTGGTATAATGAAACGGAAATAACTAGGAGGATGGCAGATGGTAAAAGACATTGGAATCGATCTAGGTACTGTAAATACTTTGATCAATATTAAGGGGCAAGGTATCGTGTTAGATGAGCCGAGTGTCGTGGCCGTGAATCAACTAACAAAAGAACCAATAGCCTTTGGTAAAACAGCTAACGATATGATTGGAAGAACGTCTCAAGATATCGAGATCGTTTTTCCACTTAAGGGTGGTGTCATTGCAGATTTCGATGCTACGATGGCAATGGTGGACCATTTTGTCAAAAAATTAAAAATAACATCTGTTTTGACAAAACCAGACATGCTGATTTGCGTTCCAACTAGTATAACTGATGTCGAACGTAAAGCCATTATTAATATGGCTGAGCAAAGTGGTGCCAAAAGAGTCTATGTTGAGGATGAGCCTAAAGTAGCAGCCGTTGGATCTGGTCTCAATATCTTTATTCCAAGTGGCAATATGATTATTGATCTAGGTGGAGGAACGACAGATATAGCTGTTATTTCACTTGGTTCGACAGTAGTCAGTAAATCAATCAAAATTGCTGGGGACCAAATGGATGAGGACATCATCAGATATGTCAAAGAGAATTATGAGCTCCTTATTGGGGATGTCATGGCGGAAAAAGTCAAGAAAAAACTGGCAAGAGCAACTCCTGATATCGAGCCTGCCTCGATGAGAGTTAGCGGCAGAGACCTAGCAACTGGTCTTCCAGTGACTAAAACAATTAAATCTGATGATATTTCAGAAGCGATAGCGACAACATTAGATACGATTATTGCAACTGCTGCCGGTGTTTTAGAAAAGACGCCTCCAGAGTTATCTAGCGATATTATGTTTAAAGGAATCTACCTCACGGGAGGCGGTGCCTTAATAAAAGGAATTGAAGGGTTATTTAGCGAAGCTCTGGGTGTTAAAGTGATCGTGCCTGAGAACCCCCTTCAAAGTGTAGCCTTGGGAGCAGGTGACCTCCTTGAAAAATTAAATTCAAAAACGGGTTTTTGGACGAGTATAAAACGTCTGTTTACTAGTAGACAAATCTTTATCAATCCGACTGGCCGTGAAAATAATCAAGGGGCAGCTGTTCGGGTGGAGGGCAGATCTGCTAGCGTTCCAAAATCCGATTCGGCGACGAAACAAGTTGGAAAAAATGATCATGCTCACCATACGACTGATGATAAAGAAAAACATGAAGACTTACCCCAAGAAGACCAATTAGCTGTTAGAGAAGAGCAGTTGCCATCAAACACGTCTGTAAAAGACACCACTGAAGAAGTCAGTGACGACACCATAAATCATGCAGAAACGGGAAGTGATTCAAGCGAACAAGAAACAGAAAACAACTCAGAAGAAACAAAGGAGAGCGCAACGGAAAAGCCAAGCAACTCCTCTGAAGAGAACAGCGAGAAGCTTTCTTAATGTGCTTTTATGGCTCCTTCTTGGGACATTAGCTGCTTTATTTTTACTCGCAATTGGCTTGATGATAGGATATGGAATCGTTGGAGATGGCAAAGCAACCGATATATTGGATCCATCGACATGGCAAAACTTAATGAGTTATTTTAATCGTTGATTGTGTGAGCTGTGTGTATATGTCATAATTGTCACGGCAACTGACTTTTCTGCTCTGACTTGAGTGAGGCCCAATAAAAAGCTTCTTAAAGAGATGTCAGCAGGAAAAGAAAAGGTTAAATCTAATTATTAGTCAGTTTTGGTCAAATATGCTATACTCAGAACAATGACAATATGAGATGGAGGATTATATATGAATTTGATACCTACAGTAATTGAACAATCAGCTCGTGGAGAACGTGCTTATGATATCTACTCTCGTTTATTGAAAGATAGAATCATTATGGTGAGCGGTGAGGTCGAAGATAATATGGCCAACGCAATAATTGCTCAATTACTATTTTTGGATGCTCAAGAACCTGACAAGGATATCTACATGTACATTAACTCGCCAGGTGGCTCTGTGACAGCTGGATTAGCAATCTATGATACGATGCAACTGATTAATGCAGATGTTCAAACTATCGCGATGGGTCTAGCTGCTTCAATGGGCTCTTTCTTATTGACAGCCGGTACAAAAGGAAAACGATTTGCCTTACCAAATGCTGAAATCTTGATCCACCAACCTTTAGGTGGAGCACAAGGGCAAGCTACTGATATAGATATTGCAGCTCGCCACATTCTTAAAACAAGGGATCGTCTAAATAGAATTTTGGCAGAACAAACCGGCCAACCCCTAGAAGTGATTGAAAAGGATACAGACCGTGATAACTATCTTTCTGCTGAACAAGCAAAGGAATATGGCTTGATCGATGATGTGATGTTAACGAACAAAAAGACTAAGAAAGACAAAAAATAATCATGGGAAATCGAGATGAGTTTACTGGTGTTATTATTGGAAACAGTGAAGCACCGATAAAAGTGACAGAGTTTATAAATGTCTCTTGTCCTGACTGTAAACGGTGGTTTGAGAAAACCCAATCTTTCTATGCGCCATTAATTGCGACTGGAAAGATAGTGGTGCAGGTTTATCCTTACCAAAAAGATAAACAGGCTCTACTAAAAGGGAACGAAGCCCATCATTACCTTGATTTGTCAAATAGCGATACTTTTCTAAAACAAGTGACCTCTTTATATAATGACTTTGACGAGTGGCGCTCACTTGATGGGGCATCGTTACAACAGTTTTTTGAAGAGAACTTAGGCCCTAAGCAGGCTAATGAGGCTACTTTTAAAGAAGCTGAAAAATTATTGAAACATTATGGTACAGAGAATGTGCCAACCATTGTGATCAATGACCATGTATTCGATGAATTTGCAACAATTGAAGACTTAAGTACAGCTATGGGACTCTGACACTCTTGTCAGAGTTCTTTTTTTGTGACGAATTTACAATTTAAGTGCAACAACAATAATAAAATAAAAAAAGATCCATAGTTTTCCTATAAAATAGATGTACCAACCAACTATTAGAAGGAGAAAGCTATGAATCCATACACACATCTTACCATGAATGAGCGAGAAACAATATTCCTAATGTATGAACAAGGCGAAACTATCGGGCATATATCCGAGACCCTGGACCGTTCTAAATCGACTATCTCAAGAGAATTACATCGTAATTCAAACAAGGATGGCAGTTATTCACCGTCAACTGCTCAT
>NZ_ATXL01000021.1 GCF_000421665.1 Bavariicoccus seileri WCC 4188 | reverse complement strand
AACGACAAGGTGTTCAGTCCATTTTCACTCTTAAGAAAGTGTTACGCAAACACACAAAGTATGAATTGGAAAAAGCCTGCCAGACGGTACTGGACGTCACAGAAAGACCGACGGTCTCTCTTGTTAAAACAGCCCTTAAAAATAATCAGAAGCAGATAAAAGAAGAACAAATGAAGAAAGCAGTAGATAAATTAACTCAGAACCATGGATTCACCCGTGGAGCTAGCTACTATGGAGGACGTTTAAATGATGAATGAAGATACGATAACAAAGTTGATTGAAATGAAAATGAGTGGCATGGCAGAGGCCTATAAGCAACAGGCACAAAACAAGCAATATAACGATCTGGGCTTCGAAGATCGCTTTAAGCTATTAGTAGACAGCGAACATTCTCGTCGCAAAAGTAATAAGCTTCAACGCTTAATAAGGCAAGCTGCATTCGAAGTTCCTTCAGCATCAATTGAGGAGATTCAATATTTCGAAGACCGACGGTTACCAAAAGAAGAGATCTTACGCTTAGCTTCTGGGTTGTACTTAGAAAATAAGAACAACATCATTCTGATGGGAGCAACTGGAGCTGGGAAAACCTACTTAGCCTGTGCCTTTGGTATAGCTGCTTGTCGTCAATTTTATAAAGTTCAGTATGTTCGCCTACCTGAACTCCTAGATGAGTTTAAGATAGCAAAAAATCAGCCAGATGACAGCTATAAAAAATTAATGCGTAAGTACACTAAGAAAGAACTACTCATTATTGATGAGTGGCTTCTTCATGACTTAACAGAAGAAGAACTATACTTGACCATGGAAATCATAGAAAAACGGGAAAAGACGACTTCTACGATCTTCTGTACCCAGTTCAACACAGCCGGATGGCACTCTAAACTGGGAGGCGGTCCCACAGGAGAAGCAGTTATTGATCGGATTGTTCATAATTCCTACACCATCACTATTGATGGTGAAACATCTATGCGTGAACGACTGGGTTTATCCAATAACTTCTAAGATATTATTATGAAAAACTAATATAATCCTATGGATTATGTAAAGGTGTCCCATAACTAACTTAAATCACAGTGGTTATGGGATATTTCTTTAGTGGTACATCGAGCTGGCAAAAGGTGGTACATTCTTTGGCAAACAGTGGTAAGAAAGTTGGCATCAATGGTACAAATGTGTGGCAGTAGTCAGTCATGAGCCACAAAGAAGAAGATGACATCCAAGAACATATTAAACGAAGTTTAAAGCAATATGATTTACTGGAGGTGCCTTCGAATGAGCAGTAACTATCAAAAGCTATTAAATAATCTAGAGGCCTTGAATTTAAAACATATGAGAGAATATGTGCCAAACTATATTGAAATTGCCAATCGGGATGAGCTTTCTTTAACAGAAGCTCTTCTAGAATTAACTAATCAAGAATTAGACTTTCAAACGAATCAGACTGTGGAACGTGTCATCCAGCGCGCACACTTTCCCAAACGGACATCACTTGAAGAATTTGATTTCAACTTTCAACCAAGCGTTAACAAAAAAGAGATTCTAGACTTGAAACATATGGCTTTTATGGAGAAAAAAGAAAACTTAGTTTTCATTGGAAACCCTGGTGTAGGGAAAACACACCTTGTCATTGCATTAGGGATTGAAGCATGTCATCAAGACTACCGTACGCTGTTTATCAGTTGTCATGAATTACTTTTACGTCTTCGTTCTGCCTTTGAAAAAGGGACCGTCGATCGTGTTCTGAAACGATATGCCAAATATGATCTTTTGATCATTGATGAAATAGGTTATTTACCAATTCAAAAAGTTGAAGCTAACCTCTTCTTTCAACTATTAACGATGCGTTACGAAAAAAAATCAACAATGATTACGACAAATATTATCTTATCTCGATGGGGGGAGCTATTTCAGAATTCTGAAATAGCCGCCGCCATTCTTGATCGTCTGGTTCACCATGTTAAAGTCTTCAAGATTACTGGAAAATCATATCGTATGAAAGGGAAAATATAAATGGACTTCTAAATTAGACTGTCAAAAACCTACATTTTTATTCTGTCATAAACCTACAATTTTATACTGTCCTTGACATCCCCAATATTACTCCATATTCCAAAATCATTTCTTTAAAATCTTTCATAGGTGCCTCCTAAAAATAGTGCTGCTCAACTTTTGATAAATTGAGACAGCACTATATATTTTTCGATTCATTTTCGAATTGTTCGTTTAAGATACACTAGCTAATTTTCTTAACATGGCATTCTTAATCGACAAGCCACTGCATTGCTTGTTTTAATGATTGACCAACTAAAAAAACTCTTTTTAGAAGAAATCAGACTCGCAATCGATAAAACAAGAGTGCACAAAAGAGGCTAGTGCGCCAGAAAGTGGCACTAGCCTTTTGCTAATCTTTGTAAAGTTTTACAGTTGTAACAGTTGAATAAGTTCAAAAACTAGCTTTTTAGATAAATATGACAAGGTTAGTCTTTCGCAAATAAATCTCTTGTATACACCTTATCTATCACATCATTTAAATCAGATGATAATCGGTTGGCTACAATAACATCTGATTGTTTCTTGAATTCTTCCAGATCATTTACTACTTCTGAATTAAAGAAATCTTTTTCCGCCATCGTTGGTTCAAAGACGATGACTTCGATTCCTTTAGCCTTGATTCGTTTCATAACACCTTGAATCGCAGATTGACGGTAATTATCGGACCCCGCTTTCATGGTCAAACGATAGATGCCGACTACTTTAGGATGTCGTTGAATCACTTCATCTGCAATGTGGTCTTTACGCGTTCTATTAGCCTCAACAATAGCTGAAATAAGATTTTGTGGGACCTCTTGATAGTTCGCTAGTAATTGCTTAGTATCCTTAGGCAAGCAGTAGCCACCATATCCAAATGATGGGTTATTGTAATGACTGCCTATACGAGGATCTAGAGAAACCCCTTCGATGATCTGTTTGGCATTTAACCCACGCATCTCGGCATAAGAATCTAATTCGTTAAAGTAAGCCACTCTTAATGCTAAATAAGTGTTAGCAAATAACTTGATAGCCTCTGCCTCAGTAGAGTCAGTTAGTAGCACTTCTATATCATCTTTTAGTGCCCCCTCAACTAAGAGATCGGCAAATCTTTGAGCACGTTCGGAAACTTCCCCCACCACAATTCTTGAAGGGTATAAATTATCATACAGGGCATGCCCTTCACGTAAAAACTCTGGCGAGAAGATGATGTTGTTAGAATTGAACTTTTCTCGGACTGATTTAGTATAGCCAACAGGAACAGTTGACTTAATTACCATTGTGGCATTAGGGTTAATTTCAATAACTTCTTTGATTACCGCTTCGACTGAAGAAGTGTCAAAGTAATTTAGCTTAGCATCGTAATTGGTTGGTGTAGAGATAACAACAAAGTCAGCACCCTCAATAGCCTCTTTAGGATTGTTAGTAGCTGTTAAATTTAAGTCATGAGTTGCCAAGTACTCTTCAATTTCTTTGTCGACTATTGGTGACTTTTTGTGATTAATTAAATCTACTTTTTCTTGAATTATATCTAACGCCTTGACTTCGTGATATTGTGATAACAATACCGCAATTGACAAACCAACATACCCTGTACCAGCAACAGCAATTTTCACCATTAATTCCTTCTTTCACATTTTAAAAAATTATATGTAATACTTTTAATATTAGTTGAAATCCCAATCTGAACTATTCTTTTTTATAACGAGTGTTGTTTTTATAGTAGATAATTGAAATAGTAAACAAACAATTAGTAATACTCCTGTAATGTACGGTACGTACATGCTCTGTATGGCATTGATACAAGCTGCAAGATAAAATATTGATGTTACATACAATTGTTTCTTATAATTAATTTTAAATCCACCACGTCTCGAAAAGTAGGTTCTTGCAAAGCAAAAAATCATATAAGCAGTAGCAGTAGCAATGGCTGACCCGATAGTTCCAAATTTTGGAACTAAAAGAATGTTTAAACATACACTTGGAATCAAAGAAAGTATACTAACCCAAATATTGTAATAGCTTCTTCCTGAGAATACAATTCCCAACGTTGTCGTTTCACTTAAAGTGTAAAGAATAGGAGAAAGCGCAACTAACCCTGCAACATACTGAGCATCTGCATATTGTGATGATAAGATTAAAACTATATACTTTTTAAAAAATAGAATAAAAAAGAAACCCAACGTCATGATAAGTAACACCATATCACTTATATATGAAAAATGCTTTATCTTTTTATTCTCTTTGTTCCATCTATAGGCCGTCGGAACCCAAAAACTCGTGAAAGCCGATTGAAAGATTTGAAGAATATTAGCAATTTTAATAGCGGCTGTATAAATTCCCAAGTCATGATATGTGCTTAACCCTCTTAAAAAAAACCTTCCAGATGTATTCAGTAAATTATTTACTGACGCCGCAATAATTAATGGTAATCCAAATTTTAACATTTTCACAATTAAATCTCTATCAATATAACTATTTGTAATTTTTAAAAACTCTCTATTTCTTAAAATTAAAACAATATCCCCAATAATCTGGCCAAACACTGCAGAATAAACTATTGTAAGGAATGATCTCTCACCCAAAAATACTAAAACTATTGTTGTAAAGAAAACAACAACTTTTAAAAATACATTAAAAAAAGAATATTCAACTGCTTTTTCTTCCATTCTAATTGTTAATAATAAAAACCTTTCAAAAACTGAAAATATTATCATTAAGCTAAATAAATTAGCTAAATATCCATAATTTGGAGAATCAAATAGTAACTGAGAAAACCAACTCGAATTCAAACTTATAATAGTTGCCATTAGGATTGAAAAAAATAACGGCAATAAGATTGCATTTTGTAATAGTATTTTCTTATCCTTAAAGTAGTTATACTCTCTGGTAAAAGATTGATCCACTCCCAAGTAAATAAACGTCATTACTAAAGACTGCACCAGTGTAAACATACTCGCCTTACCAAACTCTTCTGGAACTATAAAAAATGTTGTTACCGGAACTGTAAAAAATGATATAAAGGCTCCTATTATTGGCCCCGCTGAAAAACCTAAGAGTTTTTGTATAAATTTTTTCATAATTCCTCCTGTAAATCATAACTATTATTAGATTTTTCAGAAGCCATAATGACCACACCTACAAACAAAACAAAATTTATTTCCATAGACAAACCTAATTGTTCAGTAAAAGCTAGACCCAAAAACGCCATTAGCGAAACAAAAAGTTTTGACAAAAATATTTTTGGGGATTTTATGAAAATTTGATATACTATTATTGATAAGGTGGCTAAAGATAAAACGCCAAAATTCAATAAATACTTTAAATAACTATTATCAAGAACTCTATATACCAGTCCAAATATTGTTTGATAATTAGCATTCGGAGTATTATATAGTACTCTTGTTCCAAAAAGACTCACTGAATATTCCTCTACAAATAAATTACCTAATCTCAACCTTCCTGATAAAAGAGTGTTTAAACTCGAAAGTAGTTGATTTTGAGGTCTATATATTAGAGCCAAAAAATAGGATAGTAATATACATAAGATAAAAACTAATAATACTACTTTAGCCAAACGAGTATTTGACACTTTTTCAAATTTTAGTAATCGTACGCACACGAAACCAATTGAGGCGATTAAAACCAAAATTTGCATAGTCCTAGATGCTGTAATACTAACTAGTATAGTAGCAAGAACATTAAAAATTGCCAGAAAAATGTATTCATATTTTTGCTTAGCTAAAACCATAGATAAAAGGAAAATACTAAGAAAAATCATTCCGGTAGTGTTGGGATGCCAGAATCCTAATGATGATCGTATAACACCGCTTCTGACCACGACTCTATCAGGTATTATCGATAACCTATACATTAGTATTACCAAAAAAAAACTTAAAACTTGTGAACTCAAAATTGTTTTTAACACACTTTTTATTGGTGTATTCTTAAGAAGTATAATAAATACAAGCAAATCAAAAGTTGGAGAACTTCCACTAACAAATCTTGTAACTATAGATGGAACCAAAAAGCAGAATATTATCATTAATTGTTGTTTCGAATATTTATTTATTATAAAACTAATACACAATGAAAAAACAAGAATTAAATTTTTTGAATTCCAAAAAAAGGCAGACCACATATCTGACATACTCAGCATACTTGATTGAATTGAATAAAATAACATCAAATAAACGAATAAAGGAGTTAATTGGAACAATGACTTTTTAAGTTTTAATTCAATCATGATACCAGCCTCCTACTTTGATAAAGAACTAAATAAACTATACCATTTTTTCTGAACATGCTCAGGTAGGAAATCTACTGATCTTGCCTGAGCATTTTTTCTATACTTTTCGTAAAGGTTGGTATCATCAATTAGAAAATTTATTTTTGTCAAAAATTCTTCTATATTTCCAGGACTTATTAGAAATCCGCAATCAAATTTTCCAATAATTTCCCTTGGCCCATAATTATCAAAGGAAACTATTGGTAACCCATAAAACATGGCCTCAACAATCGTTAATCCGAACCCTTCCCATCTTGAAGTAGAAATAACCAAATAACATTTTTTATAAAATTCATCCATCTGTATTTGATTTAATGGACCTAGCAAATCAACTTTCTTTTCTACTTCTAATTCAGAAACCATCTTTTCAACTTCTTTTCTTTCGCCACTACTTCCGTCACCCGCTATTTGCAATTTCCAATTACCAGGAAGACTTTTCGCAATTTTTAAAGATAGATCAATTCCCTTTTGTTCAATACTAAACCTTGAAACTAAACCAATAATGTGATCTTTTTCAGAAGTTGGTATAAAGGCTGGGGGTACAAACGTACTAACTGGATTTTGAATTGCAACGGCGTTGTTATTAAAATTTGAAAATACTTCTTGATCATGTTTTGTTAAACATACAACTGCATCACTTTTATTAAGTCCATAAATATAGTCGTTTTTAATTTTTTTATAATATCGATTCAGATATATTTCTGCCGTATTATGTTGCCACGAAATAATTCCTATTTTAGGGCATTTGTTTTTAATTATTGGAACGAGTGAAGTTAAGAATCCGCCGTTAACGATAAGGATATCAACTTGGTTACTTTCTAGATAAGCGACTAAATTATCTACTCTATTATTCCAGCCAAGATTCTGCTTATACTTTTTAAAAAATAATATTCTATTGAGGATTTTCCTTCTTATTTTTCCATTAACGTCTAAATCAGTTTTTGTGGTATCGACTTTAATTTCACAATTTATGTCTTTGAAAAAAATAGTTGAAGGAAAAAAACTGTAAAGATATACGTTATTTGTTTTGCTCAATTCACTAGATAAATTAATAGTTACTTTTTGCTGACCACCTAGTTTAAAATTGTCGTTTACAATGCATATATTCAACTTTGTATTTTCTCCTAATCTTTATAAAAGAAACTGTTTAGAACATTAATACATATACGCTTAATTCTAAACTTTACGTCTCCAAGTGCTTTATTATCAATTTTTGAAATTGCTTCATGGATATTATTTTTATTAAAAAACAAGTTCAAATCCTTATTTTTACTATTTGAATGGTCAAGCAGATGTTTTAGAGCCTTAAATACCTTTTGCACGATTAAATTACTTATCAAATCAGAATTAATTCCCATTTCATTACAAGTTTTTTCAAATGCATTAATAATATTGATATCATCATCAATTTTGGAAAAATTAATTTTTGTTTGTGCAGAGTTTGACCGATATACTGTATATTGATAGAGGGTATTTGGTAATACCAACAAGTTTTGAACAATCTCGAATACATGTAGATTAAATAATGAATCTTGTCCCGTTATTTGAGATGGAAATTCAATAGTATTGTTGGTCAATAATGACTTTTTATAAACTTTATTCCAAGGGGCATATATATTATTATATTTAATCAAACTTGGGAAAAACTCAATTATTTTATTCCTGTTTGAAAGGAAGTTAAGCTCGTTATTACCTTTTATCGCTCTTTCCCCATTATTGACTTTATAGAAACTAAATATAATCATTTCTGGGGAAAAATCTTGGGATGCTCCTGTAATAACTTCAACAAAATCAGAATAAACTATATCATCAGGGTCAGCAAAATAAACATACTCGCCTTTTGCAGCATACAATCCTAAATTTCTTGCTGCACCCACACCACTATTAGTCTGACTATAAAAGGTAACATTTTTTCTAGAAAAAGAGTACTCTTGGATTTTTTTTAGACTATCATCACTCGAACCATCATCGATAAAAATAACCTCGAAATCATTCCTAGTCTGAGAATCTAACGATGAAAAAAAACTATCTAAATATTTATCAACATTGTATACAGGTACTATTATTGAAATCAATTTTCTAAATCACCACACTCTAAATTTTATCTAAAGCAATCTGTTAACTTTTTTTACAAACTCTATATAATTTGCTTCTGCAGAAAAATTTTTAATCCATACTTGTCTTGCTGCATTTCTCTTATTATTCATCTCTATTTGATCCATGTTAATATAATTAGTTAATACTTCCACTAAATGAACTGTATTAAATTCTTTATTAAGAAGAACTCCACAATTTTGTTTGACTATTTCACCTGACCCACCAACGTCAGTTGCCACTACAGGAATCCCAAAAGATATTGCTTCCATAATTGAGACGGGTATTCCTTCTGAGCTACTTACATTTATAAACAGATCAACACGATTATTCTTAAAGAAATCAATAACCTCCACATTGGGAATCTCGCCCATCAAATTATACTCAATATCAGAAATATTATTTTTACAAAGCTGAGTTAAGTTATCAAATTTATTGCCATCTCCAATATGAGTCCATCTAATTTTTGCTTTACTCTCCTTACTCAAATTTGATAACGCATCTACTATGCGGTCTACTCTTTTAACATCAGTAACCCTTGAAACTGATACTAAGTGGAACAATTCCCCTTTTTTCTTCTTAGAAATTCCTCGATCAATAGTACCTAACTTTGACACTTCCATTTTACTACTGAACTTGGGATATTTTTTTGTTAAATATTGATATCCATCATCTGAAATTGAAAATACCTTATCTATATTTGTTAATATTTTTTTTCTATGTGGAAGGCCTTTTTTCCCTCTTTCCTCCTCATAAATATCAAATCTATGAGCTCTCGAAAAAGCTACGCAATTTATATTTCTTGCCCTTAGATACTTCTTTAAGTTAATTATAATCAAGCTAGGTGTATACAGCCAATAACTATACAGGAATACTTGATCGTTTTCTTTAAAAGTAATACTGTCTAATACACTTTCAACTTTTTTATAGTAAGTTTCTACAACTTGATCTGTATAGAGTTCTTCAAAACCCTTTGCAGAATACAGTTTTTTCTTTGTAAAATTGGTGAAAACCGTTCGATACAGATAATAATATTTATTACTACTATAATTATACTTATTTAGCGGATGTAGACTGACACAATCATAGGGAATATTCCTAGTAGCTACTTCTTTTTTTGAAATATCTGTTGGAAAAATCATGATTCTATCAAAAGCATCCACAAGAAATTCTATTTCATTTTCTAGATAAGCTTCCCCTTTACCAAAAGGATACTTTCTGTCAACTATGATTAAGTATCTCATCTTACTCTCCTTCATCCTTATTAAATGGAAATGCTTCTATCATATTCTTTTGCATTTCAGATACCATTTCATCAGTAATTCGATAACTATTATTAATCATTTCTGGAATTTTACTAATATCATTAATTTCATCGAAGCTTATATATTCATGTGAGAGACCATACGCTGAATAATAATCATCAAACTTGAATCCATCACCAAGAAGTTTGTTTGTAACTACCAAATGCAGATTGGGAACTCTAAATGAATCTGCAACAATTAATCCATGCAAACTACTAGAAATCACTAATTCTGACTGTGCGATTTGTTCTACTACATGATGTGGTTCGTCTCTTAAGTCAATTAACTTACTTCCATCTAACTCTTTTGCTAGTTGGGCAAAAAATGAATGGTTTTGTTCTTTAAAATGTGGAATAATTGCTACTTTATATTTCTTATTATTCGCTAAACCTTCTTCTATAAGCTTTGGCGCCAAGATTCATCCGTCACCGAGTTTAGCATTTATAGGATGTCCTAAAATTTTCTCGACTTTAGCTTTTGTTAATAGTCCTCTCACCGCATGAAACTCCATGTTTCTCCTATAAAAAGGCATCCAATCTTTGTTTTCAATGAACCCAGTTCCCCAAACATGAACGTTTGGGTACAATTTACCAAATATGATTTCTCCCACTTTCAATGGGAGATTATTGTCTACCAAAGTAAATTGTCCAAGGCCACTACCAATTCCACTTAATGTTGCACTCAAAGGGCTTTTCCTAATCATTGGTATTTTAAAAAATTCTTCTATAAAATAGAACATTTAATAAATCTCCCATATTAGGTAGTTGGGCATGATATACTTTTAATTTTTTCATATTAAACCTCACTGTTCTAATTAAATTTCATTCATCAAAAAATCGATGTAAGTTGAATTGTTTGATGAAAATGAATTAAACTTATGATTCTCAATTTTATTGTACGACTCGAGGAGTTCCGATTCTGTATTACCTGTTAAAATATAATTTTCATTTCGAAAATTATTTGTAATCTGGATTTGATGGTCATCCACATGTTCGCCGTACCTTGCAAGTCTAGGGACAACAATCACCTTTTTCTTACTTTTTAGAGCGGTTAAAATAGCTCCAGTCCCTCCGTGAGTAATTACGATATCACATTTGGATATCTTCAGTTTAAACTCTTCTCTTGTAAGGAATGAAGAGAATGGATAATTTTTAGGAACGTAATCACTGGCACCCGTTTGTGCAAATACTGATTCTTTAATCTTTTGATCCTTAACTAAACTATCAACCATTATTAACAATCTATTAAATTGAAATTTCTGAGACCCCAAACTTACAAATATCATTTTTTCTCCTAATATATACTACCAAGCATTATCGCGTTAGGATAAACTTTTTTCATTTCAGGCCATTGTACAATAAATACATCTACTTTATTATACAAAAATTTTCCAGTTAAAGTCGGTGAGGTTACTTTTGCAAAAGACTCAATAAAAATCAACTTTTTTTTTAACAATTTTGCAATTAAAAATGTTGGGATTACAAACATAGCTCCAGTCGATATAACTACATCCGGTTTTTCTTTTAGAAAAACCCAAAACGATTGTAAAGTGAGGATGGGCAAATTAACCACTACATTAAACCCTTTCCTGTTTATTTGCTTCAATAAGTACTTCTTTGAAATTGTTGTACTCTCATATTCTGTTTTCTCCGTTACAATATATAAGTCAAACTTTTCTTTTAGTTTTTCAAGCATCAGTATTTGCTCAAAATGACCACCTGATGAAGCAATTAAGCATACTTTCTTCCTCATACATTTCCAGCCCCTATTTTTAAGCAATACAAAACTATGACTATATTATCAATCTATTCCCCATAATAATACCCATAAGCACCATCACGTCTTACTTCAGCCCCATTAAACACGGCTCCAAGGATATTTCCTTTGCTCAGTTCCAATAGATCCTTAGCTTTCTTAACACCATCTTTGCTGCCAACATCATTACGAGCTACTAAAACTACACCATCAAGTTTAGGCGCCATCAATTGGGCATCAGTAACCGCAATCACTGGCGGCAAATCATAAATCACCATATCAAAAGCCCGGTTAAACTCTCGCATCACTTCAACCATCCGCTTGGAATTCAACAACTCCGCTGGATTCGGTGGCTTAGGACCACTCGTCAACACACATAAATTAGCTTCTGGTAAGTATTGAATAATATCTGGAACCTTTTTCGTCCGATCAGTGAGTAAAGATGTCAACCCTTCTTTATTTGGTAAATCAAACGTCCGATGAACAGTTGGTTTTCTTAAATCAGAATCCACCAACAAGACCGTCTTACCATCTTGCGCAAAAGCCACTGCTAAATTAGCTGCAACCGTCGACTTCCCTTCTCCTGGTCCAGAAGACGTAAACCCTAACGATTTCAAGTCTTTATCTACCACTGAAAATTGAATATTCGTCCGAATCGTTCTGAATTGCTCAGAAGCTACAGCAGTGGAGTCTGTTAACGTCACTAATGGACCACCTAATTGCTGTTGACGATCTAGACGAATTTGTTGTTTAGTCACTTTACGTTTATTCTTTTTAAACTTAAATAATTCCATCTCTTATCTCACCTCTTTTATACACGACGTCTACGAGAGACAGTTCCAGTTTCAGTTGATTCGGACAGCTTTCTTCTCTTAAACCGCGTTTCTTTCAATTCTTTAGCAGTCATCTCATTAACTGATCCCAAAATGGTAAAACCTAATCTTTGAAGATCACTTTCACTATGAACACGTGTATCTAACATTTCTTTAACTATAATGATAGCCACTGCAACACCAACACCTAGTACGATAGATATCGCAACATTCTTAACAATACTTGGTGAGACTTTATTAGGTGTAGTTGTTGCTTCACTCACTACTGTGACATTATTAACTTCAAATTTTTCTTGAATTTGTTGTTGGAAAGTTGATGCAATCAAGTTAGCCGCTTCAGCAGATAGCTTTTGACTATCACTTGTTACACCAATAGTAAATACTTGAGAATTCTGCGTATTTGAGACTTCGACCATATCTTTTAACTTCTTAGCTGTCATCCCGTCGCCTAATTGATCTGCAACCGGCTCTAAGACGATATCGCCCATAATGAACTCTTTATAAGTCGTGATCATTTGGACACTGGTTTGAATCTCGCCAACGTTAATATTATTTTCCCCTGATGACTGGTTAACCAACATTTGTGTGTCAGCTTCATACTTTGGGGTCAAAAAAAATAGGGTTATTATCACTGCAGCTACTACAAAAACAACCACAGACTTTACAATAATCCCAATATTCTTTTTGAAAATATCAAGCAGCTCGACTAAACTAATCTCTTCGTTCATGAGTTCCTCCAAATAGTTATATAATTATCTTACTCATATCGTTAAAAACACTAATAACATTATACTCAATCAATTCGCACGGTTTCAACCTTATTTCTTAATTTGTTCACATTTTATTAACATTTACCTAAATTTCACACTGAAATGGACAATTTTTTAATGAATTGATGGGTTTCAGTTGCACTTTAGTCCGATGTGTTTTGACTTTATCGTTTTGATTTTCCAGAAGAAGCGAATTACTCTCTTATGTAACTAGTGGCCAAAAGTCGATAATTTTATCACACCTATTCTATGTTTTATTAGCTATTGATATCCTTTTTAGTGCTTTTCTCAAGTGCTACACATGTGTTAGCTATAGTCGCTGGCTGTAAATATCCTCCGCCTAACAGTTTGATTTACTTGTTCAACCAAATACTCTTCCACCCTGCATCATTATGCATTACGAGGTTCAACTACATCAGTCGTATATAAATCGCCTACCTATATATAGGTAGAGAGAAGATCAAACCTAAGTTTTCTTTCAAGGAGTCTAAGATTCTCTTTATCTAGTTTCACACCACTCAATCCATCTGATGTAATGATGTCACACCTCCTATTAACCCCTATAGACCAACGATAAAAAATTGAATCGCTCGAATCTTATCGTTTTACTTATGGTAAGCGTATAGAATGATGTTGATATGTTGCATCATCTACTTCGGAGAAAGTAAAAAATTAGGTGATCTAGTCGTTTTAGCGGTACCTTATGTTGCTTTCGATGGTATTCTGGACACTTACAAAGACGAATTAGCTGGAAGAATCACCATCGACATCACTAATCCAGTTAACTTCGAAACGTTCGACTGTCTTGTTGGCTTCTGACGATACAGTCGCTAAGCTGAAGTCGGTCAATGATTATTTGTATGAACATACTGACCGTTGGCCACCATTATTACACGTGAAATGGGTAGACTTTTCAAAGAGGCTCAAGCTAAACAATGCCTTTGGTGGGTTTGTGGAAACAGACGATTAGTTTCATTAAATCATCCTAAGCAAATAGGGCTATGACTGTTATGTCGTAGCCCTATTTGCTTGTAGCTATATATCACACCTTCTATACCCACTGGAATGACACTGACTACTTTAGAGGTTAAGCTGTTAGAAAATGTTTCGTTTCTTTTGAACAACTGCTCATCCTTACTCGCTTGTAATAGCTTTTAGCCAACTCTCCACCAACACCGGCCATTGGCAAGCGGTTAGTGTCGTTTTAGCTAGACCTAATCCATGATGGCCTTCCTCAAACAAATGAAGTTCAAAAGGCACCTTATGACTTTTCAAAGCTTGTGCCAATCGTAAACTATTGTCATACGGAACTGCATCATCAGTCACTGTATGCCAGATGAAAGTCCTAGGATAATTTGAATGAATCACATTTTCCAAAGAATAGACTGTTGCTGCATTTGGCTTAAAAGCATTTTTCAGAAAGTTATTGGCGCTTCCCTCATGCCTAAATGGTGCGGTCAAGCTAACGACTGGATAACACAACACAATACCAGCCAGTTTTTGAGACGGTGTCATTCCAAACAAACCAGCCGCATGTGCCCCAGCAGAAAAACCCAAGACGAATACACGGCTTATCCGGTCATCACTATCTAAGTCGGTCAATAACTCTTGCTCTGCTGTTATAAAGGTCTCTGGGTCAATCTTAGGAGCAAGGGGGTATAGGTATATGCCCGCATGAAAACCTGCGTCATTTAACCATTTCACTATTTCTGTTCCTTCATGGGCATAAGACAATAGCTCATAACCACCACCAGGGCACACAACGATGTATGGTCTCACCGCATCATCACAAAAATAATCGACAACTTGTGGGACATCATTCTCTTGAATGTAATCAGGAAATTTAATCGTTTCTTTGTCACTGTGACGAATCACTGCTTCACACTTCCCTACTATGACTAACTGATTTAGAAATCAAAAATTGACGACAAACAACGTGTCTTTTTCTTTTGGCTTCAGTCATCTTTCTTAGCTTCGCCAGTTTAAATCAAATGATGTCTGATAGCGACATCAAGCCATGCTTTTGTAATCAACTCAAACCCTAAGTCCGTTGGATGGACGCCATCCTCTCCAGTAATAGCCTGACAGCCTAGATCAACGGCATAACTATGGAGAATACCATCGAGCGGCACAAACGGCAGATGGTGTTCTAAAGCTATCTGACGTATAATTTGAATCTTAGGATCCAAATCCACTCGCCATTGTAATCTTTCTTTCGGATGAGGCAGCAAATAAGGCTCAAGAATAATCAGCGGTTTTCCTAATTGCAGGATTTGATCTACTAGTGAGCGGTAGTTAACCTCAAACCTGTGGGCTTCTTCTGCTGTCGCAAAAGTTTTGCCTTCAAGATTATGCCAGGTATCATTGATGCCAACCAATAAAGAAACCAAATCTGGCTTTTCATCTAAGCAATCCTCCTCTATTCGTTCGAGTAACTCATTTGTCCGATCCCCACCAATACCACGATTGATGACCTCAAAGGTTTTCTCCAACTGATTAATGGCCAACCATTCCGCAATTTTTGCTGGATATCCTGGTCCTAAATTATGCGGATCAGTCCGGTCTCTCCCTGCATCCGTAATACTATCTCCATAGAATAAAATCTTCATAACGCTGACATCTCCAATTATATTGATATGTTAATGACAATCAGTGTTAATTATAACCGTTAGTTAAGCTAGTAAAAAGGTAAAATGAGGGTCAAACAAGTTAAAAAGATCTCAACATTTTGAGATCTTTCACTTATATACGTCTCTACGATGACCAATTTCTAACACTAGAATCGTTATCGTATCATCATCTATATTGGCTAATAAACGGTAATCACCTATCCTGTACCGCCACTGGCCACTCTTGTTTCCGACCAATCCCTTACCATGAGTTCTAGGAGAATCAGTTCCTTCTAAGTGTTTGGATATCCAAGACATGATGAGTAAAGCCTGATGTTTATCCATCTTTTTTAATGCCTTTTGAGCATTTTTCTCATAGCGGACGCTGTATTTTTTTCCCATCATAATCCTAATTCTTGAAGCATATCCTGATGGGAAACACTTTCGTCATTTAATTCGTGAGCTTTCATTGCTTTTTCATATAAAGCCATATCAATTTGATCTTCTAATCCTTCTAGCAATCTCGTTCTGGCCATTTCTGATAAACTTAGTCCGTTTAAATCAGCCATAGACTGGATAAACGCCTTCTCATCATCAGTCACTCTAAAGGTAATAGTGCTCATACAACAACCTCCTTGTGTACATTTGTATTACAAGCTAATTGTACTACAAACGTGTACAAGAATCAATTCTATGAAGCCCACAGCATACAGTTGACCAATATTATTGTTGTACTTATCCAATAGAGATTATTTGATCTTTTCCAGTCGACTTCTCCGATTAAAGAGCCAGCTCGATAGACATTTTGAAACGCATACTCACAACCACATCGAGTAATTGGTCGATCGTCTTTTTGTACTATATTTACTTCCCTCCAAACCTTTCATTCACCTACTATATCGTGTGGCATAAAAGAATGGAAACCATTTTATACTCCTAAAAGTTGACCTGCTAACTACTAGGCCCTCTGATCTCTATCGACTTTTTGAAAAACAGTTTTTACCTTTCTCAAAAGATCTTCAATACAACTATCAGAAGCCATTTCCAAAAATTGACAGTCCCTAGCCTCATAATCAATAGCCGTCAATTGATCTAAGAGCACTTTTCCACAAGTTTTCATATTATAGGAGCTATCAATAGGCACATATAGTGGATAATCCCTTGTGGTGGTAGAAATTGGCGCGACAATAACCACATTACTAAAATTTGCAACAACATCATGACTAAGCACAATATAAGGTCTCCTTCCAGTCTGTTCATGACCTGAACGTGGAGCCGTATTTAATAATATAATATCACCCTGTTTCGGAACTCTTACCATTTTTCATTCCCACGTGCTTCCCCAAGATCTTGAAGCTCAACACTTTCTTTTTCGGCGCTGTAATCAGCAAATAACTCTTCAATTGTCATCTCAGGTTGAACAACCGTCGACTCTATAATAAGACGTCTCTTCCCATGAACTTCCTCTTGGATTACTTTTAACTTATCATCTGTGTGAACCTCTAAAAAGTCCATAATGGTCCTGGGAAGCCTAATACCATTGCTATTTCCCCATTTTTTTATTGGTAACAATTCCATCGTGAACGCCTCCTCTTCTATGTAGTAACAGTATAGCATAGCAGCTGACGAATGTATATACATCGTTATCCGTTTAAACACACAAAAACTCCGGATCATTAGCTTTACTGCCAACGTCCAGAGTTTCTGTTTGATAACTATATAACTATTTGTACCTTTTCAATGCTTTTTTTTAAATCTACTAGTCTTTAACTTGCTTTTTAAGCAGGGCTATCGATTGTTAGATTGTTCGGTTGCTAAATGACTAGCTTATTATTAATTATGTCTAATGGCTTTATTGATTTCACTAACCACTAGCGGCACAAGTGATAGTAAGACAACAATCAACCATTCTAAGCCAGTCAATGTGTGAATATTGAAAATTGGTTGTAAGAATGGAATGAATAGCACAGCCAATTGCATGGCTAAACTAACCACGAAAGCTTTATTCATCGCAGAGTTAGAGAACAAGCCAATTTTGAAAATGGATCTTGTTTCACTACGAACAGCATAAGCTCGCGTCAATTCCCCAAACACTAAAGTCGCAAAAGCCATCGTATTCGCTGTTCCATCTGCATTGGCAGGATCAGACAAGACGTACTCTCCTAACCAATAAGCTGCTAAGGTAATTACCCCAACCAGAACACCATAGAAGATCATGCTAGAAGCAAAGCCATCCGCAAAAATACTTTTACGTGAATCACGTGGTTTTTGTTTCATCACTCCAGGTTCAACTGGTTCCATCCCTAACGCCAAAGCTGGTAGTGCATCTGTTACTAAGTTCAACCACAACAATTGAATCGCTACTAATGGCATTTGGTGGAAGTTAAGCGCCGTAGCCACGAAAATGGTAATCACTTCACCGATATTACAACTTAATAGGTATTGAATAGACTTCTTAATATTCGAATAGATTCCGCGACCTTGTTCAACGGCATGAACAATCGTTGCAAAGTTATCATCAGTCAGAATCATATCTGCAGCACCTTTAGCAACATCCGTACCAGTGATTCCCATTGCACAACCGATATCTGCTACTTTTAAAGCAGGAGCATCGTTAACACCATCACCAGTCATGGCAACAACTTTATGTTGTGCTTGCCATGCTTTAATAATCCGCATTTTATGTTCTGGTGAGACACGCGCGTATACCGCGTATTTCGATACATCAGCGATGAGTTGTTCTTGCGAAATTTGATCCAATTCTGCCCCGGTCAATGCCTGGTTGCCTTCTTGATAAATTCCTAATTCTTTCGCAATCGCAATGGCAGTTAATTGGTGGTCACCTGTAATCATCACTGGACGAATACCTGCGTCATAACATTCCGCAACAGCTTGTTTAACTTCTTCACGAGGTGGATCAATCATGCCAACTAAGCCGACAAAAGTCAAGTCAACTTCTGTATTTTCTGTAGTTGCTTCTTCTGGTAACTCACTTATATCTTTATAGGCTAGTCCTAAAACCCGCAAGGCTTTAGAAGCCATTTCAGAGTTCTTGTCTAATACTTCTTGACGTAACTCGTCATCGATATGACAACGACCTAATAACACGTCAGCTGCTCCCTTGACCATCACGCGGTAGCCATTTGGCATTTGATGAATCGTACTCATCAATTTCCGTTCTGAATCAAATGGCACCTCGGCTACACGTGGATACGCAGCATCTAAATCATTCTTGTTCAAATCTTCTTCATAAGCTTTGGTGATAAACGCTGTTTCAGTTGGGTCACCTGAAACTTGGATATCTGAGTTTGCCTCAACTGTTAATTTGGTGTCATTACATAAGGCACCAATCGTCAACAACAGCTCATCTGACTCTTCCTTCGGTGCGAAAGTTTCAACAATCGTCATTTTATTTTGTGTCAAAGTTCCTGTCTTATCCGAACAAATGACAGAAGCTGCTCCAAGTGTTTCAACTGCCGGTAATTTTTTGACGATAGCATGACGTTTAACAAGCCGTTGTACCCCTAGGGCCAACACGATTGTCACAATAGCAGCTAATCCTTCAGGAATTGCCGCAACACCTAGCGCCACAGCCATCATAAAGATTTCTAAAACCGGACGTTGGTATATTATACCGATGACAAACATCAACACACAGATACCTAAACAGGCGATTGATAGAATTTTTGAAATCTCAGCCATTTTGATTTGTAACGGTGTGACATTATCATCTTCAGTATTCAACATATTGGCGATTTGACCAACTTCGGTCTTCATCCCAGTATTTGTCACGACACAAGTTGCACGACCATTTGTGACTATTGTTGAAGAAATCAACATGTTTTTACGATCAGCTAAGCCCGTATCATCTGGCAGAACGTCGATATCTTTCTTAGTCACTGGCACAGATTCACCAGTCATCGCCGACTCGTCTGCTTTTAAACTCGATGACGATAAAATACGCGCATCAGCTGGAACCAAATCGCCAACTTCAAGATCGATAATATCCCCAGGAACCAACGAAGAGGTTTCGACATGTTCTAACTTACCTTCGCGAATTACCTTTGCTAAAGGTGCAGACATTTTTTTCAAGGCTTCTAAAGATTTGTTAGCGTTATTTTCTTGCGAAATCGAAATAATGGCATTGACTACCACGATTAATAGAATGATGACTGATTCAATCCAGTCGGTGAATCCACTTGATACATAAGATAAAAAAGCAGCAATCAACAATACAATGATCATAGGATCTTTTAATTGTTCAAGTACCTTTTTGAATAAACTAACTTCTTTCTTAGCCTCAAGCTCATTCTTACCATATGATTCTAAACGCTTTGCAACTTCTTGTTTTGAAAGCCCATTTTTGGGATCAGCATTTAAATCCTTTAATACCTGTTCTTTTGGTTTGTTGTACCACAACTCCACAATACGCACTCCACTTCTTCTAGTTTGATTTTAGTGATAGGGTTACTGCTTATAATTCTACCATTTTTTTGAAAATTTCCGAATCAAATTAACATTTTTCAAGAGATTTTCAGCATTTATCGCATTTTTTCTATATTTTTGGAACAATAACCATGTTAATAGCTAGATTGCCTCATCAAGCATTTCCAAGATGGTGTTTTTATAGCGCATAAACATTTTCCCATAGTTCTATAAATTCATTTTGGAATAAATGAACGTTGTAAGACACTTGTTTAGCTTAATTGCTGAGAGTCCCTCATATAAAAATTTCTCCTCTTTAAGAACAGTCTAACTTTAGAGATCATTACAAAATGCTAGGATCGACTTCTTGTACTACATATTGTACAAAAATCTTATAAAATAATAAGAGGTGATACAGATGGAAGCAGTCACTTACTCAAACTTTCGCCAACATTTGCGAGCTTACATGAAGCAGGTCAATGAAGACGCTAAAACACTTATTGTCACGAGTAAAAATGTGGAAGATACAGTCGTGTCCTATCAAAGAGAGATTATGATGCCATGCAAGAAACATTAAGAATACTTTCTAACAGATATGTCATGGAAAAAATTCGTCGTGTCAAACTTCCAACCTCTCCAGAAATTGCTCACTCAATCCTTAACAAGACCCCCACCTACAAGATGCCATCACATTCTTGTAGGTGGGGATTATTCTGTTTTGCTTCATCTTAAAAGTGATGTTCGCGGTTCACTATTGCGACTCTATTGCCACTGTCATCAAGTTACTTATTACTTACTAGAAGTGTTTAACCGAAAGATACTATCTATTCAAAAGTCCCTCTTTTAATGATCTCGTGATCTGCAATCATCGTTTCACCTTTCGCAATCACTGTATGAATATCTAAGCTATCTTTCTCGAGTAGTAACATATCAGCATCTTTCCCAACTACTAACTGCCCTTTATGAGCTAACTTCAATTTGTTTGCCACATTACTAGTGACTGTCTGTAATGCAATTTCTAAAGGAATCTCTTCTCTTTTAACAGCCTCTTTAATGCCTACCAACAACGACTTCGCACTTGCCACACCGATATGCAAGAAATTCCCCTCACTATCAAAACTTGGAAGGCTACCTTGGCCATCAGACGTCATGGTGATACATTCCGGTGATAAGCCTTCATCCAAGACTTGTTTTAAAATCTTACGGAATGGGATATCTCCATCAATATCGTAGGTTTGATCTGGATTTTCGCTACCCGTCACATCAAACACACCCCCGCGTTTAGCAAAGGCAATGGCTTCATCAACCAATTCTTGACTTCTGCCAACATGAGTCGGGTAGAAGGTAGCTACTGGGATGTCTGTCTCATCCAATGCTTGAAAAATAAACTTCAGTCGGTCTTTTCCTGGCCCAACATGAATATTAACAATTCCAGCTTTCCCTGCTAACAACCCACCTACTCTAGCATCAGCACAAGCATGAGCAAATTCGGCAAAGGTTGGCGACCCATTCCGGTGATCTGAAATAGCAATTTCACCGATTCCGATGGCTTTATCAATCACCATGATATCCTTGATGATTGAATCCGTCACAGTTTCAACTGGTAAACGATAGTTGCCAATATAGACATAGGTAGTGATACCTTCAATTTCTAAAGCATGTGCTTTACTCAATAACGCAGCATCATCGCGCCCCACACCATCAGTGCCAAGTAATCCAGCAACTGTCGTAACACCCGCTTCTGTTAAATCCGTTAACTTAACTTCAGGTGTTCGATTTTGAAAGCCATTTTCCCCACCACCACCTAACAAGTGGAAATGAGCATCGATGAATCCTGGAGTAGCAATCAGCCCTTTCCCATCGATGACTTCAATGTCAACGCCAGTAATATGAGCCTCAATGCGATCCTCTATCGCAATGATTTTGCCCTCACTGATCAAGACATCTTTCTTTCCCAATCGTTTTGGAGCATAAATCTCAACATCTCTCACTAATTTCATGTTTGACAGATCCTTTCACTATGTTTTACTGATACCCAATCGCAATAGCAATCACAATAAAGACAGTCCCTAATAGAAACAAAAAGCCTTGCATTTTAACCTGGAATTTAGCCCAATTACTCCAGTCAATTCTGGCAGCCGCTAAACAACCGACTAAACTAGCTGATACTGGGGTAAAGGCATCTACAAATCCCGATCCTAGTTGAAACGCTAGAACAGCTACTTGCCGTGACACCCCAATGATATCTGCCAATGGCGCCATAATTGGCATTGTCAAGGCAGCTTGTCCTGAATTCGAAGTGACAATTAAATTAAAGAAGCTTTGGAAGATATACATGAACCAAGCACCGAAGATTGAAGGAATACCTGACAAAAGTCGTCCAACGCTATAAAGAATCGTGTTGAGGGTTGAAAAACTTCCCGCATCCGAACCACCAAGGACTAATAGAATACCTTTGGCCATGCCGACAACCACTGCTGTTGGCGCTAAGTCAGAAACACCATCTTTAAAAGCTATTGCTAAATCATTGGCAGTTAAGCCATCCAAGCGGCAACCCAATGCAGTGATACCCGCTATCAATCCTATCACAAAAAACTGTGACGCTAACTCAGGGATTGAAAAATCTGCTGCCATGACGCCATAAACAATCCAGACTAAGCCTAGTAATAATTCGATTAAAATGATTTTGTGCCCTAATAGAAATGGCCTTTCTTTTTCTTTATCCAGATCAGCATTTCCTCTAAAGAAAGCATCGCTATGGTAAGATGGTGACAACTGAGGATTCTGATGTATCTTTTTAGCATACCGCATCATAAAGGCGCATGATAAACTGGTAATCACAAACCACATGATTATTCTAAAACCTGCTCCTGACAAAGCCGGTAGTCCAGCTATCCCTTGCGCAATGGCGATACTGAATGGACTCATCCAAGAACAGGCATTTCCTATTTGAGAAGCCGCAAACGTAATGGTAACCGCAGTAATCGAATCATAGCCCAATGCCACACAAAATGGTGCAATAACCATCACAAATGGAATAACCTGTTCAGATGCTCCAAAAGTAGCTCCCGCAAAAGAGAATAAGAAAAAGATAACAGGCAGGGCTAAATGCTCCATCCCCTTTGCACTACTCACAAAGGCATATATCCCAGCGTCAATTGCCCCGGTCCTCATAATAATTCCAAATGCGCCACCGACTACCAACAGAAGCGCCACAATGCCAACTGCTGACCCATAACGATCACCAGTCACTAGTCCTTCAAAAACATAATTTAAAAACCCAAAGCCATTATGATCCTGCGTTCCCCAAATTTTGGCGGTTTTGTGGAGTTTTTGACTCGTATCATAAATAGAATTTCCATAAAGGTCATATAGTTCTGATTCCTCTAAGCCAACACTAGCTAACTCATCGATGGTAATATCATCAGATTTGTTTAGTAGATCAGCTAACCCAGTACGATCTACCTCAAGTCGAAGTAATAGATCATCCTGAGAAAGTAACTCCGATAACTCTTTTTTTAACACCTCTTCTTTGACAGGGTACATATAGCGAAAAGAGTTTTCTTTTAGAACCACTCTAGACTGCGTCTCACCATTTTTTCCTTCATAATTCAACACTTCAGTTGAATACTTACCCGCTGGAACCACCATTGTTAGCAGCCACGATAAAATCACTATGCCAAAAATAATCAGATAAGTATGAGGTGTCTGAAATTTTTTCTTTCCCACACTAGCCATGTCTCGTCTCCTTTAACCCATAATAATTGCTCAATCAGCAATCATTTTATAATGTTACTCCCACTAAAGCAATCACATTTTCATTATTCTCTCATTCTTAATTAAGTTTGATGTCTATTTTTATGAATCAAGACCTAAAAACAAAAAGGGCCGCTATTATGGCTGTTCATTGCACACCCCCAATAGCGGTCTTTTTAGTAACTCATTATACTAGTTTTCGCATCAACCCTCTATTTGCTTTTCTAATTATATAGCAAACATGACCTTTTTTCGTCTCACTAAAAGTTACTTTTGATTGGCTAAACATAATTCATCTTTTTTTAATTCTTTTAATCAAAACCTTGTATAACTCTTCCAAACGGATGATTGGCTTGCGTTATGTCACCATCAGTGACGGTCACCGTATCGCTATCATCAAAAGCAGTTTCAACATCTTGACGAACTATTAACGGAATTCCACTAGCAACCTCGTCTTGAAGTTTAAGACTCAAATTTTTGAATTGTTCAATCGCAGTTTGTATAGATTCTTTGGTTGTAAAACTTGTCCCGTCGATATAATATCGTAAACTACCGTTATTGCTATCAATGCTCAAATTTCCGGCATAAGGAAGTTGAGAGGATTCCCTCGCAATGAAAAATGATAATAGTTCATCACGTGTAAAACTTGATTTAACACTCGTTTCGTCAACAGGACTCGCAATAATATCATTAAACCCTTTCCTAAGATCTGGATTAGCTGTCTCGTTCAGATAGAGATAATTATACTCGTTTCCTTGATTTTGCATGGTCAATAACACCTTGGGCACTCCTGCTACTATCGTAAAGAAATAAACGTGCTTTTCTAGATAATCCTGTTCGTCTGCATCAGAATATACTGCTACTAGTGAGTACCCATTCGCTGATTCTCCTGTATCAGACCAGTTCATTACGATAGGAGTGTTACCTATAGCTGGCCGAAACCCTCCCCCTGCTAGTATACCTTGAGGGAGATATAGCCCATATAGGTCGACTGGATGGTTCACGTCATAAGCTTTGTAATGCTGTCCCATCGAATCTCCCCATTGACTCATAAAAGTGGCTAATTGTTCTGCCTTAACATCATTCCACATCTGTTGTTTGTTAGATGCAACCTTAGCTTCCTCAGCCTTATCCGAATCATCACTAGTCTCTTTTGCTGATGAATCACTCTCATCATTTTCAGCTGAATTATTCTTTTTGGTCTTACTTTCATTAGAATCTGTATCATCATTTTTGTTTTGCTTCCTAATATACTCCTTTACAGTTCCTTCTTTATCTGAGTTTTCAGAAATACTATTTGAACACCCTATCAGCAGAATACTTAATGAAGCTATTAATATCGTCACTAATCGTTTCAATTTTTCCCTCTCCTATTCCTCTATTGATAAGGAATTTCTACGTAAATAGTGTCCTTTTTGGGATAATACTCGATCGTTATATCCAACACCTCACCCGTATCCATTTCAGCTTTTGCTTCGTAGTTATTATTACCTAA
The DNA here is from genome assembly GCF_000421665.1 of Bavariicoccus seileri WCC 4188. Classification (GTDB taxonomy): domain Bacteria; phylum Bacillota; class Bacilli; order Lactobacillales; family Aerococcaceae; genus Bavariicoccus; species Bavariicoccus seileri. Next base: position 9,801 of record NZ_ATXL01000021.1, on the reverse strand, counting down.
ATCCTTAGTAATAATGACCCTCTCACATTCAACATCTAATCCCCATTGATCTTGAACTATCTCTGTTACCACGCTTACAGAGCTTTCTTCAATGCTTGATTCACTAGGATTGTAAAAAAGTACAGTAATATAAGACAGTAATAATGTTGTGAATAGGATACCTACTACTACTTTACTTCTTAGAAAACTAGGGAGTTCTGGCCACATTGTTTCTTTCTTTTCATTATATCTTTTTACATCAATCGGTGACATAATTCCGAAAATAAGAACACTTGTTATAGTGGCAACAAGAACCACCCAATCAGGATTAATGAGTGTCGTTATAATAAGAATTATGTACACTAAGGACATCAGAACAAAACCCTTAGCCCACATTTTTTTCTTACCATAATAAAAAATACTAAATATTGCAGCCCAGACACTAAAGGTTCTGTATCTATGTTTATCATTACTTTCATTTGCAGATTCATTTATCGTACGTAGCTCTGATCCACATTTCTCACAAAAGTTAGAGCTTTGCTCTACTTTATTTCCACAGTTTGAACAATACTTCATTATTACTCCTCCAGTTAAGTCATTAGAATTAGTCTATCAATTCTTTTAAACTCCAAAAAGCGTTATCAATATAAAGTCAATAATTCCAGCAACTAATGAGCTAGCTAATAAAATATAAAAAGTACTGATGTTAGTTCGTGATGCATTGATATAGTCATAAGTAACGAAGAAAATGCCATAACTAGCTGAAGAGGCAACCAAAATAAGGGATACGATTGAAAATGAAAAATTTGAAATTCCTGCAATCGATAATAGAATAGCGATTCCTAAAACTAGTAAAGCCGGATACAGAAAATTGGCCGTTTGATTGACAACCATATGAAAAGAATCAGATGATTTTGCTATTATTTTAGTTGTAAAGAATAGTATTCCAATAGGAACAGCCAGAAATAGAAGAACAATAATGGCAAATCTTAACCAAGTAGAAAGACCAGGGCCATCATAGGGCATTAGCTCTCCAAATTCATAAAGCAATGAACTAAATGAAGCTGCAATTCGATTTACTTCTAAAACAAGCAACCATGAAAAAAGTATGGCAACTAATCCGTACGTGACATAACCATAATAGTTATGAGCATACTTGATCCCTGAATTAGGATTTTTAAGTTTAGCAAGAAAGTACTGAAAATATCCTTTACTAGCCGCAATAGTTTGTTGAACGGCTTCGTTATCAGCCACTGAATTTGCAGAAGCTCCATTTTTTTCCGCTTCCACTGGGGTTGCAACTTTAGAATCATCGTATGAGTCAACTGGTGAGTCAGTTTCTTTACTTGCTACTGGTTTTGGTTCTGACAAATCGACACTAACCTGACCATTATTGCTAGTGTTTTCTGAGAAATTCTCGGAAACCAGTTCATTCTCTTTGGTTGTCTCAATTTCACTCAAGTTATCTTGTGGGTTGTTTTCTTTACCCGTGTCAGCTTCGGTTTGTTTCGTACCACATTTAGGGCAAAACTTTGCATCATCTTTAATATCATTTTCGCAGTTTTTACATTTTTTCATGGTAATTCCTCCAATTGAAACTCATTAATATAATTTCTAATTCAACCGTGACAGGGCAAAATACGATGTTACTCAACTTTTTCAAAATTATCTTTACCGCCTAAATCCTTAATCTTCAATTCACCATCTTCAACGGAAAAAGTGGCTTTTTTATATCTAAATGTTTCATCCACACTCGCGGTAGAATCCGTATAGATAGTGTAATAATTAACTGTATACTGGACTTCATAGTCTTTCGCTCCAACTGCTGTTACCTTTTCAACTTCTCCTAATGACGTTTGAATGTACCGTATCTTGTCATTTTCTCTTGTTTCACCAATAAAAGCATCCTTAAAATCAATAAACTCTTTATTGTCTTTACCACCTACAAAGTAATCAGCGAGTGCATTAATTTCATCTTCTCCAAAATCGTAGTCGTCGTCAGCAAAATCTGAAATACTGAAATATAGATCATTTAACCACGTTGAAAAATCAAATGCGTCTTTTCTTGATTCAGAACTCAAGTCATAGTAATACGAAAACGAAACTGGAGAAATCTTTTCTTTTTGCGAAGTTATTTCACCGTCCTCAAAACTTTGAACAGCAACCAATTCATGGTCCTCTTCTGGCATTACGAGATTAAATTTAACTTCGCTATCTTCACCAACAGTTGCCACTTTCTTACCATCAATTTTGATATCTGCACCAACCATATTACTATAGATAGCTACCGGTATTACGGAAACCGATAACTCGGAAAATGCACCATAACTACTATCGCTATAACTATATGGATCAATTTCGATATTTTGCGATTCAAGTTCTAAATCGCCAATTTTTTGTTTTATCGTCAGCGTTGAACCGTCATGCCAAATGTAGTTGATACCATCTAAACGGCCATCCTTTAATTGACCAACAGATTTTCCATCAACAAAGATCTCACCATTAGGGATATCTGCTACTAAGTCGAATTTTACTTTAGTGGCCTCCAGACTAACAAGGCGCTCATCATTCTCATTGAGTTCTTGTTGATAAATCTGTATGACTGTATCTTCAATAGTAGACTCCTCACCATTAGTATCATCAAATGTAGTATCATCAAATGTTCCTTTAAAAGAATATTGCCCAGGTGAAACCGGACCTACTTTCCAAGTAAAATCATCCGAATTGGAGGTATCTTGGTCTTCACCATTCACCGATAGCAACATGCCTGTTAGATTAGTATGTACAGCAAAATAAGTTGGTTTTATAGCCAAAACGTATTTATCATAAAATAATAAGTGCTTGCCAGATTGAGTCACATATACGTCATTGTTTCCCATTGCTCCAAATTCCATCTGGTCAATTGTATTCGCTAGATAATCGCTATCAGTTTTTAGATAGTCAACAAATGGCTTCAAAGACTTTTCGGTCACTTCAAACTGTTCATCTTCAGAAATCATATTGTTAACGATTTTTTCTGCAGATTTACTGGCAACTGTATCCTTAAGTCTCGATACCTGATTTTCATATGAATAATAATTTTCCCCATAACGATCAATTCCAATGACTCCTAATAATATAGCAACAATAATTGTTCCAATAATAACAGCATGCTTATTTATAGGTTTGGTCGTAGGCGTTTAATCCGCCCTTGATTCACTCTTTGAAGTATACTTTTCCTCATGAGTTGATTCGGCATCGTCTGTCACTTCTATGACAGAGACCAGACGGTTTCCACACTTTTCACAGAAAGAATTATCCCCTGCATTCTCAGTTCCACAATTTTGACACACCACTAGTCCATTATTCTTACTAGAATAATCGCTATTTGACTCATTACCGTTTAACGTCTGCCCACATTCCTCACAAAACTGTGCATCGTCACTATTTTCTTGTCCACATTTTTGACATTTCTTCACCATCCATCAACTCCTATAACCTTTTCTAAAAATAATACTATCATTCTTTATTTCTTATGATAATTCTCCTGAAACAAAGGACTTTTCTTTTATTTCTACTATTACCTCCTATGTATTTAAATATAAAGATTATACCATAAATATATCTACTTTTCTTACAGTAATTAAGAATTTAATCATGATGATGAGCTTATATAGCGGTCATATTTACAGGTGTATAGTACACTGCTTAAATATGTTTCTATTAAAAATATGATTTTTTTAATCTAACTTAGGTAGCTAAATTTTTAAATAAATTCATCAAATAAATTTATGTTTATTCTTTTAAAGAATATCGCATTTTTCTATTTATATGATATGATTACTATGATATTTGTTACATCTTTAGTCATAACTTAATCGTACTAAATAAAAATGGAGGGATTTGATGAGGAATAAACGTGTATTCATAGCACTATTATTACTAGCCATACTAATAGGCGGAGGTGGCTATTACATTTACGCACAAAAATTAAAAGCAGATGCTCAGGCAGAGTATAAGTCAGCTGTAACTACAATTGAGCAACTATCCAATGACCAATCCTTTGACAAAGCACTCGTTAAAACAAATGCTGCTCTTTCAAAACAAAAAGATGACACTACGTTAAAGAATTACCAAACACAACTAGAAAAGGTTATACAACTCAAACAGTCCACCGAAAAACCTGAACAGTATCAAAAATCAGAAGACTTAGCAAACGAATTAACTAATGAGAAAAAACCACTAGAAGGAATCTTTGATTATGCTAAAGAGGTCATTACATCACTGACCGCTGACAAAACAGAATTGAAAACACTAGAACAAGCTACTCAGTCCGCTGAATCCTTAGCCAAAGATCAAAAGTATGAAGAGTCTAATCAGGAACTAGAACCTGTATTAGCTAAATCGGAAACTGGTAGGTTTGCAACTGTTTTTAAAAAAGCTACCGATCTCAAAACTTCAAACGATCAGGCTATCCAAAAAGCCATAGAAGAAGCTAGTAAAACTATTACCGCCGAAGAGGCACTTGGCATTCTTAAAGTAAACCTTCCAGATAATTTCGATAACCCTTCACAAATTTGGGCTCAAATGGACCAAACCGAGGGTCATAATCTAGCGTTCTCAGGGATGAGTGATGGTGGCGGATTTCGTGCTATTGTTTACGTAGACGTTCTCGATGCTAACACCATCAACGTCATATTCGAAACAGGGAGTTCTTTCTCAGCAGACGTTACTACTGAAAGATATCAGTTTCCTCGGACGAAAAAAGCTCAAAGTCAAACTACTAGCATCGAGCCTACAGACACTGAACAAACATCAGAATCCCAAAAATATCTTGACGCTTTTGCGAAGTACTCGGGCAAAGTAATCAATGTCCTGCCTTACAACAGAGGTAGCGGTTATGTGACACCTGAATATGTTGCCGCTACAGGCGTGAGTGAGGAACTGGTATACAAGTATTTAGATGGTATTGACGATTATTATGGTAAATTATGGCAAGATGGAAAACTCACAAAAGAAGAATTCCAAGAGAATACTGGAAATGCTAGAGATCAACTTTTTAACGGCGAGTTTGCAGATAATAATGATACCATCCCCAATTATTGATTTTTCTATTGTTTTTTTGATTTAAAGCAACATTTTTTACGCCTATCTTGATAAGTTTACAGTATAATAAACCTAATTTAGTGGCAGATATTTACCTTATTCATTAGCACTAATGATTATCTTCACCAAAAATCTTTGGAGGAAAAATTATGGGACAACACAAAGAATCGTTCGACACTGTCGAAAAGGGATATGACGATTTTAAAGATACAATAGCTACAGAAATACATAACATTGTTGGCGACCAACTCAGTTTAGTAGCACCTGAAGAATCAAATACATTGTCAGAACAAGCAAATCAAGAATTGACAGTTTCAATCCATCAAAACATTTCTAAATCAGTTGACCAATACGACGTTCACCCTTTCGCCCTCTACTATGCGCTATTATCAGAAAAAGAATTGAATCCTTCAATTACAAAATCAGAATTGGTCTCTTTTGCCTATGATTTTTTGATTAAGAATTCTAAAAACAAGCTCATTAGAAAATTGGCAAAGCAACTCAGAAAAGAAGGTAAAGCTCATGAATAAACTACTAACCATTATTTTAGAAAGTGTTTCAGGAATCATAAATAATTATATTAATAGTGAAAACTTCAAAGGCTTTGTAAAAGATAAATTATATTTACTAGTTGATCTCATCGTTGATGCTGTCATTAAACAACCAACGACTAGTAAAACAACAAGTACTAGATAGATTGTACTAACCATAACCATTCAACCATCTATCTGCATAACAAAATCCCCACTGACTAGAATTCAACAGAATCTTGTCGGTGGGGATTATTTAGTATTACATCTCAAGTTTGGTGGTTATTGACACTAAGCACTATTTCTACTGTATTCAATCATATCTCTTTACTTGATGAATTTTTTATCTGAATCTCAGTAAACTTATTTATTATCTCTTGGCAATTGATACTTCTTCTATAATTCATCATCTAGAAAGATCTACAACCATTCATCTTTTATTTTTGATAGGTCTTTAAATTCACGCTCGCCGCGGGCTTCTTCATCCGACCATGTTTCGGTATTTGTTCTTAACCTCATAGCAATTTCCAGCTCAAAGATTTTTTCATTCAACAATTCGATTTTGGTTTCTAAATTATTAAACGTGGAGATATCCATAACAATACTTTCAGCAATATTATTATATATAACAATAGCCTCTTTTCGACTCTTTGATTCTGTAAACACTCTTTTAGGTGACTTTTTCAAATCCGTCACTGTTAAAACATCAGATGTATTTGTCATGTCGATCCTCCCTCATCTCTCTTAATAACGAGCTAACCCCTATCTTATGGCATTACAATTTACACTAAAACATTATCAACGCACTTGTTTACTCTTTCGAAAAACTATAAATCAAATATAGCCCTATGTAAAGCACTATATTATATCTTAATTTAGCCTTATTTAAGCCTATTCTTAAGAGAGACGTTAACACACTGTCTTATTCTTAAATAACAAAAACCGCTATGGGGTCTGCTTATCACACACCCCATAGCGGTTCTTTATAGCAGCTACTTGCAGTAGAGACTTGCCCTTCTGGTGTCTTAACATTGCTTTACTGCTTTATTTCTTCATCTATTAATTTCTTTTTTTATACTTTTAAACTGTCTTGAACTTATTTATCCAATAAAGCAGTGAGTTGTCTTGCTAAATAGAGAGCAAACTCATGACTCCCGTTAGGGTTTGGATGAATATGGTCATCGTATAGCCAGTCATCATGTCCACTAACTGCTGCGTTCCAGTCAACCAGAACCACATTAGCATGACTATTAGCAGCTTCAGTCAATCGTTCATTGACTTCATTCTGCCAAGATCTTGGAGCATGAGTCGTGACGAGGACCACTTCTCTATTTCCTAGTATCTCAATCAACCCATTGATTTGCTCGGTTGAAAAACCACCGTTTGTCCCAAGCATCAAGACTACTGTGTCTAGTGCCTTGCCACTGTCAACGAAAGCTCTTAAACTATCTTGACTTTGCGACAATTGTCGCCCTTGTTGCCCATCAAATAAGGCCTTCGGAAAGACTTCTTGTAAATTAGCAGCAGTCGCTTGTAGTGTCGAATCCCCAAAGAATGAAATTGCCAAATTTGCAGCAAACTGACTTTCTTCTGGCGTCAACCCTTCGATAGTAGGAGCCTCTTCAGCTGGTTGTTTATCTTCTTTCTCCGAATCTTTCTCTTGATCGTTATTTTTATCCGAATCATTTGGTTGTTTATTTTCTTGGTCGGTTCCCTTATCTTTATTGTTCTCCTTATCTGAGTCTTTAGCTGAGTCTGTGTCTGACTTTTTGTCTGTCTCTTTATCAATCTCTTTAGCGTTGTTCTTATTAAGAGAGGAGTAACTATCTTCGATTGATTTTGCAATATCGGTCACTGTTTTATTCTCTCCAGACGAGGCATCAATCAATCCAAAGATAAAGGAAACTGGAATAAAGAGCATCACGGTTGCAATAAGAACACCTTTGAGAATTTTAATCGTTTTGTTACGGCTATGCTTTAAGTTAATGTAGATGGCACGCCAGAAAGAACGGCCAAAGATTTTCGTTAGCATCTGACGTTCGATCAAGACATAGCTAACTTCTCCAAGCATCGCAATCAAGACAAGTTGAAAGACTATCCCCGTAACACCACTGAGACTCTTCGCAGTCGCTTGTTGTTGGAACAAAATACTGACCGGATAATACCACATATAATAGGAATAACTCCGTTGTCCCAACCAAACCATTGGTTTAAAGCTGAAAGCACGATGCCAAAAGGTTGTTGGAAGCAAAATAATAACGAATAATAGACTCGATAAGACCGCATAAACAAAAATCCCACCACGGTAAGTAATTGTAGCTGCATCGTTTAAATTAAACATCAAATAAACCATCGCGGCTAGTAAAACCGTCCCGAATAATAACAGCTTTTGCCGTTGAGCTTTGGTGTAGTTATGTTTCTGAATGACCCATTCGTATGGGAAGAACATGGCTAACAATGCGCCAAGTAAAAAGGAGAATGCCCTAGTATCTGTCCCATAATAAACACGTGTTGGATCAGTACCCGCTTTAAAAAGGACAGCCATCAAGATAGCCGACACCAGAACTAAACCCGCTGTGATGACTTTAATCACTGTATCTTTTTGAATAACTTTGACCAAGAAGGTATAAACGATAGCCCAAATCACTGTGAACTGGAAGATAATCGCAATATACCAGAGATGGCCAAAAACATTAGGTGTCATCGCAGCTTCAAAGTAAGATATACCGTTTAAGATCTGCCACCAGTTATTAGTGAATGTTATTCCTGATAAAATTGAAGCTCTGGAGTCATGCAATAATACTGGTTGTAACCAAAACAAATAACTGACAACTAACAAGACCATCCAAAGCATTGGCCCTAATAACCGCAACAAACGTTTCTTGACTAACGTCATCAAGTGAATCTGGCCCTTTGAATCGAGACTACGTTTTAAACTCGTGGTTAATAAATAGGCGCTGATGATTAAAAATAGGTCTACACCTAAAAATCCGCCCGGCACCAAATACGGGGATAAGTGGTAAAAAATAACCCCTAAAATTGCGAGAAAACGCAAGCCATCAATTGCGTACACCCGCTTATGCTTCTGTTGTTCCATTAGTTGCACCAACTTATCTTCTCTGAAAAACTAAGAATACTGAAAGTAACTCTGTTTTTTCATTGTATTTCAGTGTATTAAACAAATCACACATTTCTAATAAAGCTTACTCAAAAATGACATCTTTTACAAGAAAAGTAATTCTAAATTTTCTTAAATTTTAGGGAATGACTGGAATATAAGCTGACAAGTTAGGTCTAACAAAAACCAATTTCCCAGCAACTAAAAAAAGACAGACAATTGTCCGTCTTAGGAAGTTCCCTGATTAATCAAATTAGCACACCAACTATCTCAGTCGTTCTTAGGACGCCGACCTTATGACTCGTAATAAGTCAGTTCACAATTATCAATATTGTAATCAAAATATTGGTCATTCGGCATGTCACAAAAATAACTGTGTATCACACGATTGATAGCATTATGACAGACAACCAAGGTTACTTCGTCATCGTATTTGATATCATCAAGAAAATTATAAGCCCGTTGTGCCGCCTTGAACCAAGACTCCCCATGTTTTAATGGCACAACAAACTGACGCCTAGCTGCTGCAAATTCAGACGTTTGGTTCGATTTTCCATCGAAGTCACCAAAATCAAACTCTGCCACCCGATTATCCTCCGTAATAGGAACTTGAAGGACTTCATTGATAATAGCAGCCGTTTCCTTTGCCCGGCCAATCGGTGACGTGATGATGCGGTCAATCTTTATCTTTTCTGTCTTGATTTGCTGAGCAAGTGCTTTTGCTTGCGCTCTTCCTTTATCGGTCAAATCATATTCTTTCTGCCCACACACTAGATTATCCACATTACCGACCGTTTGCCCATGCCTTGTAACATATAACTTCATGATTGCCTCCAATGACATTTCTGTTTTTTGGTTACTTTGATTTTTTAGTTTCTTGGTTACTTACGTAAAGGTTTTAATACTGATTGACGCGAGCTTTAACGAAAGAAGTCACACTTTTTTGGCATGCTCCTTCTTTCAAGCTCGACCTCCACTTCACAAAATTTTTCCGATAGTTCCCTATCTACTCAATTTTGTTCCAGTGTTCGAGCTTTAACGAAAGAAGTCACACTTTTTTTGGCGTGCTCCTTCTTTCAAGCTCGACGT
>NZ_ATXL01000020.1 GCF_000421665.1 Bavariicoccus seileri WCC 4188 | reverse complement strand
AACGAATGGCGATTGACCTCAGGGCAGCCACAATGCTCGCAATGAGATGGCTTATAAGTTAATTTTCCGGTAAAAACAGTAGACAATCGGCCTTTTACTCTTTCTTTTGACACGGCATTTTTGGGAAAAGAAATATTAGAATCTTTGATGTTAAGGATTTTTTTAATCATGCTATCTATGTTTTCATCTTTTGTTTTGATAAAATTGGTGTGGGACATTTGGTTGATCCTCCTATGATTTTGTTTAGCGATTTAATTATAGGACAACCAAATGTCTTTTTGTATCAAAAATTGGTGTCGCTACTTTTTGAGTAACAACACCAAATATTATAGAACCCTTTTTTTTGATTGAGAAGGTCATGATAAGAAGTTATTCAAATATTGGATATGACAATAAGCTCTTTTTACCGTATAATGTGGTATAGTTGATTGTTTTATCGCTCAAAGAATGACCTAGAAAAGTGTGACCGCTGAAATCAATTTATATGAGATCAATAGCTAATTGCCTTTGCTTTATTAGATGCGATGGAAATAGATGGCAATAGAAATAAAAGCATCGACAGATAGGCTAAGGATAATCGAAGGATAGTTGAAGGCTAGTTGAAGTATATCTGAGGGATAACTCATGGTTAACTGATGGATTGATGTTATATAAATTTATTTTAGCCATCTTGAGGAATCGTAGAAATAGTGATTAAACAGTTAGTATTACAGTAGTTTTATAGCGTAATTTACAGAAAGATGTGGTGGAATGGGTATCAACAAATCAAACAACAAAGTTAATGGTAATTTTAAAAGACAATCGGATGAAAAATCTGGAATCGCATCACAAAAAGTAATATCGACTACCACTGGTAATAAGCGGCAAGAGATTATTGCTCAATTGACAGGTTATCGGTTCAAAGACACTGCTTTAATCGACCAAGCCTTTAGTCATACATCGTTTGTTAATGAACACCAACTTCATCACAATGCGAGTTATGAACGACTAGAGTTTTTGGGGGATGCTGTTTTAGAATTAACTGTCTCAAAGTATTTATATTATAACTATGTCGAATGGCCAGAGGGTAAATTGACTCGTCTTAGGGCAGCGTTAGTATGTGAGGAGAATTTATCACGTTTAGCACTTGATTGTCACTTCGATCAACTGATGCTTCTCGGTAGAGGAGAAGATGCTAGTGGTGGTAGAAAGCGTCCTAGCTTGCTCTGTGACGTGTTCGAAGCGGTGATTGGTGCTTTGTATCTAGAAGGTGGATATGAGGTATCAGAAGACTTCATCATCTCTCAAGTGACGAGTAAAGTTGATCAAGTCATTGAGAAAATAACAGATTATAAAACGCTATTACAAGAAAAGCTTCAAATGGATGGTCCAGTTCAAATTTCTTATGACTTGATTGAGGAAAAGGGACCTGCACATCAAAAATCTTTTTTAGTGGCAGTCAGTAAAAATGAGACTCAAATTGGTATCGGAAGAGGAAATAGCAAGAAAGTAGCTGAGCAAGCAGCAGCACAAGATGCTTTGTCAAAAATTTGACATCAATATAAAAAAGTAAGAGAGACTAAAAGATATTTAGAATAGGATGACGAGAGACGCATGCAACTGGAAAAAATCACATTGAATGGTTTCAAATCATTCGCTAATAAAACAGTTATACAGCTTGATTCAGGTGTTACCGCTATTGTTGGTCCAAATGGTAGTGGTAAATCAAATCTATCAGAAGCTATCAAATGGGTCCTTGGAGAACAATCAGCAAAATCCTTGCGCGGCAAAAAAATGGAGGACCTGATTTTTTCGGGATCTGACAGTAAAAAAGCCGTCAATTTTTGTGAAGTTAGTTTACAGTTCAATAATGAAGATCACTTCTTGCCCCTTGATTACAATGAAGTCATCATTACGCGTCGTTATCATCGTAATGGTGACTCTGAATATCTGATTAACAAAAAGCCTTCACGTTTGAAAGATATCACCTTACTATTGATGGACTCAGGTTTTAGTAAAGGGGCTTTCTCTATGATCTCTCAAGGTAAAGTGGAGGAAATTTTTAACAATAAACCTGAGGAAAGACGTTCTATCATTGAAGAAGCTGCTGGTGTCTTAACCTATAAAATGCAAAAATCCGAGGCAGAACGTAAACTCAAAAAAACAGAAGATCATTTAGATCGACTGAAGGATATTATTTATGAATTAGAGCAACAACTTGAACCTTTAAGAAATCAAAAAGAGTCGGCTGAAACCTATCTTGATTTAGATAAGGAAAAAAGCAAACTTGAAGTACAAGTCCTAACAGCTGAATTAACAGCAGCTAAAACGCAATATGATCACTCGCAATCAGACTTAGTTGAACAAAATCGTCTGATAGAGAAATTGAATCACCAAAAGCAAGCAGTAAAGGTGAAACGAGATCAGGTTGCTAAAGACCGATCATATAAAGAGAGTGATCAAGCAACTGTTGAGGATAAGAATGTAGCTAACCAGACTAAAAAAGCACGCATTGAGGGCGAGATTGCTTTAGTCAAAGAGCGTTTGACTCACTTATTACAAACGGGGACGCAACAAACTGAGCAGACGGAACAGTCTTTGAAAAAGCAAAAAGATCTTGAGGCACAGATCAAGGTAATTGGTGAAAAGGTCGATGCTGTTGCAGCTAATGAGTTAAAGGTCAAGACAGAACTCGCAGCTTTAAAGGCGCTACTTAATAAAATATCAGAAACCGAGTTACCAAAAGTAGAAGACTTAAGAGATGAATACTTTGGGCTGTTACAACAAACGTCTAAAATGCATCAACAATTGGCACAGTTAGAGAAAGAAAAGGAAACACAAACGCATCAGCTTGAAAAATCGAATCAGGCGGTTAGTATAAAAGAAAGCGAATTGGCTAAAACCAATCATAAGATAGAAGTAAATGATGAGCAACTTGCAGAGAAAACAAACCAGTTAGTCGAGACAACTAAACACCACGAGACGTTGGGAATAACGGCAAAAAAACAATCTGTCAGTTATCAAGAAGCCGAAGCAAAATGGCAACATTTAAAGAATGATTACCATCAACAACTTGCTACCTACAATAGCTTGGAACGATTAGCAGATGATTATGCTGGCTTCTTTGCGGGTGTCAAAGCCATCCTGAAAAAAAAGAAGCAATTGCCGGGGATTGTTGGTTCTGTTGCGGAAGTAATCAGTGTGCCAGAAAAGTTTGAAGAAGCTATAACCGTTTTGCTAGGAGGGTCGGCTCAGAATGTTATAGTGAGAGATGAGCAATCAGCAGATGCTGCCATTACTTACTTAAAAAAAGAGAAAATGGGTCGGGCGACTTTCATGCCGTTAACGACGATGAAAAAAAGAACGGTGTCATCAATTGATTTGGCAGCCTGTCAGTCATTTGCAGGATTTATTGGAGTCGCAATTGATCTAGTATCATATGATGAGCTAGTTGAACCAGCAATCAGTAATGTATTAGGTGGGTATATCGTCGTAGACCATCTAAAAACAGCACATGAGCTAGCTCAGAAAACGCATTTTCATTTACGAATCGTCACATTGAATGGTGATCTCTTATATCCAGGTGGATCACTGACGGGGGGACAAAAAAGAAGTAAAGGTCCTAACTTGATTGGTAGAACTCGTCAACTTTCTGCTTTGCAAAAGAAACTAAAAGAACTTGAGAAAGCTAGAAAGAAAGAGAAAGAAATACTTGTTGCTAAAAGTGCCGAAAAGGAGAGACTTAGCCAACAACTAGTAGAAACCTCCAATCAGCTGAGAGATCTTGAAATAAAGCAAAAAGAATTAGCGGCCGAGAAACGTTTTTTAACGGAAGAGTCTGGACAACTCACTCAAGCGTTAAAAGTGGCGCGCTATGAAGCTAAACTTGCTCAAGAGGATCTTGAACAGATTATTTCAGATATCAAGACTATCAAACCTAGAATTAATGAGGTTGAACAGCAATCGGCTCAAAAGAAAACAGAAATTGAAAAATCGCAAACTGCTGATACTGATCGAGCTGAAGAACAGCGGAAAATCCAACAAACAATTTTTGATGCTGAAAAGGAATTTGCTGTACAAGTAGAGAGACGTCAAGCTCTAGTGAATGAACAAGCAAGTTACAAGGCACAATTAGAGTCGCTAATCAGCGAGACGGCTATGTTAACGACTAACCAAGAGAGTGCTAAGGACAGTCAAAAAAGGTTGGAAGAAAAAGAAGCTGAATTGCTCATTGAACTTGAGAAAGTTGACTTAGATCAACAACATATCAATCAAGAAAAGATTAAGATTCAGAAGATACTTGAAGAAAGTGATCGAGTCATCAGTAGCCTTAGTGCAAAAGAGACTGAAATCAGTGAAACGTTAGAGAAACACCATTATAGAATGACAACAACTGAAAAGGCGTTAACACGTTATGAAAGTGTTATGGATCAAAAACTGTCTCTATTGACTGAGGAATATCATATCAGTTACGAAAAAGCTCTAGAGGTAGAACCATTGACTGTGGCTGTTGCTAGTGGTCGACAACGCGTTACTGAGTTAAAGCAAGCAATCAAAAAACTGGGGCCAGTTAATTTAGCAGCAATCGAAGATTTTGATGAAATTAATGATCGTTATATCGATTTGTCCCAACAAAAAGCAGATTTGGATGAAGCAAAAGAGGAACTTTGGTCAACAATGAAGACCATGGACCAAGAAGTGATCAAACGCTTTAAAAAGACATTTGAGTCTGTCAATCAACATTTTGAGGAAACATTTCCGCAATTGTTTGGTGGGGGACAAGCGAGACTTGAACTCACTGATCCTAAAGATCTTCTGACCACAGGAATCGAGATTGTTGCTCAGCCACCTGGTAAAAAACTACAATCGTTGAGTTTACTTTCTGGTGGGGAAAGAGCATTAACTGCGATAGCATTACTATTTGCTATTTTACAAACTAAACCTGTACCGTTTTGCTTGTTAGATGAAGTAGAAGCCGCACTAGACGATGCTAATGTCGACCGTTATGGCCGTTATTTGAAGACTTTTACACCACAAACACAGTTTATGGTCATCACTCACCGGAAAGGGACAATGGAACAAGCAGATATCTTGTATGGTGTTACTATGCAAGAATCCGGTATTTCTAAGATGGCATCGGTCAAATTAGCAGAAATAGATGACAGAGCCTTGGTCTAGGGTATTGCTTCAGTAGAATGAGTAAAGACTGAATTAGTCATTACAATACAATATTGGAATACTTAATTGAGTAACAATCTTTGAAGGATATGTACGACTATATATAACAAGAGGGGTAATGGTAAGTTCTTATGACAGTAGATTTGAACAAAATTAAGGCCGTAGCGATAGATCTAGATGGCACACTACTTGCTCCAGACCGTGAAGTCACACCAACTACAGTCAGTGCCGTTCAAAGATTAAAAGAAATAGGTGTTAAACCCGTGATTTGTACGGGTAGACCACTTCAAGGTGTCATCGATCTTGTTCATAAGTTGAACTTGTTGGCGCCAGATGATCTCATCATCACTTATAATGGTGGCTTGATCCAACGGCCAGCTAGTGGGGAAGTCTTAAAAAAAGTAACACTCAGTTTAGACGATCTTTCGTCATTATTAAAACTAGCCGAAGCCATCAATATGCCATTAGCCGTTGTTGATGCCACGAATGCTTATTTGTTGAATGAGCCATTAGGTCGGCAGTCAGGTTATCCCAAAATCATGACAAAGTTGCCATTCTCGCATGTGAGTCTGAGTGATTTTTCCACATCACATCAATTCAACAAAATTCTTTTTTCTTACGACGTAGACGTCTTGAATGCGGCTATTAAGGAGATACCGAAGGACTATTATGACCGGTTTACAATTATGAAATCTCGTCCAAACTTATTGGAACTGTTACCAAAAACGGTTAATAAGGGGCATGCTATTAGTGATCTAGCCTCTATCCTTGAGGTACCGGTAAGTGCTATTATGGCTATAGGAGACCAAGAGAATGACCTACCCATGATTAAAAAAGCTGGTATTGGGGTCGCTATGGGAAATGCTATCCCAGAGGTGAAAGCAGTCGCAGATATGGTAACTACTACAAATGCAGAAGACGGGGTTGCAAAGGTGTTTGAGCAATTAATCAGTGCTCGGAAACATCAAATCTAGGAGGTGATCTGATGGGATTATTCGATAGAATCAAACGTGCTTTTACGGGTGAAGATGAAACACAAGAAGCCATTAAGCAGGATGAAAAGAAAGTGGTCCTAGATGCCTATGATGAAGGCATGGCAAAAACTAGACAAAGTTTTTCTGAAAAAATCAATACGTTCTTAGCAGATTTTAGAAGCATTGATGAGAATTTCTTTGACGATTTAGAAGAAACCTTGATTTCAGCAGATGTAGGCTTTGAAATGACACTGGCAATCACCGATGCATTGAGAGAAGAAGTCAAACTTAAGAATGCTCGGTCAACACAAGCAGTCAAGGAAGCTATTGTGGAAAAGATGGTCGATATCTATGAAAAGGGGCAAGCTGGTTTGCCAACGATCACTGAAAATCCAAATGGTCCAACAGTCTTGTTGTTTGTTGGCGTCAATGGTGTTGGTAAGACGACAACAATCGGCAAACTTGCTAATAGTTATAAAAAGGCAGGGAAAAAGGTGTTATTGGCAGCTGCTGATACATTTCGTGCGGGTGCCATTGAACAGTTAAAAGAGTGGGGAAAGCGAGCAGATGTTTTTGTCGTCACTGGAAAAGCAGGTGGCGATCCAGCTTCTGTTGTCTACGATGCCATCAAAAAGGCTAAAGAAGAACACTATGATTACTTATTAGTAGATACAGCGGGTCGGTTGCAAACAAAGGTCAATTTAATGAATGAACTGGCTAAAATCAATCGTATTATTGAAAAAGGACTAGGAACTCCAGCTCAAGAGACCTTGTTAGTATTGGATGCAACAACTGGCCAAAATGCTCTGATTCAAGCAAAGCAATTTAGAGAAGCTGTTCCAATTACTGGTTTGATACTAACCAAACTTGATGGTACTGCAAAAGGTGGGGTTATTTTATCCATCCGGCATGAGTTAGATATCCCTGTTAAGTTTGTAGGCTTAGGGGAAGGTATCGACGATCTTCGAGTCTTTGACCCTGAGCTTTATATTATGGGTCTGGTTAAAGACCTCTTATAAAGATGACCAATAATGATACCAACAATGCTACCAATAATGATGCCTGATAATAATGACTAATAATGCTAAAGAGAGGACTGGCGATATGGGCCAGTCTTTTTTTGATCTTATAAATTTGATATAATGAGGGGAGTTAGACGATGGGGGAGTCTGTATGTCACTAAGTAAAACAACCCAGATGAATGTGTTATTAGACTTTTACGAGCAACTCTTAACGGAAAAGCAGCGCTCATATTTAGTGGATTATTACCGTGAGGATCTCTCATTAGGAGAAATAGCAGAGATACATGGTATTAGCCGACAAGCTGTCTATGATCAATTAAAACGATCAGAGTCGATCTTGCTAAAATATGAGGAACGTTTGAAGTTAGTAGAGCAATTTCACAAAAGACAAGATCACTTAGCATTATTAGCACAATACGTCACTACCCATTATCGAGAAGATCAAACACTTAATGAACTGATTCAACGGGTGATAGAAGATGACCAATGAGTTGGATGATATGAACTTAAAGGAGAAAAGTAATGGCATTTGAAGGATTATCGGAACGATTACAAGCAGCCGTTTCCACTGCTAGTAAAAAAGGAAAAATAACTGAAGCTGATCTCAAGCAAATGATGCGTGAGGTTCGTCTAGCGTTGCTAGAGGCAGATGTTAACTACAAAGTAGTAAAGCAATTTGTTCGAAAAGTCAATGAACGGGCACTGGGAAGCAACGTATTAGAAGCACTATCACCAACGCAACAAGTTGTTAAGATTGTTAACGAAGAATTGACAGAATTAATGGGTGGAGAGCAAGTTGGACTGAATATCTCCAAGCAACCACCAACAGTCATTATGATGGTCGGGCTTCAAGGTGCTGGTAAAACGACGACAGCTGGTAAAATCGCAAATTATGTCCATAAGAATAACCACTTACGCCCATTGCTTATTGCAGGGGACGTTTACCGTCCGGCGGCGATCGACCAATTACAAACGATTGGAGAGCAGTTGGATTACCCTGTTTATCAAGAAGGGACCTCAGTCGATCCTGTTACAATCGTAGAACATGGGTTAGAGCAAGCTAAAAATGACGGGCGAGACCTTGTCATTATTGATACGGCTGGTCGATTACACGTCAATGAAGCCTTGATGACAGAGCTAAAACGAATCAAGGCAATTGCTAATCCAGACGATATTTTGCTGGTTGTCGATGCCATGACTGGTCAAGATGCCGTTAATGTTGCACAAGCCTTTAATGATGATTTGGGGATCACTGGTCTTGTGTTGACCAAATTAGATGGTGATACTCGTGGTGGGGCAGCCTTGTCGATGCGTGAGATCACCGGCAAGCCAATCAAGTTCATTGGTCAAGGTGAAAAACTGACTGATATTGACCTCTTCTACCCGGATCGAATGGCTTCTCGTATCCTTGGTATGGGCGATATGATGACTCTGATCGAGAAAGCACAACAAGACTTTGATGAACAAGAAGCCGAAAAAATGGCTGAAAAAATCAAGGAAAATACTTTTGATTTTAATGATTTTATTGCTCAGATGGATCAAGTATCTAGTATGGGTCCCATAGAAGATTTGATTAAAATGATTCCGGGAATGAATAAAATCCCTGGACTTGATCAAGTACAAGTTGATCCAAAGGATATGGCTAGAATGAAAGCTATCGTTTTGTCTATGACACCAGAGGAACGTGAGAATCCAGATATTTTGAGCCAAAATAGACGGAAACGCATTGCAAGAGGTTCAGCTCGTCCGCTGATGGAAGTCAACCGAATGATCAAGCAGTTCAATCAATCGAAGCAAATGATGAATCAAATGGCTAATGGTAATATGGACGGTATGGAACAGATGATGAATGGCATACCAGGGGCAAAGATGTCTAAGAGAAACCAATTAGCCATGAAGGCTGTTAGTCGTAAAATGAAAAAGGCTAAGAAGAAGAGACTTAAAAAGAAAAAATAGAGGTGTAAAGAAAAAATACTTTACACCATGCAACTATTCTGATATAGTATGTCTCAGTGAGAAAAATGTATGGAGGAATTAAATTATGTCAGTAAAAATTCGTTTAAAAAGAATGGGTTCTAAAAAAGCACCTTTCTATCGTATCGTTGTAGCAGATTCACGTTCACCTCGTGATGGCCGTATCATTGAAAAAGTTGGGACTTATAACCCACTATCAACACCTGAAACAGTTACCTTGGATGAAGAACTTGTTTTGAAATGGTTAGGGAATGGGGCACAACCTTCCGATACTGTTAAAAACATTTTATCGCGACAAGGTGTTATGAAGAAATTTCATGACCAAAAATACTCTAAATAACTAAAGACCCTTCGTTGAGAGGATGATCAACATGCCAGATGTTGAAACATTGATTTTAACCATTGTACAACCGCTTGTCGAAAAGCCGGAAGCTATTCGAATCGATAAGAAGCCGGCTGGTCAATACACGGAATACCAATTGAGGGTAGATCCTTCTGATATAGGTCGAGTGATTGGCAAGAAAGGGCGGGTAGCACGTGCTATTCGGACGATTGTTTATAGCATTCGTACCCCAGAGGGCAAAAAAATTCGGTTAACAATCGTTGATCCTGAAGAGTAGTAGCAATAGGGGAGCATGGACCAGAAATCAATACTGATTTTTGGCCATAGCTCTTTTTTAGTATCACAGTATAAATATAGGAGTTAGTTATGGAGTTCTTAAGAGTTGGAAAAATCGTCAATACACATGGTTTAAGAGGGGAAGTCAGAGTCCAATCTATCACTGACTTTCCAGAAAAAAGGTATCGACCTAACCAAATTTTATGGGTCGATAATCCTTCTGCTAAAGGAAAAAAGGAAAAGTTAGTGATAAAAAGTCACCGCAAACACAAGCAATTTGACTTACTTACATTTGTTGGAAAGGAATCAATCAATGTAGTGGAGCAATACAAAACACTAACGCTATGGGTCGATAAAAAAGAGGCGAAAGCCGATCATCAAGATGATAGTTATTTTTTTGACGATTTAATTGGCTGTACAGTTATGTCAACTGACGGAATTGTTCTTGGAGAAATCAGTGAGATCTTACAGCCAGGGGCAAATGATGTGTGGGTCGTGACTAGTAGCAATAGGAAACCTCTTTATCTACCGGCTATAAAGGATGTAGTTGTATCTGTGGATGCGACAGACAAGAAAATTACGGTCAACATCATCGAAGGGTTGCTAGATTAAAGGGAGGTTTTTGATCACCGTGTTGAATATTGATATTGTAACACTGTTTCCAGAGATGGTCACCGCAGGCTTTCAAACATCGATTATCGGTAGGGCAATTGACTCTGGCGTGGTGGCTATCGATACGGTCAATTTTCGTGATTTTTCAACCAATAAGCACCATCATGTCGATGATTATCCTTATGGTGGCGGGGCCGGCATGTTACTGAAAGTAGAACCTTTAGTGGCGGCTATCACTGCTGCTAAAGAAAAGCAAAGTGGGAAACGATCACGCGTTATTTTGATGGATCCGTCTGGTAAAAAATTTGACCAACAAACGGCAGTAGAGTTTAGTCAAGAGGAACATTTGATTTTCATCTGTGGCCATTATGAAGGCTATGATGAACGTATCAAAGATTATACCGATGATAGTTATTCTATTGGAGACTTTGTGTTAACTGGTGGAGAATTACCAGCTATGGTCATGATTGATGCAAGCGTTCGGCTCCTTCCTGGGGTACTTGGAAATGAAGATTCAGCAATAGAAGAATCTCATTCGAGTGGGTTATTAGAATACCCACAGTATACGAGACCACCGGAATTTGATGGTAAAAAAGTGCCAGAGGTTTTATTGAGTGGCCATCATGGTCGAATAAAAGAGTGGCGGCACTACCAAGCACTTCGAAAAACATACCGCGAAAGACCAGATCTGCTTGAAACGTATGACATGTCACCGGAAGAAACGAAATGGTTAGTAGAGATTAAAAATGAGCAAACTAAAAAGGAAAAAAAAGACTAGAAAGTCTGTATAAACCTTTACATCAGAATGCTGGTATGATAATATCGTATGAGTGAGCTTATGCTCAAATTAACGGTATTCCGCTGTAGAAAATGACATGAATATTTGTTGGAAGGAGAGAAAGACATGAGTAAATTAATCGAAGAAATTACAAGTACTCAATTACGTAGTGATGTTCCTGATTTCCGCCCTGGTGACACTGTTCGTGTTCACGCAAAGGTAGTCGAAGGAACTCGTGAACGTATCCAAATTTTTGAGGGTGTTGTTATCAAGCGCCGTGGTTATGGTATTAGCGAAACTTTTACTGTTCGTAAAGTATCAAATGGTGTTGGTGTGGAAAGAACTTTCCCATTACATACTCCTCGTGTTGCTAAGATCGAAGTGACTCGTCATGGACGTGTTCGTCGTGCTAAATTGTACTACTTACGCAACCTTCATGGTAAGGCAGCTCGTATCAAAGAAATCAGAAGATAAACACGGAAAACTTCCTTGGAAATCTGAAATCTGTGAAAAGTCCTTGTATATCAAGGGCTTTTTCTTTTTTCTCTATCACAGTTTTAAGCCATTTTTGGCTGTTTTGGTTCATTTTTCACCCATATTCCCCTAAATTGTCCTAGATTGTCCGATATTGACTATCAGTGTCGTCAAAATAGGACAAAATTTAGTAGTCAGTCTGACGACAAATATAATACGAAAAATACCAAAACATTTACCGAATTTAGTAACTTTAGAACCCGAGTTTCTCAAAGGGTCAGCTATTAGTAAAAAAGGCAAAACATGTACTTTTCTACTAAAAAGTTGATGTGATAGGCTTCTATCTAAATAATTTTTAGGAGTTTTTAACGTGAAGCAAAATGATGGGCGTGTTATCTGGAAAAATCAAAGTGATTTAAAACTGATTTTAACAATTAATGAATTCATTGAAAAACACGGAATTAAATCCAGCCGTCAATACCAGAAAAAGCTATCAGAAAATCCAAATTCTGCACCAAGCATGTGGTTCATTAACAAAAAATATGGATCATGGGAGAATTTATTGATTAGTATAGGACAAGAAAATACTGGTTATGGAAAATGGGCTAAAATGTCAGAACAAGAATTATTGAAAATAGTAGAAGCTTTTATTAAGTGTGAAAAGATAAGTTCTCAACGAATGTACGAACAAAAATCAGTAGGGAAGGATATTCCTTCACTTAGCACTGTTAAGAAGCGGTTAGGAGATATACGTCCACTTTTTAAAGAAAAAAATGGTGGCCCTCGATTTACTGATTTCGAACTACTGTTAGAATTAAAAAATGAAATAATCCGCTTGGATCTACAAGATGATTTATCAATGACAAAGTTTCGAAAATTAGCTCAATCCCCAAAACTACCATCAGTTGATACAATTATGAAAAGAACAAATAAAAACTGGGAGGAATTAATGACAGAGATAGGATTTGATTATCGAAGAATCAAAATCTATAAGCAGAGAAAAAAATTTGATGAAAGATAATATGTATCCTTCTAAAATAGGTGTAGAAGAATAGTTTATATTTTGATAATATAGCGATGAGGGAAGTTGAATTTGGGTTGTGTAAACTGCGACCATAAATATTAATGGTACAAGAACGTGTCTCCTGCTCGCTTCTGTACTTTCTTACTGTACTGGTTAACTTGTTACCTAATGTAATGCGAAAGCGGTAGAGCTTCCCTCAATATTAGTGGAGTAACATTATTTTATGAGAATTCAAGATATTTCTACATTTGACCAAATAGCAAAAGCTTTAGGTATATCCACAGGATACCTTAGACGATTATTATTTGAGGAACGCGATAACTTCTATACTGAAATAGAGATTCCTAAAAAAAACGGTGATTCGCGTAAAATATTTGTTCCAAGTGATGAGCTACTTCAGCTTCAAAAAAAACTAAATACGATTTTGATTTCTAGTTTTAATCCGAGCTCTAGAGCCTTTGGATTTGTTCAAGGAAGAAGTACAGTCCAAAATGCAAGCTTGCATTTAAAGAAAAAATATATTTTGAATATTGACTTACTAGATTTTTTTCCAAGTATTTCATCTGGCAGAGTAAGAAGTATGTTTATAAATTATTTTAAACTAAGTAGTATAGTTGCATCTACACTAACTAATCTTTGTTGTCATCCAGATGGTTTTTTACCTCAGGGAGCACCGACTTCACCAACAATTTCAAATATTCTTTGTAAGACCTTGGATAAGGAACTTATTAACCTGGCAAGAAAATTGGGAAAAATTACTTATTCAAGATATGCGGATGATATAACGTTTTCCACTAATTCAACCTTTAGTAGAAAGCTTGTAAGAAGAAATAATGGTGAAATTTGCTTAGGTAATGAACTAATTGAAATAGTTGAAAAAAATGGTTTTGAAATTAATTCATCAAAAACCAGACTACAAAACAATAATCAACATCAAGAGGTAACAGGGATTAAGGTAAACAGAAAACTAAATATCGATAGAAGGTTTATTCGAAAGATTCGTGCGATGCTATTTTCAATTGAGTCAAATTTAGATGATTTGTCTATTCCGGCTACAAAATTTGCTGAAAGTGATTATAAAGGTGATTCAATAGGGCGCCTTATGAAAGTCATAAAAGGTATGATTAGTTATGTTGGAATGGTTCGTGGGAAAAATGATGCACTTTTCATTGGTTTGGCTAAACGATTTAACAAATTATTATTAGTAGTAGACCAATTTAAAGACGAAAAACCTATAGTAATAGATTCAGGGTTATCCCAGCTTCCTAATCTTGTTTGTGTAGTTCCACAAACAAATATACAATTATGGAAAAAAGATAATGAGATGAATATCTTTTCAGAAATTGATTATGGACAAGGAACCGGTTTTTTAATAAAAGGCATTGGTATAGTTTCTAACTATCATGTTTTTGAGTTTGTTATAGATTCAATTAAAGATGGTTTTTTACCACGTGAAACTGAATACTTTGTTAACTTGAGATTCGGTGCAAGCCAGTCCAAAAAAATTAGTGCTAAAATTTCTTTTTTTAGTGAAGAACTAGATTTGGTAATTCTCATTCCAGAAGATCAAATTATTTTGAATAATGGGTTTGAAAGGGAATTAAGAGAACCTGAACAAAATGAGACGATTACGTTACTTGGCTATCCTGATTTTAGTGAGGGTGATCAATTAAAGATGGAGCGTGGGGATTATTTAAGAACAACATTTTCTAAAAAGGTTGAGATGTACGAAATTTCTCCAATAATTTTTGCCGGGAATAGTGGAGGTCCTATTATAAATAAAAGTGACAAAGTAATTGGTATAGCAACAGAGGGTCGTCGAATAGCTTTAAATAGAGCTATACCAATAAAATATGTTGATGAAGAAAAACTTACAACATTGACATATACACTTTTTAAATTTTAAGAAGTTGCTAGACGTTCAAAATTAATATTTGGACGTCTTTTTTTATTACCCAAAAACGAAAGGAGATTTATTTTATGAAAAAGCCAAGATTTAAGAATTGGCGCTTGCTCGCGACACTTGGTCTTTTATGCCAAACAATCGGTGGATCACTTGGCCCAACGATTGCTTTTGCAGAGGAAATCACGCATGCACAAATAGTGACAGTTGAATTGGATTTGGCTCACCAATATGCTGTCGAAGGGACGTTTAGTGATGGTCGTCCCATGTCAGAATTCACTGTTCCGCACTATGCTGTCTACAATGGTGTGAAACAAGATATTTTCTGTATTGAGCCAGGGGTGCCGATTTACAACGAATTCACACCAGGCTATGAGAAAAATCCATTACCTGATATGTCAGAAAAAGCAAAACTAGTTTCGGTTTTATGGAAAGAAGCGGGTACAGATGTGGATACACATGTCGTTGCCCAAAAGATGATCTGGCAAGAAGTCAATGGTTATACACTACACTCAATTAAACGCTCAGACGGTAGTGCAGTAAACATTGCGGCCATTGAGGCAAAAATCAATCAAGCAATTGCGGACTATCAGAAGAAACCAAGCTTTCATAATTCCACAGTGAAAACCGTGTTAGGTCAATCGACTACTGTGACAGATGCTAACGGCTTGAATTTATCGGAGTTTGATGAGGTTGTTGAAAATACCGCAAACATTGATTATCGGGTGAATGGCAATCAATTAGTGATTACCCCGAATGCCAATTCAAACGAAAGCGGCGTGTTAACCTTAAAGAAATCCGCTAATACAGGAACACCGGTAGCTTATAAAAAAGCGGGTCAACAGACTTTAATGGCCGGGGCAATTGATAAACCCAACACATATACTGTTAAAATTGATGTTAAAACTGAGGGTTCGTTAAAGATTAAAAAAGTTGATAAAGAATCTGGGGAGATTGTACCGGGGACAGTTTTCCATTTAGATTTTGGCAAGGTACTTCCTGAAAAAGACGTGACTACGGATAAGGAAGGAATTGCTACACTGGATGGGCTTCCTCATGGTACCAAAATAACGATTACCGAAAAATCCGTACCAGCTCCTTATACGATTGATACCACACCCATGACTGCCACTATAAAAGCTGGGGAGACCATTTCCGTGACTTCAAAAAACACTCGGGAAAAAGGTCAAATCATTTTGGATAAAACCGGAGTTGAAACCGGGACTGATCTTTGGAATGAGAATTACTCACTAGCTGGAAATACGTTTGCTATCCGAAAAGATAGCCCAACTGGTGAAATCGTTAAAGAAATCACGACTGACGAAAAAGGTCATGCAGAAACAGCAAAAGAGATTGCTAATGCGTTGGAATTAGGAACCTATTATGTGACAGAAACCAAAGCATCTAATAGTTTCGTGAATACTTTCAAACCAGTAAAAGTTGAATTGAAGTATGCCAATCAAACCGTGGCGCTTGTTACCAGTAACGTAAAAGGCCAAAATCAAGAAATTACTGGTGAAACCACTTTGACGAAAGAAGACAAAGATACTGGGGATAAAACTCAAGGGAAAGCTGAGTTTACAGGAGCTGAATATACTCTCTTTACTGCAAAAGATGGTCAAGCGGTCAAATGGAATGAGACTTTCAAACCAGAATTAGTGAAGGGCACGAAAGCT
Organism: Bavariicoccus seileri WCC 4188; assembly: GCF_000421665.1. Taxonomy (GTDB): domain Bacteria; phylum Bacillota; class Bacilli; order Lactobacillales; family Aerococcaceae; genus Bavariicoccus; species Bavariicoccus seileri. The sequence goes on along the minus strand of NZ_ATXL01000020.1, from coordinate 20,353 downwards.
TCTGATGAAACCGTGACTTTGGCATTAGACGAAAAAAACCAGGTTGCTGTGAAGCATTTAGCCATTAATGAGTATTACTGGCAAGAAACAAAAGCGCCAGAAGGCTATACTTTGGATGAAACAAAATACCCTGTTTCCATCAAAAAAGTTGATGATACCGCAAAAAACGTAGTAATCAAGCTTGACGTTACTGCCAAGGAACAAGTAATTCGTTTCGGCTTTGATTTCTTTAAATTTGCCGGATCAGCAGCGGGAACAACTGAAACTGGTTTTAACGACTTAACGTTTAAAGTGTCGCCATTGGAAGGAACCAATGAAATCACAGGTGCTGAAGATGAAGAGACCACAGCCTACAATGATCAACTAGGGGTTGATGGCTATGGCAAATTTGAAAATTTTCCTTATGGTGATTATTTACTAGAAGAAGTAGAAGCACCAGAAGGATTCCAAAAGATTACACCGCTAGAAATCCGTTCTACTTTCAAAGAAAATAAAGAAGACTATGCTAAGAGCGAGTATGTCTTTACCATTACCGAAAAAGGGCAAAAACAACCGATTAAAACAGTAACAGTTCCATATGAGAAGCTAACTAATAAGAATTTCTCAGTCAGCTTGAATCGTCTGATGCTTTATGATTTGCCAGAGGAAGAAGATAGCTTAACTTCTCTTGCGACTTGGAAAGGAGGTAACAAGGAATTAACTACTCTTGATTCTACTGAGCTAGTCGATAAATTGAGCTACAACTTGCATGAAATCAAAGAAGATTGGTATATCGTAGCTCAATCGATTGACGTGGAAGCCACCAAGGCAGCTCAAGAAAAAGATGAAAAAGCGAAACCAGTCGTACTTGCGGAAACAACCGCAACATTGGCGAACAAAGAGAAAACGGGAACCTGGGAAATTCTCCATAAATTGACGACTGAACAAGTCTTGGATAAAACCATCGTCTTATTCAACTATGTGTATGAAAGCAAGAGAGCTTTTGAAGCAGGCGATAATCCAGTAGCGAAAGACGCTAGCTTGAACAATCAAGCGCAAACTGTAAATTGTACTGTGGAACGTCATGTTTCGATTCAAACAAAGGCGCACCTAGAAGACGGTTCACAAACTTTCACTCACGGTGATGTGATGGATATGTTTGATGATGTGACCATTACCCATGATGTGCTAGATGGATCAAAAGAGGCCTTCGAAACCATTCTCTATGCTTTATTACCGGATGGTACGAATAAAGAAATTTGGAAATCTGGCAAGATTGATTATGAAGTGAATGATAAAGAATTCACCAAAACGGTACTTGCGGAAAAAGTGGACACAAGTAAATATCCTGAAGGTACAAGTTTTACCTTTAAAGAAATCAATTATGACAAAGATGGCAATATCAATGGAAAACACAATGAAGATCTAAAAGAAAAATCTCAAACCTTAACACCAAAAGAAATTCCAACCACACCAACTATGCCAGAACAACCAGAAACACCAACTGTTCCAAGTGACACTCAAGAACCTAGTCCCACAGTGAAGACATTCCCTCAAACTGGGGAGAAAAATTCCAATGTTCTACTATTCATTGGTTTTACCTTGATTTTTGCGACTGCTGGCTATTATTTCTGGAATCGCCGAAATTAAGGTGATGAGATGAAACAAGTAAATCGTATGAACCAATATGCGCGACCGCCTCCAAAAAAAGTGGTCGAGCTATTTTTGTATCCAAAACTAAAAATGAAAAGAGGAAAAGAATATGGAGTTGAAATTTGTTGTGCCAGATATGGCCGAAACTTTTGGGAAATTGACTTATGGTGGAGAAGGCGAAGTTTTAACAGAAGGATATGGCCGAAATACTACCGTGATTGGTCGGAGTTACCATTTATTCTCCAGTAAGCAACGCGCTGATGATATTGAAGTGGTGGTCGTAGCGGAAGCCGGGGAAAAGGATTTTGATCAAGACCAACCATTGAAAGCTGTCAATCCCCACTTGGTTGCCAAGGGTTATGAAATTGAAAACCGAGGATTTACCGATTACGTGTTGTATGTTGATGATTTAGTGAAAGCATAGGAGGAAAAAAATGAGATTAACAGAAGGTATTGTCGTAGATTCAGGATTAACGTTTGGCAAGTTGCGGTTTTCCGCATTACGCCGTGAAGTACGGAAACAAAATGAGGATGGGACGGTTAGTAATGAGGTAAAAGAAAGGACCTATAATTTGAAATCTTCAGTCCAAGGTCGAATGATCCAAGTCAGTATCCCGGCAAATGTACCCTTACGCGAGTTTCCCTATGATGCAGAGGTAGAGTTGGTCAATCCAATTGTGGATACCGTTGCCAATTATGTTTTCCGAGAAGGAACCACCGTCAATTGGTTCATTAAGGCCGATGATTTGGTGCTGAAACATCCACAAAATCAAGGAAATCCTGCCAATCAAAATGAAGGGAAGAAATAGGTGAAGATTATGGAAATTAATGTTGAGCATATGATGGATTGTCTGGAACAATATGGAAAAGGTGAGCTAACCGAAGAACAAGTGAACAAAGCTCTGACGGTGGACGAAAAAGTATTTCTGATTATGCATCAAGATTTTCTTGAACCAGACGAAGAAGAGTTCGATGTCTTGGATTGGTTAGATGAAGAAGGCTCTTTCTTCATTGTTGTGGAAGTAGATGAACGCTTGTGTCGGGAAGCCGAATCCGTATTAGAAGAGATTGGTGTGGAAATGCCGGATGCCATTGAAAGTTTTTTAAAGCAATTAGTTGAAACCAACAAACTTCCAATAGCGATAAATGACTAGAATAACTTGTTGAAATTGGCCTAATGAAATCCTTTTGGGCTTTTTAAATTGGAGGTGGAAACTATCAGAATGTACAAAGGACACCGTATACGAGCAGGCGATCAACACTTGATTTATCACTTTGTTCTTGGCTGGCTAATCGCTCTGTTCCTTGGCTGGATGGGTATCTTCTATTTTCAAGAGATTAGGCAGCTGGCTTTTTCTAATCTTTCCCTTTCCACTGTTGAAATCTCTTGGTCTATGAGAGATTTAATCTGTCTGCTTGGGAGTTTAGCTTTGTCTGGGAGCATGTTGTTACTTTATATGCACTTCTTTCATGATCACTGGCGGAGTCTGTGGCATCGACAGAAGTTAGCTCGGATGATTTTGGAAAATCATTGGTATGAAGTAAAACAAACTCAGAGTGAAGGCTTTTTCAAAGATTTGAATAGTAATCGAACCAGAGAAACTATCAGTTACTTTCCCAAAATCTATTACCGTATGAAGAACGGTTTGCTTTCCATTCGTGTCCAAATATCATTAGGAAAGTATCAGGATCAGCTTTTAAAGTTGGAAAAGAAGTTGGAGAGTGGGCTATATTGTGAGCTCGTAGAAAAGGAACTCAAGGATTCTTATGTGGAATATACCTTGCTTTACGATATGATTGCCAATCGAATTGGAATTGAGGAGGTAGTGGCAAAAAATGGGGCTTTGCGATTAATGAAAAATCAAGTATGGGCGTATGATTCTTTACCTCATATGTTAATCGCCGGTGGCACTGGTGGTGGGAAAACTTACTTTTTACTCACCATCATCGAGGCTTTACTGAAATCTGATGTCGAACTTTTTGTTCTTGATCCCAAAAATGCGGACCTAGCCGATTTAAGTACAGTGATGCCTAAAGTTTATTCTCAAAAGGAAGAAATTTCTGCTTGTGTGGAAGATTTTTACGAACGTATGATGGCTCGTAGCAAGGCAATGAAAGAAATGCCTAACTACAAAACAGGAGAGAATTATGCGTATCTTGGACTTCCGCCCAATTTTTTAATCTTTGATGAATATGTGGCTTATATGGAGATGTTAACGACGAAGGAAAGTGCGGTGATTTTGAATAAACTTAAACAAATTGTCATGCTAGGTCGTCAGTCTGGTTTCTTTCTGATTTTAGCTTGTCAAAGACCGGATGCGAAATATTTAGGAGATGGGATTCGGGATCAATTTAACTTCCGTGTGGCTTTGGGAAGGATGAGTGAATTGGGATATTCCATGATGTTTGGTGAAGTTGATAAAAATTTCTTTATGAAGCGCATTAAAGGTCGAGGCTATGTGGATACAGGCGGGAGTGTGATTAGTGAATTTTATACGCCGCTGGTTCCAAAAGGGTATGATTTTTTGAAAGGCATCAGTCAAATAGTACAACCAAAAGATAAATGACAGAGACAGGAAAATTTATCATCCTAGTTTATCAGGTTGTAAGTATGATAAACTAAGGATGAAAGCGTCAGGAGGTGCAATAAAAATGACAGAGGATTATTCTTTACAATATGCCAAGGAGAACAAGAAGGTATTGGTTTCTTCTATTGTTGATGGGAAAGAAAAAGAAGAGGAAAAGACTGCCATTTTTATGGCCGGAAGTCCTGGGGCTGGAAAGACTGAGGCTGCACAAACTTTGACGGCATTGAATAATAATCTTTGTGTAATCGATGTTGATAAGTTTCGAGTATTATTTCCAGGCTATGTTGGGAATAATTCAGATGAATTTCAACGAGGATCAGCTCTTTTGGTAGATGCGGCTCTCGATTTAGTTCTTAAAAAGGGCTATAGTTTTATTCTTGATGGGACTTTTGCGACCTCTAAGGTAAACCAAAATATTGAACGGGCACTCAAAAAGAATTATAATGTGCTTGTCTATTATGTTTATCAAGATCCATTTATTGCTTGGGATTTTACCAAAAAGCGAGAAGAAGTTGAAGGCCGTTTTGTTCCTAAAGAACGTTTTATCAATGCTTTTTTCCAATCAAGAAAAAATTTGATGCAGGTGAAAAAGCAATTTCAAGAGAAAGTAACCATCAATATCTTAGTGAAGGACTTTCAAAATACGATTTCTGATTTTCTAATGGACATTGATAATGTTGAGTTAGCATTACCGATCAGTTATACGAAAGAAAGATTGGAGGAAGAGCTACATGACTGAGAAAGAAAAAGTTGAGGAAATTATGGAGAAGTATAACCGTAACTTTTCTACACTACAAAAGAATGCCTCTGCGAAAGAGCTGAAGACAGTCTTTAAATTTGTAGCAGATGAATCCAATCGAAAACAACGGGAATTGATTGGTTTGGATAAAGAAAAATAAATTTGAAATGAAAATAGTTTTAGAAGCCAAGAGCAAAAATGTTCTTGGCTTTTTTCTTTGCAATGAATGAGGTGATTTATGACATTTTTAGATTTATTCGCCGGGATTGGTGGCTTTCGTTTAGGTATGGAACAAGCGGGCCACCACTGTATCGGCTTTTGTGAAATTGATGAATTTGCTCGGCGGAGATATAAGGCAATTCATGATACAAGTAAGGAGGTGGAAATGCATGACATCACAAGTGTATCAGACGAGTTTATTCAATCTCTCGGACCAGTGGACATCCTTTGCGGTGGATTTCCGTGCCAAGCTTTTTCAATTGCGGGAAAGCGGCAAGGATTTTCCGATACTCGAGGTACTCTATTCTTTGAAATCGCTCGGTTCGCCGCTCTTCTCCGACCTAAGTTTTTATTCCTTGAGAACGTCCGGGGATTGCTCAATCACGAAGGAGGGGCTACGTTCGAGACGATCCTCCGAACGCTGGATGGATTGGGGTATGATGTGGAATGGCAGGTGCTTAACTCAAAGGCCTACGTTCCCCAAAGCCGTGAGCGGGTCTACCTTATCGGACATTCTCGAGACGCATGTACCGAACAAGTATTTCCTATCATTGGATCGTCTTCAACATCTGATCAAAACATCAGAAACTTGGTAAATATTAATCCTTCCAACCGAGGGATGGGTGGCCAAGTCTATGGTTCAGATGATGTAGCGCCAACCTTAACCGGTGATGAAGGAATCAAAATTGCCTTACCGGTAAAGGATGGGATTTCTGTAGCGGGTATGTTGCCGGGAAATTTTGAACAAGGAAATCGGGTTTATGACGTAACCGGAACAGCTCCCACCTTGTCAACGAAACAAGGTGGAACGAAGATTATGATTCGAAAAAATAAAACAGAATATGAAGAGGTGAAGCCAGGGGACAGTGTGAACCTGGCTTTTCCTAATTCCAAAAGTCGTCGAGGCCGTCTGGGAAAACAAAGCGTGCATACCTTACTAACAGGAGACCAACAAGCGGTTGTCACGGACCAGTATCAAATTCGAAAGCTAACACCTAGAGAGTGCTGGCGTCTTCAGGGCTTTCCGGACTGGGCTTTTGACCGGGCTTCTCAAGTCAATTCAGATAGTCAATTGTATAAACAGACCGAAAACTCTGTGACAGTTCCGGTCATTTTTGATATTGCCAGAAGACTAAAGGAGGTAAAAACAGATGATTTATGATGAGTTGATTGGGGAAATATACTGGGTGATTGGCAAGATTCAGTCAGATCCGGAATTGGAAGAAGAACTGTACCGGCTCAATTTCGATATTCGAAAAAATGGGGTGAATGTCCCTGATGATCCTTATGTAATGAACGAGGAAACAGATGCTCGGATTGAGTTGAATCAAGTCATCAGTGAATTGGAACGAATTGCGGACCTTGCCAAAGAACCGGATATCCGCCAATACTTGTTTGAGATAAAGGCTGAGTTGGAAATTGAGGGCATCACCGCGGAGTAACAGCCAGATAAACTACTGATAGGCGCTGACCACGGGGGATTTGCGAAGCAGAAATCCTCCGTGGTGCTGTGCCTATTCATGGACGGCGCCAGCCGGCCATGATGTCTCACCCCCCGTATCTAACAGGGGGGTACAAAAACACAAAAAATAAGCAAGTAACAATTAAGAATAGTTGTTATATCAAGGATAATAAGCAATTTGGACAGGTGTTAACTCATTTGAAAAAGTTAACACCTTGAATTTGGAGGTGAGAATTTGGCACAACGGAATTTAGATTATCGGGTATTAAAAGACCGAAGGAACGAATATGGCGTTTCGCAAAATAAATTGGCTACGGCTTGCGGGCTTAGTCGTCCCTATTTAAATCAGATAGAAAACGGTGGTGTGACACCATCCGCAAAGACCCTGAGAAAAATTTTCGACCAACTGGAAAGCTTCAATCCCGAATTACCTTTGACGTTACTGTTTGACTACGTAAGGATTCGCTTTCCTACAACGGACGCGCGGAAAATCATTCAAGAAATTCTCCATTTGAAATTTGAGTATATGCTTCATGAAGATTACGCCTTTTACTCCTATCAAGAACAATATGTCATGGGAGACATTGTGGTGATGTTGTCACATGAAGAAGATAAAGGTGTTCTTATGGAATTAAAGGGTCGTGGTTGCCGGCAGTTTGAAACTTTTTTACTCGCTCAAAAGCGTAGCTGGTACGACTTTTTTGAAGATTGTCTAAAGGCCGGTGGCGTAATGAAACGCTTGGATTTAGCAATCAATGATCGAGTTGGCTTGTTGGATATTCCTGAGCTAACGAAAAAATGTCAGAAGGAAGAATGTATTTCCCTATTCCGTACCTTTAAAAGCTATCGTTCCGGGGAGCTTTTAAAAGCAGATGAAAAAGATGGCATGGGCAATACCTTGTATATTGGGAGCCTTAAGAGTGAGGTTTATTTCTGTTTGTACGAGAAGGATTATGAGCAGTATATCAAGTTAGGGATTTCATTAGACCAGACCGAAACGAAAAATCGTTTTGAGATTCGACTGAAAAATGATCGTGCCTATCATGCGATTCAAGATTTGTTAAAAGGTCGTAGCATTGAGGGAACCACGTTCTCCATTATTAATCGTTATTTGCGATTTGCCGATAAAGTGGAAGGAAAACGGCGAACCAACTGGCCCTTGAATGAACAGTGGGGACGTTTTATTGGACGAAATCGTAAAGAGATTCAATTAACATCTGAACCGAAACCGTACACCATTGAACGAACCTTAAATTGGCTTGGACGACAAGTTGCACCTACGTGGAAGATGGCCGAGGAGTTGGATCGTTTGAATCAGACAACGTATATTCTGGATATGGTAAATAATGCGCGACTCTCAGACCGGCATAAAAAGATTTTGGAACAACAAAGTATGACAATCGAAAATTTGATTATATGAAAAGAGGAATTGCGATGGGAATTGTAAAAGATATTTTATTGGTATTTGGTGGCAGCATGCTTGGTGTTACGGTGATGTGCTTGATGAATGCAAGTGCAGCGGCGGACCGATCAATGGAAAAGAAAGGAAAGTGACGAGATGAATTTCGGACAAAATTTATATCAATGGTTTTTAACCAATGCGCAATCTTTAGTCTTACTAGCAATTGTGGTCATTGGTTTATTTTTAGGATTTAAGCGTGAGTTTTCCAAACTGATTGGCTTTTTGGTGATTGCCTTGATTGCGGTAGGGTTGGTCTTCAATGCTTCTGGTGTGAAAGATGTCTTACTCAATTTGTTTAACCGAATTGTCGGTGCTTAAGGGGGATCACTATGGAACAGATGCGCGTTTATATTGCGAATCTTGGGAAATATAACGAAGGTGAGTTGGTGGGGGCGTGGTTTACCCCACCTGTCGATTTTGATGTAATGAAAGAACGGATTGGATTAAATGACGAATATGAAGAATATGCAATCCATGATTATGAGCTACCTTTTGAGATTGATGAATATATGCCAATTGAAGAGATTAATCGGTTGTGCGGCTTAGCGGAAGTTCTAGAAGGAACGCCGATTGGAGAAGTTGCTTCAGAGATCCAACAAGCTTTTTTCAATTCCTTTGAAGAAATGGTAGAGCATGTGGATGATATTATTTGTTATCCGGATTGTAATGATATGAGTGATGTGGCGTATTATCTAATTACCGAGTCAGGTGATTTTGGCGAAGTCCCAGAACACTTGAAGACGTATATTGATTTTGATGCGTGTGGTCGAGACTTGGAGATTGGAGGGAATTATTTGGTTACGAGTCGTGGAGTTTTTGAATATCCTATGTAAACTCGATATCCTGAATCTTAAGTAGTATAATTATACTACTTAAGATTTTTAGGAGGGATCAAGGTGATTTTTCTTTCACATAATTCAAAGGATAAGCCGATTGTGGAACCATTAGCGATTAGGTTAAGGGATACGTTTGGGCAAGAAAATATTTTTTATGATTCATGGTCAATTCAACCAGGTGATGGGATTATTAACCAGATGAATAATGGGTTGGATAAGTGTCATTTTTTCTTCTTTTTTGTATCAAAAAATAGTTTGGAAAGTAAAATGGTATCCATGGAGTGGCAGAATGCAGTAATGAAATCTGCGCAAGACGATGTGAAAATAATTCCAGTACGTCTAGACGGATCAATTATGCCAACAATTTTGCTTCAAACCCTGTATATAGATCTTTTTTCTAATGGTCTTGAAGTAGCTTTAAAGCAAATGGTAGATGTTGTTCAAGGTACTAATAATTTTCAACCTCAAAATGCTGAGTTTCATAACCTAGAAGCTGTTTGCAGGAATAATGATAGTAAATTGGAGATAGCGATTAACGCAAAATACTATATGGAACCAAAATCTAGTTTTATTATTGTATTGGTGAATACTCATGATCAAGTAGAGGTTCGAATGAAACAAAATGGAATGAGCAATGTTAGATTTTTCCCAGAGATATCGCTAAACAATGGTATTAATGCATGTGGGTGGGGGATTTCTGTTTCAGAAGCTACGGTTCCAGGTTTTCCATTTGAAATTATAGGAGAATCAAAAGACGGTAATAAAATCAATCTTGTGACAGTAATGCACGAAGTTTCTCAAAACCAATGGGAAGCTATACCAACATTAATAATGTAGTTGGAGATAACTACATTCATTTTTTGTGGAAGTAATATTAAAAAAATTTTCGGGAGGAAAGTTTTAAATGGGAGTAAGTGAAAATTTTTCATCTTTTTGCAATAACTTAAGGATGTCAGAAACAACAGTTTCAAATGTCCAATATCGTTATAAGCAAATAACCAAAAGAATAAACTCTGACTTCTGGAATAGTAGTTCTGATTCTTTACACAGTTTATATGTTGGATCGTATGGACGAGGAACTGCAATACACGTAAGTGATATTGATATAATTGTGCGATTACCGGTTGAAAAATATCATCAGTATAGTAAATATATTGGTAATGGTCAATCTGTGTTATTACAGGAAGTCAAGGCTAGTCTCAAACAAACATATTCAACTTCTCACGTTAAAGCTGATGGTCAAGTAATTGGTATTGATTTTAAAGATGGAGTGAGCTTTGAGATTGTGCCGGCATTTCAAAATACTGATAATTCAAGCTATACTTATCCAGATTCAAATTCTGGCGGATCTTGGAAAGTAACTTATCCAAGAGAAGAAATAGCCGCAATGAATGAATTAAATAGATTAACAAATAAAAATTTGAAAAGATTATGCCGTATGGCTCGAGCTTGGAAGGATAAGAATTCAGTGCCGATAAGTGGGATACTAATTGATACACTTGCATATAAATTCATAAAGGATTGGACTTTTCGAGATAAATCTTACCTTTATTATGATTTTATGAGCCGTGATTTTTTTGAGTATTTAAAAAATCTGAGTACTACTATTGAATTCTGGTATGCTCCCGGAAGTAATCGACGTGTTTACAAATTGAAAAATTTCCAGATGAAAGCAAAACAATCATATGAATTGGCTTTGGTAGCTATCGATTATGAGGAAAGTAATATGCCTTTGTCAGCGAAAAGTAAATGGAGGGATATCTATGGATCCAAATTCCCATCATAAACAAAATTTAGAAGTACAAATCAAAGAAGCATATGGAAGGCTAGTTTATACTTACACAACACATAATAAAGAAGTAGATAGAATTAAGAAAACAAACACTATAATCAAGTATATTCAGATTACATTGTCTGCAATTTCAACTGGAGGGTTTATAGGTAGTATTTTCGCTGACAACGGGACACCTTATAAAGTTCTTGCAGGGCTTGTTTCGACGTTTTTATTAGCTATTAATATCTTTTTTAAAGACTTTGATTTGAAAGAAGAAATAGCGTCTCATCAAAACATATCGAACGAGCTGTGGCTAATCAGAGAACAATATATTTCTCTATTAACTGATTTACCTATACTAAATAATCAGCAAATTATGGAAAAAAGGGATGATTTACAAGAAAAAACAAGCGAAATTTATAAAATTGCACCGAAAACAAGTTCAAAAAGTTACTCTAAAGCTCAAAAAGCGCTTAAAAATGAAGAGGAACAATATTTTGCAGAAGAAGAGCTGAATCAAATGTTACCTAAGCATCTGAGGAAATAATTAAATAATGAGAGGTGAAATATGAAAAAAATAAAAAGCTATACCAGTATCTGGGCAGTTGAAAAAGTCATTTATGCGATCAATGACTTTCAGCTGCCTTTTCCTGTGACTTTTAACCAGATGACTTGGTTTGTTTTATCCCTGTTGTTTGTCATTGTATTTGCCCATGTGCCTCCACTATCTATGATAGAGGGGGCATTTTTAAAATACTTGGGCATACCGGTGGCGGTTACGTGGTTTATGTCGCAAAAGACCTTTGACGGCAAGAAACCATTGGGATTTTTACGCTCCTTTATCAGTTATCACTTGCGGTTTAAGGTTACGTTTGCAGGAAAGAAAGTCAAGGAACAGAAGAAACGATGGGACGAGCCCATTACCTTAGTGAGGAGTGTGAACTATGTACCCGATTAAGTATATCGAAAATAATCTCGTCTTTAATCAAGAGGGGGAATGTTTTGCCTATTATGAACTAGTACCTTACAATTACTCCCTTTTGTCATCTGAACAGAAGTATCAAGTACACGATAACTTTCGTCAATTAATTGCCCAGAATCGTGAAGGTAAGATCCATGCATTACAAATCGCCACAGAAAGTAGTATTCGTGCCACACAAGAACGATCGAAGAAGGAAATTACCGGTAGACTTAAAGAAATAGCGTTACAACGAATTGATTTGCAGACGGATGCTTTGGTGTCTATGATTGGCGATAGTCAGATTGATTATCGCTTTTTTATTGGATTCAAACTGATTTCCACAGATGAAGAAGTCAATCTAAAGAATCTCAAGAAATCTTTCTTCTCCGGCTTTCAAGAATTTCTCTATGGAGTGAATCATCATCTGATGGGTGATTTCGTTTCCTTATGCAATGAAGAAATTCGCCGATACTCCAAGATTGAAAAATTAATGGAAAGTAAATTAGCGCGCAGATTTAAAGTCAGACGGGTGACACCTAGCGATTTGACGTATTTGATTGAACATATCTATGGCGAAAAAGGAACCCCATTTGAGGAATATGAATTTCAGTTACCAAAGAAAAAGATGAAATCAGAAACGCTGGTGAAACGTTATGACCTGCTGCGTCCTAGTCGGTGCTTGATTGAAGAAAAGCCTCGGTACTTACGTATGGAACACGAAAAACATGAATCTTATGTGGCTTATCTGACAATCAATACGATTGTGGGCGAGATGGAGTTTCCTTCCTCGGAACTGTTTTATTACCAGCAGCAACAATTTACTTTTCCAATTGATACTTCAATGAATGTAGAGATTGTGACCAATAAAAAGGCATTAACCACCGTTCGCAATAAGAAAAAGGAACTGAAAGACTTAGACAATCATGCCTATCAATCTGACAATGAAACCAACTCCAATATCTTGGATGCCTTGGATTCTGTAGATGAATTGGAAACAACCCTGGATCAGTCGAAAGAATCTATGTACAAATTAAGTTATGTAGTTCGAGTGAGTGCGGAATCCGTGGATGAATTAAAACGTCGCTGTGATGAAGTCTTAGATTTTTATGATGACACCAATGTAAAACTAGTTCGGCCCTTTGGCGATATGATGGGATTACATGAAGAATTCCTACCTTCAAGCAAACGCTATATAAATGACTATATTCAGTATGTTACCTCTGATTTTCTCGCTGGACTTGGATTTGGAGCTACACAGATGTTAGGCGAGTTAGAAGGGATTTACTTTGGTTACAACGTAGATACAGGGCGAAATGTCTACCTGAAACCGGCATTGGCTTCACAGGGGGTAAAGGGTTCAGTTACCAATGCGCTAGCTGCTGCGTTCCTTGGTTCTCTCGGTGGAGGTAAATCCTTTAGTAATAATCTCTTAGTCTATTATGCCGTCCTTTTTGGTGGGCAAGCTGTAATTGTCGATCCAAAGGGAGAACGCGGTGGCTGGAAAGAAACCTTGCCAGAAATTGCGGATGAAATCAATATTCTCAACTTAACTAGTAAGCCAGAAAATCAAGGTTTACTTGATCCCTATGTGATTATGAAGAAAAAGAAAGACTCAGAAAGTTTAGCGATTGATATCCTGACTTTTTTAACAGGAATTTCTAGTCGAGATGGCGAGAAGTTCCCCGTTTTACGCAAAGCCATTCGAACGGTTACTCAAAGTGAGCAACGAGGATTATTACAAGTAATCGTTGAATTGCGTAAAGAGGATTCGCCAATTGCGGAAAATATCGCCGATCATATCGAGTCTTTTACCGATTATGATTTTGCCCATTTACTTTTCTCAGACGGTTCAATTACCCAATCAATTAGTTTAGATAAACAGTTGAATATCATTCAAGTAGCGGATCTGGTTTTACCGGATGCGGAAACGACTTTTGAAGAATACACCACCATGGAGTTGCTTAGTGTTTCCATGCTAATTGTCATTTCCACTTTTGCCTTGGACTTTATCCATAGTAACAGAGAAATCTTCAAGATTGTGGACTTGGATGAGGCGTGGAGTTTTCTTCAAGTGGCGCAAGGAAAGACACTTTCTAATAAGCTCGTTCGTGCTGGTCGGGCCATGAATGCTGGTGTTTATTTTGTCACTCAAAATAGTGATGACCTACTGGATGAACGCTTGAAAAATAATATCGGATTGAAGTTTGCTTTTCGCAGTACCGATATTCATGAAATCAAGAAAACCTTGGAATTCTTTGGATTGGATCAAGAAGATGAGAGCAACCAAAAACGTCTACGAATTTTGAAAATGGCCAATGCTTAATGCAAGACTTGTACGGCCGAGTCGGTGTGGTTCAAGTTCACCCGGTCTTTGAAGAACTCTTCCATGCCTTTGATACCCGTCCATCTGTTCAAGAGAGAATGGAGTGAGGGGATGAAAAAGAAACTTTTTCGGATTGTGGGAATTGTTTTGGTTAGTCTATTTTCTCTTATCATTCTTTTGAGCTTAATCGGGACGGTGGCGGAGGCAACAGGACTTGTTGATGATACAGTGAAAGCCGGAAATCTTTATTCCCAATATTCTCTAAACAACTACCAATTAGATTTCTTTGTCGATAGTTCCTGGGATTGGTTACCTTGGAATTGGGGGGATGGCTTGGGAAAGAGTGTGATGTATGGTCTATATGCCATTACCAATTTTATCTGGACCGTTAATTTGTACTTGTCGAATGCTACGGGTTATGTAGTTCAAGAAGCCTACAAGTTAGATTTCATTTCGGATACGGCAGAAAGTATTGGGAAGAATATCCAAACACTAGCTGGTATAAACGAAAATGGTCTTCAAACTTCTGGGTTCTATTTTGGGTTTCTGTTATTGATGGTTTTGACATTAGGAGCTTATGTGACGTATACCGGATTATTAAAACGAGAAACTACGAAAGCAGTGCGAGCAGTCATCAATTTTGTAGCGATTTTTCTACTAGCAGGATCATTTATTGCTTATGCACCTACCTATATCACGAAAATCAATGACTTTAGTTCGGATGTTAGTGAAGCCGCCCTTAGTTTAGGTACCGAGATTGTGGTCCCCAATTCGGAAAGCCAAGGAAAAGATAGTGTGGATTTAATCCGAGATAGTCTGTTTTCCATTCAAGTTCAACAACCTTGGCTCTTATTACAGTTTGATGACTCCAATATAGAAGAAATTGGGGAGGAGCGAGTCAATAAGATTTTATCTGTCAGTCCAGATGAAAATAAAGGAAAGGATCGAGAAGAGGCAGTCAAAGCGGAGATTGAAGAAAACGACAATGCGAATCTAAGTATCACCAAGACCATGAACCGATTAGGGACCGTGGTCTTTTTGGTGTTGTTCAACATTGGCATTTCTTTCTTTGTTTTTCTCCTGACCGGGATTATGTTGTTTTCACAAATTCTCTTCATTATCTTTGCGATGTTTCTACCTATTAGCTTTTTATTGTCGATGTTGCCAACTTATGAAAGTTTGGGAAAAAAGGCGATTATTCGTTTGTTCAATACGATTATGATGCGAGCCGGCGTCACGTTGGTGATTACGACTGCATTTAGTATTTCTACCATGTTTTTCAATATTTCAGCCACCTATCCATTCTTTATGGTGGCCTTTCTGCAAATTGTGACTTTTGCTGGAATCTATTTCAAATTAGGGGACATTATGAGTATGTTCAACCTCCAAAGTAATGATAGCCAGTCAATGGGGAGGCGCGTCATGCGAAAACCTCAAATGTTAATGAATCGAAAGTTACGGCAACTTAATCGAAATGTGGGGCGAACATTGGCTTTTGGTGGTGGTGCAGCAGTTGGCGGAAAACTAGCAAAAGATCAATCAAAATCCAGATTGAAGTCTCCTGGTTTTTCTCCACGAAAGAATCCATCATTATCTAACAATAAAGAGGTAATATCTGACCCGAATAAGGAAAATCCAAACTCAAAAAATAAGAAACAATCTCGAATGAATTTGACTGGAAGAAAAATCGGCAAGGTACTAGATACCCAATCAATGGTAAAAGACAAAGCACAACAAGTAAAGGATCAAGTAAGGAATACACCAACTAATTTGAAATACAATCTGCATAAAGAAATCGAAAAGACGAAAAAAGCACCAGAAGAATTCAAGCGTGGACTTGTCCAAGAAAAAGCGAATCGAGCGGAATTGCGAGAAAAACAACGACAACGAAGAGATGCGAAAATGGCTGAAAAGCGAAAAGTATTGGGAAATTCAGCAAATCGTCATAGAAAAGGTAGGACCAATGTTCCGATAAAAGAGGAATCCAAATATCAGAAAAGTAAGATACCAAAGAATGTACCAGCCAATCGAATTGTAAAAATGAATTCGTATCCTGAAATCAAACGAAGACTCTCAAATCAAAAATTGAGTACGAAAGAAAACAATCAACCAGTAAGAAAAGTGACTCCTATCCAACAGGCGAAGAAGCGATCCATTCTTGCAAAAGCGGGTAGTCGAAAGGTACAAAAAAGGGTGCGTTATCGTTCGAAATCAAGGCCGGGTGAGTCTAAATGACCATTAAAAAATTGAGTACAATCTCGTTGGCAATCCTGACGATTTCTTTTATGGGCATCTTGATGTGTGTGGGTTTGTTGTTTGGTGAAGACAGTGAAGGAAGTGGAAGTTCAGGTGCTTCTCCTGGGGGAAGTAGTGTCTCAGAAGACGTTTTGAAACACCGTGCAATGGTGGAAAAGTATGCCAAAGAATCAAACATCTCAGAATATGTCCCGATTCTTTTGGCGATTATTCAAGTGGAATCTGGTGGCACAATGGAAGATGTTATGCAGAGTTCGGAGTCAGCCGGGTTGCCACCGAATTCATTAAGTACCGAGGCATCCATCAAACAGGGATGTCTCTATTTTGCGTCTTTGGTCAAGCGTTCCAAGGAGCTAGGGTGTGATCAAGATAGTATCATTCAGGCCTATAACTATGGCGGTGGGTATTTGGATCATGTCGCGAAAAACGGGAAGAATCATAGTTTTTCTTTGGCAGAATCTTTTTCAAAGGAAAAATCAGGTGGTCAGAAAGTTGATTACCCCAACCCAATCGCGATTAAGGAAAATGGTGGGTGGCGTTATAACTATGGCAATATGTTTTATTGCTTATTAGTGAAGCAGTACCTAACCACGACACAGTTTGATGATAAAACCGTCCAAGGGATTTTTGACGAAGCGTTTAAGTATGAAGGAACGGCTTATGTATTTGGTGGTTCGAGTCCGGAAACTGGTTTTGATTGTAGTGGCTTAACTCAATGGTGTTACGCCAAAGTTGGTCTGAAACTTCCCCGGGTGGCACAAAATCAGTACGATGCCATGACTCATATTGACCTAAAAGATGCCAAGCCAGGAGATTTAATTTTCTTTCACTCAACTTATGATGCTGGTACTTACGTGACTCATGTGGGCATTTATACAGGAGAGAATCGGATGTTTCATGCGGGAGATCCAGTGGGCTGGACGAATCTTACCGAACTCTATTGGCAGCAGCATCTTATTGGAGCTGGCCGATACAAATAAGAGAAAAGAGGAAAAATAATGAAGATAAAAATTGAAAGGAATCAAAAGGAAAAGACTCCGAAAAAGAAGAAAGAACGAGTAATTACAGTGGGCAAGCATCGAAAAATGGTGCTTGTCCTTTGGTTTTTATTGTTTTGTAGTCTCGCTTTTGGGATATACAAAAATTTCACAGCGATTGATCAGCACACGACTCATGAGAAAGTAGTTGTGAAAGAAAAAATAGTGAATACTTCTGGGGTTGAGAACTTTACGATGGATTTTGCGAAAGAGTATTTTTCATGGAAGAATAACAAAGAAGTCATTGAAAAGAGAATGGATAATCTTGGGCAGTATCTTACAGAGGAGGGGCTGACTTTAAGTCAAGATATGGTTCGAGCGGATATTCCCACTAGTTCCGAAGTTCAATCCGTAAAAATTCTAGATGTTGAGAAGAGTTCAGAGGAATTTGTCGTTTCTTTTTTAGTGAATCAGAAGATTACAGAAGAGAAAAAGACACAACAGGCTTCTTCTGCATATCGAGTGACGATTTTTGAAGATGAAAAAGAAAATCATATAGTGACGAGCTTGCCTACTATGATTGGAAAGCCAGAAAAGGCAGAGCATGAAGTAAGACAAGTAGAAAGTGATTCAAAAATTGATGCCAAAACAACGGAAGAAATCACTGAGTTCTTGGAGACATTCTTTAAACTTTACCCAACTGCATCAGAAAAAGAACTTGAGTATTATGTAGAAAATGATGTTATGCGACCAATCAATTCGAATCTTAAATTTGTGGAATTAGTGAATCCAATTTATACACAAAATGAAAAAAGTATTCAAGTGAGAGTTGATGTAAAATACCTTGATACTCTATCAAAAGTAACGAATTACTTTCAGTATGAATTGGAATTACAAAATGATGGAAATTGGAGAATTATTGTCTCTGAATAAAAACAAGTTAGAATAATAGGTGAATGATGTTATTGTTGGTAGAGTGAATTCACCAAGTAAGGTGGATCAATCATGGGGAACCGTATCATAAATGATGCGGTTTTTTTGTATTAATTTTGGGGATTGAGATTGATTTAATGGGATTTTTGGATTGGAAATGCAGGTGGGGATGATACGAGTATCCTGGTTAATCTGTATCATTTAGTGGAGCAAGGCTAAACAAAGAGTATGAAAAATCAAAAGGTACAGGACGATTTACGTCGTGTACCTTTTTTGCATGGATTCGATTTCTAGTTTTATTTTTTCCACAAAATACGGAGGAGAGAGGACTTGCACATTCTTCCCTTGACTGAGTAACCACATAATGACTCCAGTATCGTAAGCGGTGGCTTCAATAATTACACTGTCATCTTCATATCTTTTGATAACTTTCCCATTGGGTAATTTATCAAGTGCTGCTTCGATAATTCCCCAAAAGCGAAAAGTAAATGTTACTTCTTTACCGGCATACATAAACCTGAATAATTCATAGATCTAATTTTTTTGGGAAAATAACGTTTATACATCGATTTGAGTTGAATTTTCTTTTTTCAACCGGTTTGTACTTGCGAAAACAGATTTCCTTTTGTTTTTTTAACGAAGATAGGGAATCTGGAGCTGTTTTTGGGCGCACGAATCCCTTAGTGATTCCATGTCTTTTTAAAAGCTGATTGCTATTTTACACTTGCCAACTGAGTTGCTGGATTTTGTCCAGTAACTGATAAAACAAGTCTTGATAGACATGGGAGGAGCTCATCCGTAAAAGCAATCTACGGCCACTGCGGACTAAATTACCCGCGACCTTGAACAGGCGGAGCCGCAATGTGTCGACTTGGAATGTCGCTTCCTTTTCAGGTAGACATATGGTCTTCATGAAGTTGACCAGGTTGTAAGCCAACAGGCTTACCATCATCCGTGCATGATTTTCCAAGAAGCTTGAGCTATCCGTCTTGTCGAAATAGAACCCATTTTTTGCTTCCTTGATGAAGTTCTCCATGGTGCCGCGTTTATGGTGAATCTGGAAGATGGTTTTCGCGGATAGTTCCTCGTGAAAATTAGTGACCACGTACTCGTGACTGAACACCAGCTGATTCGATTCCCGAGTCGATTTGATACAGATTCGACGTTTTTGGGACCAGCTATTGGCTTGATAGAACGCGGAATAGTAGTGGACTTCCCTTTCCTCCCAGGGATGGTCGTCCCCAACCAGGACAAAGGTTTCCGCTAGTTTTTCCACGACTTTATTTGATTTCAGGCGGATGACATAGAAACTTTCGTTGGATTCACACGTATCATAGACCTCGGGCGTCGCAAAGCCGCTGTCTCCCCGGACCAAAATATCAGTGCAGGGAAGGACTTGACGGTAATGTGTGAGCATCGGTGCCAGAAAATCTTTTACACCTTTTGACGTATACACATTTCCAGAACGAAGTTCTGCTTTCAGAAAGTCTCCCGTAAGGCCATCGAAGGCTACCAACGGATGATAGCCCTGTGTGCCGTAATGGGCATTGTGCTCAGTCTTTTCTTGATTCCCGAACGTATCCGAATGTGTGGAATCTAAATCGATGATCATTTGGGTATTGTTCCGTTCCATGCGGACCTTGTCCAGCATGGCTTGGTTCAGTTCCTGGAACTGTGCAATGTTCTCCTCGCTGATCCGGTCCCAGAAGCGGGATAGCGAGGCCAGGAAGGCGATGGCTTCCTTATCCAAAACCAACCGAAAAATGGGATCTTCCTTCAAGAGATTGGCGGATGAATCTGCGGAATATCCGGCAATCAACTGGAAGAGCAGCTGTTCGAGCAGGGAGATGTTGTCATGAGTCCAATAAATACGGTCCTCATTGAAGTGGAGGAATTGCTTCGCGAACGAATAAAATCCAAGCGAATTCATGAATTCCTTCACCAAGATGAGACCGGCATCTGACGAAAGATTACCACCGGTGTTTGACACCACCATTTTAGAGTTGAATTTTACGTGTTTTTCCTGTAATGTAGCCATTGAGAGAACCCCTTTCTTGGTTTAGTTTAGACACTTTAACCATAGCAGATTGGGGTTCTTTTTGTACACCCAAAGGGTGCGGTAAAAGAAAAGAAGAACCGTGCGTTAATAAGCTTTTAATAGAGTTTCAGAAATTCTATGAATTATTCAGGT
>NZ_ATXL01000019.1 GCF_000421665.1 Bavariicoccus seileri WCC 4188 | reverse complement strand
GGTGTTCAAAAAGCAGCTCCTTCATCCATAAGTCAATCTCGCTAAGAATTAAAAATTCTCAAGCTAGCTTGTCTTATGGCTCGAAGCTAAGCGCTTTTTGAACAACCTCTTTTTTTAGAATAATTGGCTCAGTTTCACATCAGGGTGTTTGTCAACGAACCACTGCAAGGCAAATTGATTTTCAAACAGGAATACAGGTTGGTCAAATCGATCTTTCGTCAACAGATTCCGTCCTGATGACATTTTTGGATCCAACTGTTCTGGATCAATCCATCGAGCAATACGACTACCCATTGGCGTGAGCATCACTTCAGCATTATACTCATGCTTCATCCTAAATTGGAACACTTCAAATTGAAGTTGACCCACTGCCCCTAGAATGTACTCGTTAGTATGGTAGGTCTTATACAGTTGGATTGCTCCTTCTTGCATCAATTGCTCAATTCCTTTATGGAAGGATTTTTGTTTCATGACATTCTTAGCCGCCACACGGTTAAATATTTCTGGGGTAAACTGCGGAAGGGGCTCAAATGCTAGAGCTTCTTTCCCTGAATAGATCGTATCTCCTATTTGAAAGTTTCCTGTGTCATAAAGCCCAATGATGTCTCCTGCTACTGCATTATCGACTTGTTCCCGACTATCCGCCATAAACTGTGTCGTGTGAGATAATTTGATGCTTTTTCCAGTTCTGTTCAAAGTCACAGACATACCTGGTTCGAATTCGCCAGAGCAAATACGGACAAAGGCAATCCGATCACGATGTGCGGGGTTCATATTCGCTTGGATCTTGAAAATAAAGCCAGTGAACCTTTCATCATCTGGTTCAATGATTCCACCCTCTTCAGTTTTATGACTACTTGGACTTGGTGCGTAGTCAACAAAAGCATCTAAAAACGTTTGGACTCCAAATCCAGTCAAGGCTGACCCAAAGAACACTGGTGTCAACTGTCCTTTTCTTATAGCTTCTTCATCAAACACATTTCCTGCTTCATTCAATAAAGTTGCATCTTCCATGGCTTGGGTATAAACGCTCGTTTGTTTAAAGGGATAGTCTCCTACAACTTCGCCTTCTTCATCAAGTGGTAAAAAATCATGACCATCTGCTTCTTCAGGATGATTTAGTTCCACACGGTAGTTGTGAAGATCATATAACCCTAAAAAGCTCTTGCCCATCCCCATAGGCCAGTTCATTGGATATGCTGAGATTCCTAAAACATCTTCTAACTCACTAACCAAATCAAGTGGCTCACGGCCATCTCGGTCCATTTTATTGATAAAGGTAAAAATAGGTATCCCACGTCTAGCACAGACTTCAAACAACTTCTTTGTTTGTGGTTCGATCCCTTTAGCCGAATCAATTACCATGACTGCACTATCGACCGCCATCAAGGTCCGATAGGTATCTTCTGAGAAATCCTCATGTCCTGGGGTATCCACGATATTAACTTGAAACCCATCATAGTCCACTTGCATCACTGAACTAGTAACAGAGATTCCACGTTGTTTTTCAATTGCCATCCAGTCAGACTTCGCAAACTTACCAGTTTTCTTTCCCTTGACCGTCCCTGCTTGACGGATCGCACCACTATAAAACAATAACCGTTCTGTAATGGTTGTTTTACCAGCATCCGGATGGGAAATAATAGCAAATGTCTTTCGCTTTGAGACAGCTTCTTTTATATCTTTCATTCTTTTTCCTCCTACAACAACTCACATCGCCTTATATTAGCATGAAAAAAGAGCTACGACAAACGCATGTCGTAGCCCATAGCAGGTTGTACTCTTCTACTATTCAGTAGTGTCAGTAGTGTTCCTTCATGCTATTCAGTTCTTGTTCTCTTTAGTTGTCGTTTTCTTAATGGTAGTTTGCACAGGCTATTATTTAGCAACTGCCTCTTTTTCTAGAGATTGTTCTTTTGCCATTGCAGCTTGTCCCAAGATATTCAAGTAGTTCCAAGGACGGTCAAACACTGGTTGGAAGAAGAAATCTGTCAAGGCAAGATCTTCAATCGTCATCTTAGCTTGGATAAAGACAGACAAGGTATTTGCTGAAGCAGTACAGTCATACTTCGACATGATTTGACCACCTACGATGCGGTGAGTTCCTACCTCATACACTAATTTCATGTATAATTTTTCATTATCTGGCATAAACTCAGGACGGTAGAAGTCTTCTACATAAACAGAATGCGTGTCTAAACCAAAGAACTTAGCTGAGGCATCATTAACACCAGTTGAGCCAATGTTGTAGCCAAACAAATGAAGTCCTGATGTTGATTGTGTTCCACGGTAGCGCAAGTTTTCACCATCAATGTTTTTACCAACTAACATTCCCATTCGCACTGCATTAGTTGCTAATGGAATATAAGCATGTCCACCATTTGGATTATAGTTAACAGCACAGCTATCTCCCGCTGCAAATACATCTGGAACACTTGTACGCATGTAGTCATCAACGATAATCGCTCCATTTGGTAACATGTCGACTTGACCTTTCACTAATTCAGTATTCGGTCTAAATCCTACACACATAATCACCATGTCGGCTTCGTATTCGCCTTCTGATGTCACAACCTTAGAGACCTTACCATCTTCACCATAAAAACCTTTGACCATTTCGTTTAATTGAACTTTAACACCATGGTCTTTCAACTCATCTGTTAAGATGTCAGTGAATTCTGGATCCAAATATTTATTTAAGATACGATCCAAACCATCGATCAGAGTCACTTCACGCCCTTCATTAGCAAACGCTTCGACTAACTCGATACCGATATAACCGCCACCGACTACAACGATTTTCTTCTTATCATTTTTCTTCTCAAAGATTTCTTTGGCTTGATTATAGTTTTTACACAATTGGACATTGTCTAGATCAAGACCTGCAATCGGTGGAATAATTGGCCATGAGCCAATCGTTAATACTAACTTGTCATATGATTCTGTGAATACTTCGTCCGTTTTGATATTGCGGACTGTAATTTGTTTTTGCTCAGTGTCTACTGCAGTCACATCATGTTCCATGTGAACATCTGCCCCTAATTCTGTCAATTCCTTAGGACTAGAATAGAACAAGCCTTGTGGGTCTTTTACGACACCTCCAACATATAATGCGATACCACAAGATAAAAATGACACATTATCGTTACGTTCATAAACTTTTACCTCTGCATCTGGGTGGTCTGCTAATACCGTTTTAACGGCTGATGTACCAGCATGTGTACATCCGATCACTACTACTTTCATGTTATCCTCCTCTAATTTAATCTATTTTTGGGGTTATAAAGTTACAGAACATCTGTCTGTTGAACCCAGTATAACATGATTAAATCAACGATTGCAAAGGCTTTCACATTGTTCACTATCGCACGATAAATGTGAACAGCCTCACAACTTACATGCCCATATGTAGCAGTATTTTTCACCTGTTTTCATAGATAAGTGAATCATTCACAAATCTTATTGGATAATTCACAATATTAGTTTATAGTGATATTTAGACCCATCTTGTGAATGTGCTTTTGTATTTTTCCATAAGACACCAAAAAGTCGACCAACTAGCTTTATTTTAGCTAATAAAGCTAAAATAACCTCAAAAAGCACAATGGCTTTTTGAGGCTTTGATGATAGCTCTATCAACTATATCAGCTATACTTTCTTATTCCTAATTCGTAAATGATGCCAAGAATATACTTGCGATTGAAAAATAAATGAGTACGCTAGTCAAATCTGACAAGGTCGTAATAAATGGACCAGAGGCAACCGCTGGATCTACCCCTATTTTAGCCATTAATAGTGGGATGAAACTCCCAGCCAAGATGGCAACTGTAATAGCACATAACATGGCTATCCCAACAATACTACCTAACACAATATTATGTTGCCAGGTAGAAACGACGATCATAATAGTCAGTCCCGTTACTGCACCCGTCACGACACCAGTAGCTAATTCACGACCAAAGATAGCCCAAACACTCGTCTGGTCCTCATCTTTTTGGCTGAGTTGTCTGACGGCAACCGCTAGAGACTGCGTACCAGCATTACCCGCCGTACCAGTGATAAGGGTAACGAATACAGATAAGACACTTGCTTGCGCAATAATACCCTCATATTGACTAATCAGCGTTGACGTTCCCATTCCCAGGAATAATAATGTGATTAGCCATGGCAGCCGTTTTGTAGCAGCTACAAAGGGATTTAAAGGCGTATCGTCAACATCGACTGCGGCCAACCCAGAGTAGTCACTACTAGCTTCTTCCGCCATAACATCCATGACATCGTCGACAGTGATGATGCCAAGCATTTCGTTTGAGTCGCCAACTACAGGTAAGGCCAAGAAGTCATAATCTCGAACCGTTTGAGCCACCTGTTTTTGGTCTTCATTGACTGATACACTGACAATCCGATCCACCATTGCCTCATGAATCATCGTGTCATCATCGTTTAAAATTAAGTCCCTCAAAGACAAGACACCAACAAGTGTCCGTTCTTCGTCAACGACATAAATGTAATAAATTGTCTCAGCTTGTTGAGCTAAACTCTTGATCAATGTTAAAGCACTCTGCACGGTTTGATTGGCTTGGATAGCAATGAACTCCGTGGTCATTAAGCCCCCGGCAGTCTCTTCATTGTAGTAGTATAATCGCCTAATCTCTGCTTCTGAATCATCAGGCATTAACCGCAAATAACGATGTGCCACACTTGGATCTAGTTCTTTTAGGAGATCGACCGCGTTATCCGTCGACATACAAGACAACATGACAGCCAAGTAGCGATCATCCATTTCTTTTAGATAATCGATGACCTCATCATCATCTTCTTCGATCAATTCAAACATATCTGCTATTTCTTGTGGGGATAAGAAATGGTACAGAACGAGCCTAGCTTTTTCACTTAAAGCGAGATAAAGCTGTGCTTGTTCATAGACATGGGCATTTAAAAATAACTCACGAAATGTATCGATATCCTCTAACAGCAAACTATTTTCAATATCTCTTAGTAATTCTTCTTGTTCTCTTTGTTCTTCCATAAGTCACCTCGGTTCACAAATTGTGATCAATCTGGTTCCTTTTATTGACTAATAGTTCAGTCATTAATCTTCATCCTTACTACAATCATACCCTTTAGTCATCAACCAGTCTGACATATCTCTTGGATATGGTGCTTTGATAGTCAAGGGTTGCTGGTTAAAAGGTTGGATGAGGCTGATTTTACGACAATGGAGAGCCTGCTTATCAATACCATCATTCTTTGCCCCTCCATATAATGAATCTCCCACCAACGGGCAACCAAGTGCTTTAAAATGGACTCTAATCTGATGTGTACGTCCCGTGTGCAAGTGAATTTTCACCAGTTTGATTGGTCCAAAGGATTTCATAACCCAGTATTCAGTTAGAGCTTTCTTGCCATCTTCAGCCACACAGCGCGTGATGATTGAGTCTTTATCCCTAGCAATTGGGAGATCAATCAACTCATGATCTCGTAGTCGATTATCCCGGTCCCACACCAAAGCACGATATTCCTTCGTAATCAGAGACTCACGCAATAAGCGGTCGCAACTGTGATGACTAAAGCGGTGCTTGGCAATCAGTACGATTCCTGAAGTGTCACGATCTAACCGAGTCACAATATGGATCACTTGGTCTTTATAGCCATTAGAAACATAGTAGCCTTTTATCCAATTTGCCAGTGAACTTTCAGGATTTTGACGACTCGGTATCGTCGCTAATGCTCTAGGCTTATTGACGACTAGGAGGTCTCTATCTTCATATAAAATCTCAAGTGGCCGTTTAACAGGCACTACAGTCTCATGACTTTCCTCGTCAGGAATCACGATAGCAACCCTATCTCCGGATACCACAGCTTGATTTGCAAAACAAGGCAGGTCATTGACGCTGAAACCATTATGCGTTTTGATTGCACTTAACAATTTTCTGGAAACACCTTGATCACGCAAGAAAAACTTCAATAGTTTTGTTTCTTTCTCTGTGACCACCCACTCAAATCTCATGTCCTGATCCCTTTACCGGTCCGATGAAGGAGTAGGAAACTCGGTTCCAAAAACGCTTATGCTTGGATCCCAAAAAATGGATCCGCTCATCTGCCACTTTAAATGAAAGTTCCTTCAATTCTTCTGCAGACTCAAATAAATTGTCATAGGTCAAGACAAGCTTCTCAGTTGAATGACCATTAGAGATTGGCCTAAACGTTATCGTTTCATCTTGGGTAACAATTAATGGGGAACTTAATGTACGAAAGACCCGATTGTTCAAGGAGGCAAACTCCGTGAGCTGTAGAGCATTCAAGCTAGGATGGACGACTGCCCCACCGATTGATTTGTTGATCCCAGTAGAGCCAGTTGGTGTAGACACACAAAGACCGTCCCCACGAAAGGTTTCAAACAATTCATCACCAATAAAAACTTCACAAATAAAAGTTGCCGTGACTTGCTTAATCGTCGCTTCATTCAAACACAGAATTTGACGCACACGTCTGCTAGATCTTTCCCCTTGAATAACTTTCAATTGTAACAATGGATAACTCACATTAACAAGATCATCATTAATCAGCGACTGTGCTAGTTGCTCAGCTTCACCTGCGACCCAATCCGTGTAAAACCCCAAATGACCCGTATGAATCGCAGCAAATTTAACATGGTTGATGCAATCTTGGTACTGATGGAATGCCGATAGCAAGGTCCCATCTCCACCGATTGAGATGACAACATCAGGATCAGTATCATCCCCTTCAAATCTACCCATATGACACAAGGTCTGAAAGTAATCCTTTATACCTTGAGACTTTTCTGAATCATTTGAGACAAATGCCAATTTCATGCTGTCTACTCCCCCATAAAACTTCATTTTAACCATCGACAAGACGATGAGCTATATCGCCTTTTTAAACTTACCGCCTATAGACTTATTGCCTATCGCCTATAATGATGGAAGATATCTTGCGCTTCTTGGATATCTTCCCTGATCTCGCTCATTTCTTTATCCAAACTAAAGGCAGCCTCGCCTGCTCTTTTCAGACGATCTCTTAAAGCATCCGGATAATCTCCATCATACTTATAGTTAAGTGAGTGCTCAATCGTCGCCCAAAAATTCATGGCAAGTGTTCTGATTTGAATCTCGATATAAACGCCACGCCGACCTTCTATTCGTTCGACAGGATAATTAATCACAATATGATAAGACCGATAGCCACTGTCTTTCATGTGGGTGATATAATCACGTTCAACAACAATATTAAAATCTCCCCTTTGTCTGAGCAAATCCACAGTTTCGTAAATATCCTCAACAAACTGGCACATGATTCTAATCCCACCAATATCGGTAACTTCTTCAATCCAATTATCGACTGGAATTTGACGGACATTCATTTTTTCAATGATACTATTAACTGTTTTGACCCGCCCGGTAATAAACTCTATTGGGGCATGTTTCTCTTGTTGTCGATACTCTTCGCGTATCCCTTTTAATTTTACTTTAATTTCTGAAACTGCTTGATAATATGGGGCAAGAAAAGCATTCCAATCATCTACAATGTTTGGGGTAACTTTTTCCACGACTAATCCCTCTCTTCATATAACAAGATACTAGTGATTTCTACACAGATACTAGTGACCTCTTAAACATTTGATATCAAAATTCTAACACCTATGATACTAACTAAGATGCTAATAGGCTACTTCAGTAACTGTCCACGATGTAACCTTTGACCTCATGGATCCAGTTCAGTATAATCATAACAAATCCTTCAATAGTTGATTATCTAGAAGGTTTAATCAAGAATGAGTTGGGGCGATCTAGCAGTAGACCGCTTTATTTTTTCAAACAAAAGTCATTTCATGTTTTTCGCGTTATATCAACTCTTTTAACCACTTTTTGAGTAGCTACACTCTAGTGTTATTGTACCATATTCGAATGATTAGCACATAACGTTAATTACTGATAAAATGTAAGTAAGAAGACAGGTCCAATGGATTGGAGCCAAACAGTAATGGTTACTAAAGATAACATTCACCGTGAATTAGAACAAGAATTTAAAAACACCCTCACCCAAACTGATTACCGCAAATTGTTAGCGCATTTTAAAACAGATGAGGGTAGAATTCTTCAACTGACCAATGCTTATTTTGACCAAGATGACCACTTAAAGAACCATGGCATGGCCCTTCGAATCCGAGTGATCAATCAAGGACGTGCAGAAATGACTTTAAAATATGCCGTTGGACCCTTACAGAAAGCTGAAACAACGGTTGCCTTATCCGTTAATGAGGCATACAGCTGGATCGATTCTGGTCGATTGACAGTAGCAAAGCCAATCGGTGACGCCCTTTTGGAGCAACAGATCACAACTACCACATTTCCCTTAGTCACAGCCATGACAACTAAACGCTACGAGCTCCCCTATCAGACTGGATTACTCGTTCTTGACCAAGTAACCTTCAGTGACAACACGATAGATTTCGAACTTGAGTATGAAGTAACGGATCTTGCTATAGGACAAAAAGAATTTAGCGCTTTGCTCCATCAGTTCAATATTCCACGAATTGTGAGTGCACCAAAAATAGAACGAGCCCTGTCTCACGAATCAAAACGTTAGGCATCTCCTCTATTTTTCGCTACAATGTAGTTGTTGAGCAAAAATAGTTCAAAATAGTTTAAACATAATTTTAAATGACCTTTATAACATAGAACACAATAGCAATGAAAGGTGATAGACATGTATCGGGTCGACAAACTACAAGTTTCGTCCTTTGCACCCCCTAACAGGGTTTTAGATTTATATCTTTTTATAAATCCCATCGGTTACGAATGCTATAAATTTGAGCAAGAGATAAACCGCTTCATCACAGAAGCACCCTGTAAAATAAATTATAAGATATTACCGTATCACAATATCAAGACGATGAGCGAGTATATGCATCGTCTTGGTATCGAGAACGGTGACTTTAATTATCGCAACCAACTCTATCTGACAGTTTACCAAGTATCACTAGCTTATAAGGCTGCGATGATGCAAGGCTGTAAACGTGGTAGGAAGTTCTTGTTTGCTTTGCAAAGAGCGTTGCATCAAGATAAAATACCTATTAGCGAAGAATTAGTCTTCAGAACGGCTGATAAAGAAGGACTAGATCTGGCCGAATTTAAAGAAGATCACTATAGTCGATTGACAAAAGATGCCTATACAACAGATCAACATGTTGCACAAGAAATGGGCATCACATCAACGCCATCACTCGTCATCTTTGATAATCTGAGCGAAGACTATGGCATTATGGTTCAAAACGAGATAACGACAGCGGCCTTACTCAACCTTGTAAAACAAAAAAATAAACCTCGCAGTACAAATTGTAAAAAGAAACAGCATACACACGGTGATCACATGCATGCTGTAAAATGGCAACGCCATTCAAACGAATCGTAATAATTGACCTACAAGCGATATAAGGAGCTTATGCCTTCAACCAGCCTGTACCTTTAATTGCTTATGCTTTTTAATAGCCTATGCTTTTAATTAGCTTATGCTTTTAACAAATTAATTTTGGTGTCATAACTCTGTCTGATCGTCATAACTGAGATAATTATAACTCTGACAAGAGAAAAGAACTCATTGGGAACAAGCTTTTAGCTAGCTCCTGATGAGTTCTTTTTCTCAATGGTAGATCTATAAAAGAGAAACAGATTTATTTTCCAACTTCTTCTAACAACTCTTCTAATTCATCTAACCGTTTTTCAAAGACTTTGAAAGCATGACGTAAATAATCTGGAGATGTCATATCAACTCCTGCTGATTTCATCACATCAATTGGATAGTCGCTAGAACCAGCTTTTAGATAATTCTTATAAGCTTCAACAGCACTATCCCCTTCTGTCAATATCTTGTCAGCAAGAGTTGTAGCAGCAGCTAAACCTGTCGAGTATTGGTAAACATAGAAATTGTAGTAGAAATGTGGAATACGTGACCATTCGTATTTAATGTGGTCATCATAGGTCACATCATTACCATAGTAACGTTTGTTCAACTCACCATAGTAATCGGACAGAAAATCAACTGTCAATGGTTTACCAGCTTGATCAGCGGCATGAATATATTGTTCAAACTCAGCGAACTGCGTTTGACGAAATACAGTACTCTTGAAACGATCCAAATAATCATTCAATACAGCTAAACGCGTTTTTGGATCTGTCTCGGTATTGAGCAAATGTTCCGTCAACACACATTCATTAGTCGTTGATGCGATTTCTGCAAGGAAAATAGGATAATCACCATAAACATATGGTTGATTATGCCGTGTGTAATAAGAATGCGCACTGTGACCAAATTCATGGACTAATGTAAACAATTGGCTAAAATCATCTTGCCAATTCAACAGAATATAAGGAACAGTATCATACATGCCTGAAGAATAGGCACCAGACCGTTTTCCTTTATTTTCTTTGATATCTATCCAACGATTGGCAAATCCTTCATTCAAGATTTCAACATAATCTTCCCCAAAAGGCGCTAATGCTTTTAATGCAATATCACGTGCTTCATCAAAAGTTAGCTTTTGATCATGGTCAGGATTTAGAGGAACATACATATCACTCATCTTGATTTCATCTAGCTTCAATGCTTTCTTACGCAAGGCAACATAACGATGTAATAGTGGTAAATGACGATTTACTTCCTCAACTAGTGTTTCATAAACGGACTCTGGTATAAAGTTTTGAGCAAGACTCGCTTGACGTGCCGAGCTATAACCTCGAGTCGTCGCATTAAAATTATGCTTTTTGACATGTGTTGCTAAGGTTGAAGCAGTTGTATTCTTAATGCTTTCAAAACGGTCATAAAGTTGATTATAAACCTCTTCACGAACTTCTCTATTTTTAGAACGTAACAAAGAGCCAAATAAACCATGCGTCAATGGTACTATATTACCATCTTCATCCTTCACTTCTCCCAAATCTAGATCAGCATTCGTCAAAATGTTATAGGTTTGACTAGCCCCAGAAAAGACAGCTTCAGCATTTGCGAGAATAGTCTCTTGATCCGCAGATAGGACATGGTCTTTATTGACCGTTAATTGATCCAAATAATGCTTATAGGGTTTCAAACGGTCGTTTTCCGCTACAAAACCTTCTAACTTATCAAGAGGAATTGCTAAAACTTCAGGTTCAAAAAAGGCACTACTACCAGAAACTTGGGTGAAAACACTCAAAGCTTGTTGTTGTAACCCTTGGTATTTCGTATTGGTAGTGTCTTGATCATATTTTAAGTGCGAATAAACATAAGCCTTTTCAACCTGACGATAGACATCCAAGATCGTCTCAATCGCATCTGCTAAGGTATCTGAAGCATCCGCTAAATGACCCTTGAACCCCTCGATTTTTTCACTCTTATCTTTCACGGCAGAAATAGCTGCTTCAGCCGCCTCATCACTGGGATAAATCAACGTAGTATCCCACGTCAACTCAGCAGGAACATCTTCACGAAGAAGTATTTTACTATTATTTTGTTCTTTCGACATGCATGCATCATCCTTTCAATTAATAACCCTATTCTACCATAAAAGGCATAAAGTTTCGGTCTAAAACCCTTATAGCAGACCAACCTTCCCACACACGCTTAAGCCATTTATCCTCAGGTTCCCTCACAAAAGGCAAAGGTACCCGTTTTAAGATAGAGTCATGGTCTTTCACAAAACGACCAAATTTCTCATAAGACAAACCATCCACTTCAATCACGACACGCCACAAAACAATAGAATACGAACTGCCTAACTCATAAAGCGGCGGATAAAAGAATAACGGATTCAACTCCTCTATCACCTTTCCTTTTTGATATAAAAACTCCGCTAGAAACCTATCAATCGGTTGCTTTGAATGCCTGAAATAACGACAAAAACGCGACTTTGAGCGACTTGCGATTGTCATCTTATAAAGATCAGGACTACCACAACCCTTGTCACTTTTTGTAGACATAAACCCTTTGTATCCAGTTTCCTTGGCATCCATACTTCTTTTATTGTCTTTCATTTTTTGAGGCTGATTTTTATGTTTCATTTGATACTGATTTAGATGTTGATTTAGATGTTGATTTTGAATTTTGTTTTGATTTTGCTTTTTAGTGTTGCTTTGATTTTCAATTTGATTTTGCTTTTTATTTTGTTTTTGTTTTTGATTTTGTTTTTGTTTTTGATTTT
The DNA here is from genome assembly GCF_000421665.1 of Bavariicoccus seileri WCC 4188. Classification (GTDB taxonomy): domain Bacteria; phylum Bacillota; class Bacilli; order Lactobacillales; family Aerococcaceae; genus Bavariicoccus; species Bavariicoccus seileri. The sequence continues at coordinate 25,921 of NZ_ATXL01000019.1, read as the reverse complement.
GATTTTGATTTTGATTACGATTATGATTTTGTTTTTGAATTATGTTTTGATTTTTATGTTTATTAAGTTTATTAAGTTGGAGAAAGGTCAACTGAAGAATTTTATTGAGAGTAGGCACTCCTAAATAAACTGGATACCGTACGACATGACCAGTCAAGAGCTTTCGTCCATTTGTCGCAAAGCGAACATCCCACACAAGTTTTATGCTTAGATGCTTATTATCCAATACCCAGTAATAATAACCCAGCTTTTCATGATACCTCATCAAGAGAAATAACTTTTGCTGTGGAGCCACCGGAGGAAGATCTTCTTGACCAACGAACCACCATTGATTTAAACCCAAACTACGATAACCAACAGATCGCAAAGAAATATCTCTCAGACTGATTGGACTGAGTTGGTACTCGATGACAACATGAGACTTAGCCGTCGACACAAGAATATCTGCTCGCTGTGCTTCACTAACTACAGCTTCCGTAGACACAGCATAACCAATCTCATTAAACCGGTCCGCTAACCACATTTTTCCTATCTTATGTTCAAAAGATTCGGCGACTTTAGAAGTTGAACTTTCAACCGGACGATGTGCAAAATGACGTTTAGTTTTCTGACCAGATCGAAGAATGACAACGTCACCACAATAAGGACAATAATACGTCTCCCGATCATTTGCTGCATCTGCATGCCTAAAACTTCCAAAAGCTGTCTTAGCAATTAACACCTTTCTCCCACCTACCCCTCCCACTAACTGACGAAAAACACTAGCAATTAGTTTAAAAAAGAAAAAAAGCCCCCCGATCAATAGATCGGAGGACTTCCTTGTGACACAAAGCTAGTCGCTTCTATGACAACCTCTTTGTCGGTGTGGTTCAAGCAGCTTTTTTATCATAAGTCGATCTAGCCCGAAAATTTAAAATTTTCTGCTATCTCCTCTTTTGTCTCAAAGCTAAACGCTTGTTCCACAAGCTCTTAGTTAGTTAAAGTATCTTCTCAATGCACCTAATGCATCTTTAGCGATTAACGTTTGCGCATGTTCAATCAACCATTCTTCTGAAAGGCGACTTGGTTCCGCATACTCTCCAAGGACTAATTCAATAGCTGTCTTGTGTTCTTCATTTAAACCATCTTGGTCAAAGACGATTCTAACAAAGTACGCACCTTCTACCGCAAAAAGCGTAGAATCTAACTGAGAATCATCAATATCTTGGGCAATCGCAATCATTTCCTCAATACTAGGAGTGACATATACAACATAGTCACGATTAGAATAATAATTATCTGCGGATTTCCCTGTCGATACCGGTTTTGGTCGCTCGCTAGTCTTAGTCTTTTGTTTTTTCTCTTTAAATGCCTTTAAAAACCTTTGTAAGCTTTCATCGTACTGTTCAATTTCTTCTTCATCTTCAAAGTCATGTTGAGAAATCAGTAAATCTAGACCTTCTCCATTTGGTATAACTTGGAAAGTTACGCTATCTGATTGGCTGAATTCATTAGTTTCATCGATTTCCTCCAATATACTATGGAAGAAACTTTCAACTTGTTGTTGGTTACCTAGTAAATCTAAAAATTCAATGCCACGCGCTTCTAAGTCTTCTTTGTGGATGGATACTCGAATCGTCTTCTCATTGATATGTTCTATTTCCATCACTATCATCCTTTCTGCGTAGCTAAACATCTATGCAATTTAACTATAGCAAATATAGGGAACTTTGTCACATTTTTCAAATCAAGAATAGTCGCTAATTGAACAGAGTCCATTGTCATTGAAATACGATAAAATGGCAGGTGCATAGTATATTACACAGTTCCTCAAAAATAACAAGTCTATTGGACTTATCTACTCTATAATTAGGATAAAATTAAGACTTATGTGCTTGAGATATATCCCTATTGAGAACTCAACTTATGTGTAAAAAAAAAACGCCCCTCAGGGCGCTTTTTCCATTATGAAGCAGACAGCTCAAGTGACAACCTTTCGGCTTCGGCCAATTCAGCTCTTCTCACTGAACGTGGCAAGAACCGTCTGATTTCATCTTCGTTGTAGCCGACTTGGAAACGTTTGTCATCTAACATAATCGGGCGTCTTAAAAGTCCGGGATGTTCAATGATCAAATCGAATAGTTTATTCATTGGCAAGGCATCGATGTCCACATTCAAATCCATATAAGCTTTCGAACGTGTCGAAATGATTTCGTGGGTTCCGTCTTCGGTCATTCGCAAAATCCTTTTGATTTCATCTTTAGTCAACGGCTCCGAAAAAATATTTCGTTCCTCATAAGCAATGCCATGTTCTTCGAACCAGGCTTTTGCTTTACGACATGATGTACAACTTGGTGATGTGAATATTGTAACCATAGTAACCCCTCCTTGTAAAACAACTATCTTACTACTACATTTTATATTATACGCTATTTTGGTAATACATGATAGGTAAATTGTGAATTATTCCTAAAGTTTATATTAAGTTCGTATCATGTAGTCAAGTCACTTCGTCTAAAAAGGTCTTATATGTTGCTATATCAACGTTTTATAGGTTGTTCACAGTTTCTTCACAATTAGATTTTTAAGGCAGAAATTTGCGGAAACTTTTCATAAGGGACTGATGCCACATCGCAATTTTTCTCTCAAAAAAGGGTGCACACACCTCTTTAATCGCTCATCAAACACAAAATCAGCTGTTTCTAAAAGTAATTCAACCCGATAGCTTCTCTTACTTCGTGTAGTGTTTGGCTAGCAACAACATTAGCTGCTTCACTGCCTTCTTTCAAGATAGCATAAACACTAGCAGGATCCTTAGCATACTCTTCCCGTCTCTCACGGATTGGAGACAAGATCCCATCTAAAACGTCGATGAGATACTTTTTGACTTTAACATCCCCTAAACCACCCTTAGCATACTGTTCTTTCATTTTAGCCACTTCAGGGTCAGATGGTGCAAAGACATCTAAATAGGTAAAGACCATATTTCCTTCAACTTGACCCGGATCACTGACCTTAATATGATTCGGATCAGTATACATTGACATCACTTTTTGCTTAACAACATCAGCATCATCAGCTAAATAGATCCCATTGTTGAGTGACTTACTCATTTTGGCATTCCCATCTAACCCAGGTAGACGTCCTAATCCCTTTTCAGGAAGCAAACCCTCTGGCGCAACTAATACATCAGTTTGATACGTGCTGTTAAACGCATGAACAATTTCTCTAGTTTGCTCAATCATCGGTTGTTGATCATCCCCAACCGGCACCAAGTCCGCTTTGAAAGCTGTAATATCCGCAGCCTGGCTCACCGGATAGATAAAGAAACCAGCTGGAATACTCCGTTCAAACTTTTTTTGTTTGATTTCTGCTTTGACCGTCGGATTACGTTCAATCCGACTAACGGTTACTAAATTCAAGTAATACATCGTTAATTCAGCTAGTGCTGGTATTTGAGATTGAATAAATAACGTAGACTTTTTGGGATCAAGACCAACTGCTAGATAATCCAGCCCAACTTGTAAGATATTTTGCCTGATCTTCTCAGGATTTTTGGCGTTATCCGTTAACCCTTGTTGATCTGCAATCATGATATAGGGCTGATACTCTCCAGTATTTTGTAAAGCTACACGGTTTTTAAGAGAACCAACATAATGTCCTAAATGCAATTGCCCCGTTGGCCGATCCCCTGTTAATATAATTTTCTGTGTCATCGTAATGCTCCCTCTAATCAATATATAATGTTATTTTAACGAAGCGCAACTTATTATACAAGGTCACTTTGTAATACAAGGTTACTTTTACTCATCTTCACGTTTACAACTCAATTGACGCTAACCTAATTTATTTAGACTAACCCAAATCTGTTGGTCTTCATCCAAATCTGTTGATCCTTAGCTAAATCTGTTGATTCTTACCTAAATCTATTAACACTCACTATCTAAACGATTCTATTCACTGTACACTAATGAAAACTTGTCTTAATTAATGAACACCTGTCAAAATAGATAAGGAGTTGTGACAGTTCTCTGTCACAACTCCCACCTTGCTTTTTTTGATACCCCATATTATTTACTGAAGTTTTTCTTCTATTAACTACCTGTACTAAGCTATTAACTGACCTACGCAATATCACTCAGTTTCCCCAGTTTTTAAAAGTTAGGCTTCACCCAATAACAAGTCCACCAAATCTTCAACAGTAACATTACCAAAGTACCGTTTAACATCGATTGCATCAAACGCCTTCGTCAATGCTTCACGGTTGTAGTCAACACCTGTCAAAATCTTTTCAACATCAGATATCTCACCTAATCCAAAGAAATCACCATTGATCTTGATATCCTTGATTTTGTTATGAGAAACATTAATATTAAAATCAATATGCCCAGCAGTCGTCCTCTTAGAGTTCGTAATATCGAAATCGGGATTTGAACCATAGTTCCAATCAGGATTTGCAGTATATTTAGCTTTGAAAGCATCGATCTTCTCCCAATCATCATCGGTTAACTTGTACTCTTTGATCGTGCTGACATCATCCGTATGGAAAATATGTTTTAACAATTCTTCGCGGAATTTGAAGATATCGATTCCTTTGTACTTGTCATCAAGATAAGGCATGATATTGGTCACACGACTCCGGACAGATTTGATCCCCTTAGAAGCAATCTTATCTTGTTTTGGACGCAAGACTTCAGTCGTTACTTCCGCATCCAAATCAAGCATCAACGTCCCATGAGCCGTCAACCGTCCGTTATTCGAATACATCGCATTTCCAGAGAACTTCTTCCCATCGATCAATAAATCATTACGACCTTGTAATTCTGCTCCAGTAGCACCCATTTCATGCAATGCTTCAATAACTGGTTTGGTGAATTTACCAAAATCTCTAAAACTTTGGCCATCATCTTTTGTGATAAAGCAGAAGCAAATATTTCCCATATCATGATAGACAGCACCACCACCTGAAAAACGACGTACCACTTCAACACCCAATCGATCTACCGCATCTTGTTTAACTTCTTCATAAGTGTTTTGGTTCTTTCCGATGATGATGGCATTCTTGTTGATATAGAATAACAAGATTGGTTCATCAAGTACTTTTTCGTTCAACAAGAAGTATTCGATGGCCAAATTAGTAGCTGCATCGAATATTTCTTTGCCATTGCGTTCATTTTTAACGTAATACATGACTTGTCCGCTCCTTTTTTTGGGTAATTTTTCAACACCTTTATATTACACTTTTTTGTCAGAAATGTCATACAATCTTCTCATAAAAATGGTAAATTTTCCCTAGATGACGGAAGTTATCCAAATGATGGTTTTGTGAAGCCACCTACATTTTTCTATCTGTTATAGTATAATATAGAACTGTATCAAAAAGTCCTTGTTCCCTGAAAGTAAAACATAATTTTCTGTAAACTGTTCTAAAAAAGACTAGCCTAAGCTAGCCTTTAAAATACCGCTCGCTATCCACACAATCTTCCCAGATAACGACTTCGCCTTTTTCTTGAGATTTTGGAACATCAATAATCCGTTGATTACTGCTTCCACGAAATTGTAAGGTCAAATCTTTTCGCGAAATATCAAACCGTCCATCTACTAAAATATCAATCAACCCTAGCAATTCAAGCTTATCCTCTGACTCTTTCAACAATTCATCGTAAGTATAGCCTGTCCAAGACCAAATATCTTTGGTACCCCCATATTCTGCTCTGATGCGTTGACACAATTTGATAGCAACACCAGTGTTCAGGAAAGGTTCTCCGCCTAAAAGCGTCAATCCTTGGCAATAGGGTTGGCCTAAATCCTCAATGATTGTATCTTCTAATTCTTGCGTATATGGCGTGCCGTAATTAAAGTTTTGGGCAATTTTGTTGTAGCATCCTTTACAGGCAAACAAACACCCACTCAAATAAATACTACAACGAACCCCTTCACCATCGACAAAGTTGAATGGCTTATAGCTTGCAATCTTGGCTTGACTCCAATCACTACTGAGCCATTCCTTTGGTTTCGGGTTTCTCATCTTTTTCACCATCCATATGTTTGACACGAGAAGCGATCTCCACATGTCGGCCGTGGACCATTGGACGCGCTTGTGGATTTCCGAGATAACCACAGGTCCGTTTCACAACGTCACATGTTCTCGGATCATGATTACCGCAATCTGGGCATTTAAACCCTACTTCAGTTGGTAAAAATTCACCATCATAGCCACATTCATAACAATGGTCGATTGGAGTATTAGTCCCTAAATATCCAATACGGTCATAGGCAAAGTCCCAAACAGCTTCTAGAGCCTTTGGATTAGTCCGCATAATTGGATATTCGCAATAGTGGATAAAACCACCTGAACAATATTGCGGATAATCTTTTTCAAAATCGATCTTTTCAAACGGTGTAGGTTTTTTTCTAACATCATAATGGAAAGAATTTGTGTAATACTCTTTGTCTGTAATGTCCGGTATCTTTCCAAATTTTTCGGTATCCAGACGGCAAAAACGGTCTGTTAAGCTCTCGCTTGGGGTTGAATAGACGCTGAAATGATAGCCATACTCATTCCCCCAATCATCTGCATGGTCTTTTAAGGACTTCACGATACCTACTGTGAATGCCTTTGCCTCTTTATTGTGCTCCCAGTTTGGACCATAAAAAGCAGTTGCAGCTTCATATAACCCAATATAGCCTAGAGAGACTGTCGCACGTTTATTCTTGAAAAGTTCATCCACAGAATCTTCTCTCGTCAGTCGTTTTCCAAATGCCCCATACTCGTATAAGATTGGAGCATTTGCTGGATGAGCTTCTTTGACCCGTTTGATGCGGTAGACTAAAGCATCCTTAACGATTTTCAGTCGTTCTTCAAGAATGTCCCAAAAACGATTAATATCGCCATGTGCTTCTAATGCAATCCGTGGCACATTCAAGGTGACAACGCCTAAATTCATCCGTCCAGCGTTAACTTCGTTGCCATCCTCATCCCACCAACCTTGGAGGAAAGAACGACAACCCATTGGCACCTTAAAACTACCCGTCAACTCGACAATTTTATCATAAGATAAGATATCGGGATACATCCGTTTGGTGGAACACTCTAATGCCAATTGTTTGACATCGTAGTTTGGATCGTCAGGATTTAGGTTCGTTCCCCGTTTTAAAGTGAAAATCAATTTTGGAAAAATAGCAGTCCGATGCTCTTTCCCCAACCCCTTGATTCGAACTTTTAGGATTGCTTTTTGAATTTCTCTTTCAATCCATGACTCACCAAGTCCAAAACCTAGTGTTGTAAAGGGTGTTTGCCCTTGAGAAGAATAAAGGGTATTGATTTCGTATTCTAAGGATTGCATGGCATCATAAATATCTTTTTTCGTCTTTTTATAGGCAAATTCTTTTTGACGCTCAGGAAGATCAATCCACTCTTTGGCATCTTTCAAATGCTTTTGGTAATTGAGTTCTGCATAAGGAGCTAAGAATTGATCAATACGGTCAGCTGAACACCCACCATATTGGCTAGAAGCCACATTTGCGATGATTTGAGCCATTTGGGCAGTTGCTGTTTGAATCGACCTTGGTGACTCCACATCAGCGTTACCAATCTTGAACCCATCTCGTAGCATTCCTGCAAAATCGATTAGGCAACAATTAGTCAATGGTGAATACGGATGATAGTCCAGATCATGATAGTGGATATCTCCTTTTAAATGAGCATTTGCCACTTGCTGCGGCATCATTTTTAAACCCATTGCCTTTGCCACTGTCCCAGCCGTCAAATCACGTTGCGTGTTAAAGACCTCACTATCTTTATTCGCGTTCTCATTAACGACCGTTTTATCTTTATGAAGTAATTTTTGGATGGTAAAATTGATATCAGTCATCTTAGAACGGTCGATATCCCGTTTTGTCCGATAATCAATATAACGTTCCGCTAGATTCGTAAAACCAGCTTCTAATAAGGCATGTTCCACTATATTTTGGACCTCATAGATTTTGATATCCTGATGAAATCGGTCTGCAATCTCTTCATTGATAGATGACATCAAGGCCGCCAGCTCAACTGACCCTTTCTTTAAGTCAACGTCACTTTCTCTCGTTGCCTTTAAAATAGCTGCTTCGATTTTTTGATCGGAGAAACTGACCCGTCGGCCATCACGTTTAACAACCTGCAAATCAGTGTTCAAATATTGGGCTTCATTTATCACAGTTTCTTCCATCAATTTTTCCTCCTTAAATATTTCTTCACAAGCTATTTTACTCATACAATTGAACGATTTCAAGTGTTTTTCTCAAATTTAACACAATATATTGTGTTTAAACCTATTGACAAACACTAAATAAAGAATTATAAAGACTTTACAGCAAAGTTGACACCTGACAAAAACATGTTCGTTACTTTTGTAACGTACTTGTCAATTTATATTTATTGAAAAATGTTATAAAAAGATATAAGATAAATTTAATACAAGGGTGATGTCAAAAAAAGATTCTAAATGTTACAAAAGTTTCTCTTAGAAAACATGACCTAAACCACTAACCAAATCGGCATCAAAACCGGAAAGGAATGACCTATTATGACAACTACTCCAAATGGTAAAACCACTCCAGTAAGCAGAGCTAACCAATTAGCTGCTGACGTTTTATTGGAATTGCGCGATAAAAAAAGATTGACTCAACAAGAACTTGCGAAAGCATGTGGCAAGAATCAATCCTATATCGCTAAAATCGAAACTGGAAACCAAAATGTCAGCTTAAAAACACTCGATGAGATCGTATCAGCTGCCGGAGGAACTCTAGAACTAAGTGTCAAAGTACGCAAACGCCGTCAACCACTCTTATAATCTTGAGACAAATACCCTTTGTAAAGAACTATTGATATTGCAAGAAAAGACTCCGTTCTAAACGGAGTCTTTTTTGTCTGTTGTTTGACCCTATTACCGATTACGCTATTACTTATTACACTGCACCACCAGCACACAAAAAGACCCTCTATAAACTATAGAAAGCCTTCATGATCTTAGAATTTTTAACGTATGAGAATTTGGAAGCTATCACACCATTATAAAGGGTCGAATTTTTCCTTTATTTATGGGACCGTTTTATACGTGTTTTAACTGGCTCTTCTACCTCTAAATCCGCATCCACTAGGGTCTGTTGCGTGGCATTTCTCGGACGAAATCGCTTAGCGAATAAGAAATAAGCACCATAACCAATCACGCACCCGACGAAGTTCAAAACAATATCACTGACGTCGAAGGTCCCTAAGTAAAATAAATATTGCAAAACCTCGATACCTAGTATGGTCCCTAGTGCAATAATAATCATCTCATACCATTTAGCAAACAAACCATAAAGCATCCCTAAAGGTATGAAAAAGAGCAGATTCATAGCAGCCTCTGTCAATATGGCACGATTCCTAACCGCAAACGACAAGGGTTCTAAATTATAATCCCGATAACGGGGGGCTTTTGTAAACAACACAATAAATAAGAGTAAGAGATAAAAACTAATGCTCCAATAGGTCAAAATGACATTCACTTTACCGCGTAACCATTGCACGTAGAAACTCCATAGAATGAATGTTATCACTAACCAAAGCAGCTCATCTGTGAATCGAAATCGTTCGATCATAGTAGCCAAACGATCGTAAGAAGAAAGGGTTGGCATAATGATTCCATCAGTCAGTAACAGACTTAAAACAAGTGCAACCGGAAGACCTATAATTGCCCAGAAAAACAGCATATGATCCCTTCTTTCCTTTTATATTAGTTTGGCCAACACGTCTACCATTGTCAACTGTTTTTCCGAAAAAGATCTCCTTTTTCCAGAATTTTTTGACACTACACTACCACTATAACTGACAAATGACCCTTTATTAACGTCAAAAAAAGTCTCACCGAAACGATGAGACAGTTACACTTAACATCTATAGGTTAGAGCGTTAGGCTTTTGTCAGACCAATCAAGATACCACCAATGACTACGAGAGCCAAACCAGCGATGGTAATCCAGAGTTCCTTTTTCGTCTTCACTTCATGGAGGAAGAAGAAACCTCCCAAGGTCGACACAACCACATTCATTTGCGATAAGGTAAAACCAACAGCGACACCGTTTGCTTCATTCGATAAGAGCAAGCCAATATTAGCTACAGCAAACACCAACCCAGTGGCGATATTTTGAAAGGATTTCTTCCCCCAAATATCTGGTTTCTTCTCAAAGTGACACAGGATTATCGCACCAACTAGCATCCCGACAGCTTGCGGAAAGACAGCATCCCAACCATTGATACCAGCTATTCTCGGAATAACCGCATACAACACCATCCCAACTGTTGATAGGGCTAAGATGATCAAACCTTTCTTCATATTTTGACCCTCTTCGCTGTCCTCACCAGATTTTTCTTGGTAAGCGGTACATGTGACACCGATGATAATCAACACTAACGCGGTGATTCCCAAAACATATTGCATCGTTGTTTGCCATTCGCCAAAATATAAAACGCCAAACAATGCCGTCCCAATCAATTGTGCCCCAGTAGATATCGGCATGGCCTTTGACACCCCAATCAGATGGAAACTCTTGATTTGATTGATTTGTCCATAAGACCACACCAACCCGCATAAAAAGGATGATAAAACAAGATTCCATGTCCAAGTATTAGGTTGATGAAAAATCAGTATGCCCAGTGAAAATAGCAACGTCCCCAGCGACATTCCCATTTGTTGGTTAGTCGCCTTACCGCCAATTTTTTGCATGACAACTGGTTGAATTCCCCACATCAGCGCTGGCAGAAGTCCTAGCAATATATTCCCCATAACAATCCCCCAAAAGATTTTAATGCCTGTAAAGAAAAGAAATTTTTCTCTTTTTCAATTTTAGACACATAGATTAATCTTATTATCTTTTATGGCGATTAACAAATGAGAACCCCTAAAATAACTTAATCAATCCATTAAGACTAATAACACGAAATTAACACGCTGTTAACAGCTAGCAATCACTCAATCTCAAAACGTTCATTCAAAGCCAGAGAGCTTTGATAAGTGGCAAGTAAAGCTAATAATTGGTGCTTTTGCCGTAAAAGCTCTTCTCCAATCGTTGTCTCTTCAATCAATAGCCGATGATCAATCTGATCAATCACCTTTTTTAAGGAAGAAGAGTCATCCAGACGTTCTAGCATATATGGGACCCCTAAAAATGGTTGATGGGTCACAATCTGGAAACCATAGGAATTGTTCAAAACAGAGTAGCCAGCAATACCGGTCTTTGGTTGATAAGCCTTAGACAATCCTCCATCGATGACAAACAACAAGCCATTCCCTCTGATTGGTGATTCTCCTTGCAAGGTCTTTACGGGTGTATGACCATTGAGAATTCTTGAAGTCGAGAATGTCAATCCAAATTCTGAAAGGATCTTCAAACACGTCTCTTCGTGATTCCGAAACTTGAAATAGACATTTTCGATTTCTTTATGCGTTTCTTTATTCTTTATAAAATAGCGTTCAAATGTCGTCATCCGATCTTTACCAAACAATGGCGAAATTGGCCCACACCAACAATACCAAATCAAATCAGTCGAGAAATCAGTCGAGATATGAGGTGATTGTTGACTCTTTCTAATGTGGTAATCAAAGAAATCAAGTAAACTTTTGCCTTTATAAGATTTTCCATTCAGTGATAACGGCATGAATTCACCTGATTCAAGCATTGGAATGCACCCATGGAACAACAGATGACCATTATACTTGAGATACATCCCTCCCTTGTCCATCAAGAAGCTAATGTGTTCTTTTAAACGAACTGAATGTTGGAAAGACTCCAAAAGGCTAAGAATTACTTGTTCTTCTTCTTCGGTTAATCTCAAAGGATCTATTGGGTCAATCGTTTGAAAACACGGTTGCTCTAATTGATAGGTCTTGCCTTTAACTACTATTGTTTGCTGGTCGTAATTGATGTGCTCTAAGACGTTAGACTGGTCCATATCAAATTCTGGCCGACGCTTGATTAATTGTCCCTCAAGCTTGAATTGAATGATGGAGAGCGCCTGGTGGACCTTCTCAAGCAAGGTCAAATCATCGTCTGATAATTTCAACTTGGGTTTGTTGTCTTTCTTTGGTTGAAACAGGGAATTTTTATCGTATGCCTTTTCGGCGAATAAGAAAAGTGGTCTGAGATTCAAGCCATAAGCTTTCTCTATATCAAAAAGATAATTATAACGAGCAGCAATCCTAAGTAAGGTCAATAGACACTCTTTCGATCCAAAAAAAGCGCCCATCCACAAAATATCATGGTTTCCCCATTGAATATCGATCTCATGGTTATCCATCAAACGATCCATAACCAAATCTGCCCCGGTGCCTCTATCGTAAATATCCCCAATAATATGAACATGATCAATGATGAGCGTCCGAATACTGTCGGCAAGCGCTATAATAAATTGCTTGCCTTCCGCAAGATCAATCAAATAATCTAATACTGTATAAAAGTAATTTTCTTTATCAGGAAGATGCTTATCTGAATAAATCAACTCTTCAATCACGTAGGCATATTGTACCGGCAGTAACTTTCTGACTTTTGAACGTGTGTATTTACTTGAAACAAAAATCAATAATTGTAACAACTGATCAATCGTTTGCCGATACCACGCCTCATCTTTGACCTCAAAAACCGTCCGTTCCGCCATGACAATATCTGGGTAAGCAATCAATACTGTCATTTTTTGCCGTTCCTTTAAGGACAACTCATCTTTGAAACAGTCATTGATTTTTTCCTGAACATTACCGGCACAAGTTCTTAGTATATGATCAAACCCTTCATATTCACCATGAATATCACTAATATATAATTCTGTCCCCTTTGGCAAATGCAAAATAGCCTCCAAGTTGATCAACTCTGTGATAATCTTTTGTCTCGAATCATAGTCCTTTGCCAATAAATTTAAATATGCTTCCACCTTGATATCCCCCCTTATTGCCTATGATTGATTTTACGTTTATATTTCCCTATATCGCTTGTTTTCTATCGCTTTTCTCTGTATCGGTAGTCTCAATAAAATAAAGTTGTTTTAAAGCTTGAAATAATTCCAAACACTTTAGCGATTTTGCCAGAAAGCTCGGTGTTGGTCATACCATTCTATGGTCTGTGTTAAGCCTTTTACAAACTCTGTATTTTTGGGTTCAAAACCTAACGCATCAGTGATTTTCGAACTATCAAGGGCATATCTGAGATCGTGACCCGGTCGATCAGCAACTTCCTCATAATCGTCACTAGCTTTCCCCATTATCCTCAAAATTTGCGCTAATACCCATCGATTAGAATGTTCTCCATTAACTCCAACCACATAACTGTCACTAGGTCGACCTTTCTTTAAAATTAACCAAATAGCCCGTACGTGGTCTTCAACATGAATCCAATCTCTCACATTTTTCCCGTTACCATACAATACCGGTTTTTGACCCGACAGTATTCGTGTAATCTGCTGTGGTATAAATTTTTCTTGGTGTTGATATGGCCCATAATTATTCGAGCAGATCGACAAGGTCGCCATCAGCCCAAATGACCGAATCCAAGCCCTAACTAAAAAATCAGCGCCAGCCTTAGTAGCTGAATAAGGACTCGACGGTTGGTATGGTGACTCTTCGTTGAATCGTTCAGTTGAATCTATCGGGAGGTCTCCAAAAACCTCGTCCGTTGAAACGTGATGCAATCGTTTATTATACTTGCGACAAGCCTCTAGAATCGTGAACGTTCCCACCAAGTTAGATGACACAAAAATACCTGGTTGCTTTAAACTATTATCCACATGCGTTTCTGCCGCAAAATGGACGACAACATCAGTTTCTTTGACGAGCTCATCAACTAGCTGTGCATCACAAATATCTCCGACCACTAATCTAACTCGACTAACTGGTAACCCCTGCAGATTCTCCTTTTGACTCGCATAAGTCAGCAAATCGAGCACAGTGATCTCTACTGAATGGTCGATTCCTAATACATAACGGACAAAGTTTGTTCCAATAAAGCCAGCCCCACCTGTTATTAAAAGTCTTCGCATTTACCCACCTCCCGCTTAAGTTCCTTTTCTATCTAACTCAAATGTCTTTGGTAATGTTGTTTAAATAAGAGATTGTTGATTTCAAGTCTAGAAAATTATAACAAATGTAACGAATTTGAAGGTCGTGTGGTAGTAAGCGCTTATATTTAATGGTAGCCATAAATTGATCAACTGTTTCAGTATTTCCTTCAAAGTCAGTGACCAAGTCCTCGACTTGCCATTTCTGACTGATAATCAAGAAAATAAGGGAAGAAATTGTCTGGTCAGTCCCCATGACCGTTATCGTGCAACACCATACAACAGCTGTTTCATTTCTTGTCTAATTGCATGGGATAATGGGGTTACTTCCTGACAAGAAAATGGGCGCGTTGCCGTCAGCGGAATGTTTAACGATGATTTTCTTACTACTTGTCTCAATTCGAATGATTTTCCACACTTTTGCGCCAAGGTAGATATTAACATTCTCTGCTAGTGCTGGTATTAAGGGCATATCCCCTATTTTTTCGGTCATCACTGATGACCGAAAACTGAATTTCTGTTACAAATTGTGCATAAAAGTCGGGACCCCTTAATAAAGGCTCTATAGCTATACCAGTGATAGCATCATTATCTAGAAGGTCGATATAAAACTGTTCAAACAAATGAGCGGTTACCTGTTCAAACTCGTCTCGAGTATTCCTCGCAACCGTTTTGAAGTCTTTCATGAGTCGTTGGAACTGAGAAAGCGGCAGCCCGTTATGTTCCAATAATATAGAAAGTATCTGATGGGCTAACACATCATAAGGTTTTTTAATTGGCTCTAGCTGTCCGAGTTTCTTTTTTCCAGCTCATCAATGACTGACAAAAAAGCAGCCCCTCTCCTATTTTGACTTTACCACATTATACCAAATACCACTTTTCACATCATACCTTGTTTAGTTTCGATGCAATATGCTCTCTGTATATAATCATTGCCATCACAACGATTCCTAGATAGCCAGTATATGGGTAGATCGTCCCTACTAGGGTTGCAAATGGCAATTGGCCGCCAAAGAAAGCTAAGACCGAAAGCACAAATAAACTGATGCGATACTTTTGACTTCCTTCTGGTGCGATTCGGGTAGCTGACACCCAAAGCATTGGGGTTGCTGTACTAAAAATCTCTCCCAATAAAATCAACGAAAAAATAAAACTAAAGATAGGAGACAATAATTCCGCAAAATAAAGATTTGGAATAGCTAATCCTGCGGTTTCCTCCGCATAAGACAATAAAGCCAAATTTAACAAGAACCCGGACACCATCAGCGCTGTCCCACCAAGCACTGCTCCTAGAATTGTTTCCTTTTTGGAGGAGGCACTTTTGCCCATCTCAGTCAGAAATTGAATACTACCAGTAACATTGCTGTAAATTGTGGTGCCACACCAATAACAACTTTTTGCTCCTTGAGGAATAAACGGTTAAAGGTATAGATTACACCGACTGATCCTCCGCCAAACCGAATATGGTCGGTTGTCAACTCAGCTATATCGTGATAATACGCTATAAGCGCTTCTTGCAATTGCTTTTCAGTGTGCGGATAACTCCCGATTGTTTTAAATAGTTCAGGATGCCAGACCAAACCAGGCCAACCGCCCCACGGGTTTGACCCTAGAGAACAATCGATGATGGGATCAAATTGTAATAAATGATCTGCATAGTCATTAAGAACCAGTATTTCAATTGCTTGATTAACACCGTACATAAAAAAGCCTCCTTAGTGCCGCCACAGTGAGAGCTTTTGACAGCACAGTGTCACAAGCTCTCACATGAGACGTTATACTAAGGAGTATCTAACATCTTCTGATACCTTACAAGAGTTTTATTAGAAATCAGTGATAATTATTTGATTATTCCATTAAAATACCCTATCCCTTAAAATGAAGAATTTGGTTCTTTTAAAAAAACAATTTCTTCTGACGTCGACTCGCGCCCCAATACGATGTTGTAGATGCTCATTTAAAACGTCATCAGCCATTGCGTCCTAAACGAGATAAAACTTCCATCATGTCCCGATACCATAATTGATGCTCTACTTCATTTGGCTCTTCACACAAAGTATCTGAGAGATGATAAGTTGATAGTACCAAACGATTTGTTTCGCCTTCAATCCATCCCTTGACATGAGGTGTCACGACAACATTCAGGGGTAATGAATCAGAGCTAAGTTCACGATAAAGTGACTCAACCACTTCGCTAGCTAAAATAATGATATCAGGATCAATCAACTCAAATTGCTTTTTAAGATACTCACGGTTTAATGGACCTTCACTATAAGCTTTAATGTCTTCCAAGCGGGATGGCCCTTTTGGTGGTGTCTTCTTAAGATTAACCACCGAGACTTTGGACAGCCATTTTTTATAATATTCTGCCGGATTTTTTAGGTACTCTTCTGTCAACTGATGCCAAGTGAATAGACGATTATACTCAAAAAAATTGATAATGCCATCTGTCCATTTAGCTGCTCTTAACCAGGTAAGATTCTGTGTAGTAATCTCCGAAGACTCTCTCAGGTAAGCTCTGAGATCCGTCCCAACACCTTTGTCCGCTTCTTTTAGTACAAACAACAACTTAACCTTTTCAGTAAAAAACTGGGACGAATCAACAATACCATCACAGACAAAATCTTGATCGTCCTGACGCCATGTGGCAAGCAATTGGTCCATATTAGTCATCACTGAAGATGTGATACTCATCTTTTTTCCCTCCTATATTGAGTGACTGGATATTCTCTCGCTTCCGTTTCTAATCAAATGGAGTGGTTTTTCTAAATCACTGTCATGACATTGGTTGTAAGCCGTGACATTGCCTTAAGTATAAAAACAATGTCAGGTAATTTCAACCGCAAAATACAAAAGTCAATTGCTTGAGTTTCTAAAATAAGAGCGTTAGACTGAACATAGTTTAGGAGTAGTTTAGAGCTATTCTAAGCAACATCAAAAGGAGGATTTTAAATGGAGAAAACGAAAGTTGTTATTGTTGGGGCATCACACGGTGGTCATCAATCTATCTTAGAGTTATTATCACGTTATGGTGATAACGTTGACATCACTTTATTTGAAGCTGGTGACTATGTGTCATTTATGTCATGTGGGATGGAACTTTATTTGGAAGATCAAGTGACAAACGTCAATGACGTGCGAAACTTCCGTCCAGAAGATTTTCCACAACCAAACGTTGCCATCAAGAATAACCATGAAGTTAAAGCCATTAATACTGATGTTAAAACAGTAACTGTTACTCATGATGGTCAAACTGAAGATTATCCTTATGATAAATTAATCCTAAGTTCAGGTGTTACTCCCCACTCATTGCCTGTTCCAGGTACAGAGCTTGAAAATGTCTTCTTAATGCGTGGTTATGACTGGGCAACAAAAATCAAAGCTAAATTAGAAGACCCTGAAGTGAAACACATTGCAGTTGTTGGGGCTGGTTACATCGGTATCGAAGCTGCTGAAGCCGCTCGAAAAGCTGGTAAAGAAGTAACCATTCTTGATGTCATTGACCGTCCTTTAGGAACCTACCTAGATAAAGAATTGACCGATATCCTTGAGGGTCATTTGAAAGATAAAGGCGTTAAGGTTATTACAAACGCCCAAATTGTTGAATTCAGTGGTAAAGGTGCTGTAGAAGCGATTAAGACGAGTACCGGAGAAATAAAAACTGACTTGATCATCCAAGCTGCCGGTGTCACAGCAAATACGGAATGGCTCAAAGGAACCGTCAATTTAGATGGACGTGGCTGGATTATTACCAATGAATATCTACAAACAAATATTCCCGATGTTTATGCTGTCGGTGATGCAACCCTTGCTTACTCTATTCCTGCTCGCAAAAAATTGCCTATTGCACTTGCGACAGTCGCTAGACGTGAAGCACGCTATGTGGTCAAACACTTGTTTGAAAAGACACCTGAAAAACCATTTGGTGGTGTCGTGGGCTCATCTGCCTTGAGTGTTTTCGACTATCACTTCGCAACAAGTGGGTTGAATAGTTTCACTGCTAAACGTGCAGATGTCGTAGCTCGTTCATCCTTCTACCAAGATAGTTTACGTCCTAAATACATTCCTGAAGAGAATGGTAATCCAGAAGTGTCTGTTCAGTTATTCTATGATCCATTCACTCACTTGATTTTAGGTGGCGCTATTCTGTCAACCTATGATGTTACTGCTCAAGGAAATGTGATTGCTCTTGCCATAGAAAACCACTTGACACTTGAAAACTTGGCAGAAGCTGATTTCTTCTTCCAACCTGGATTTGACCGCCAATGGAGCTTATTGAACTTGGCTGCCCAAAATGCTTTAGAAGAAGAACCATTTGTAGAGTAACCTTTTGTTGCATAACATATTGTTGCATAACATCATTACTATTCTATAAGTAAACCAAATATCTATAACTAAAACAAAACTGAATAACTAAAATAAAAGCAAAGAATTCCAACTGACACTGAAATATCTAAGGTCAGTTGGAATTCTTTTTCTTTGCTTTCTAGAATTTTTTGAGTCTAGGATGTTTCATGACTCCTATCTTTTTTATTACTTGATGTTTTCTTCTTATCTTTCGATCTTTTAAATAACTGAAGGACATGGTCAACCCAACTTTTATTGCTAAAGCGACTAACATCTTGTGTGACCTCAATACATCCCAGATATTTACCAGTATCAGCTCGGACTGCATGGAAAGTCATATTCATGATTTTGCCACGAATCGGCACAGTTACTGTCTGATAGTCTTTACGACCACTATGCATCTCTCCTAATAACTGTTTAATCCGACCTGCACTATGCTTGGGGTGAACAGCTAACACATGTTGTCCCAAAGCACTAACCTCTCGTTGAAACAATCGTTTCCGATTATTAGAGTACCAACGAACAACATCTTGGTCATCAATAAAGTCAAATTCTGGTTCAATCGTTCGAAAGATTGCTTCTAATTGACGTATCGTCAAACTTCCTGTTTCAAAGGATACCTTTTCTGTTTTCGTATCTTTGAGCACTGCATCATCTCCCATTAGTATCGCCTCTTTTCTTAACTAAATCGCCGTCTTCTAGTATAAATTGCTGGTCAGCATACATTAACGTCGTTGGCCTATGAGAGACGACCACCATGGTCTTTGAAGTCGCTACCTTCGCAATCGTTGTCATAATCAATTGTTCATTTAAGTAATCCAGATTGCTGGTTGGTTCATCTAGTAAAAAGAGCGGTGCATCTTGTAAAAATAGCCGGGCTAGTCCAATACGTTGTCTTTCACCATCAGACAATTGGCGAGAAGTTGGACCAATCTTAGTTTCATAGCCTTCTGGTAGCGTTGAAATAAAACAATCGATCTCAGCTTTTTGAGCGGCGGCTTTGATGTCGTCATCACTAGCGCCCTGCTTACCAATAGCAATATTGGCCTTGACAGTATCTTCAAACAGAAAAGTTGTCTGAGCCATCACACCTTCTGCCTGTCTTAAAGACTGTTCTGGCCAGGTGATTAGGTCCTTTTCTCCAATTGAAATCTTACCAGTTGTCGGATCAAAATACCGTTGTAGCAATTTTAGAATGGTCGATTTACCACTACCACTTGGGCCACCGATACCGATTGACTGCTGCTGTTGAAGCGAAAAGGTTAAGTCCTCTATGACCCGGTCATCGGAATCAGGGTACTGATAAGAGACCTGGTCTACACTGACAGACATTGCTGCTACAGATATCTGCTTCCCCTGACCACGCTCATCGTTTGTTGAAGTATCGGGGAAAACCACTTGGGGTTTCTCAGAAAATAAGCTATATAATCGTTTGCCACTAGCCAATGTTGTTAAGAGCGCATTCCCTAGACCGGCTAGTGCGAGAACGGGACCAAATGAACTCAGCGTTAACACCACTACGATTGCTAATTGATTGCTAGGAAGTCCAACGTACCAACTTTGGACAAAAGCCGCAAAAGACAAGAGAAATATGGCAGCTTCGGATTGAAATTGAACATCTGATCCCTGTTTGATCTTTTTAGCATACGACTGATTCAAGCTCCCACCAGTCTCATCCAACACTCTTAAGCGTTCTTCTTGCAAGTCATACTGGTCGATATCTGACAGACCGGCCACATTCTCCATGACGACTTGATTAAGCTCTGCGACACCTTGTTGGAAATCATCACCTGCTTGTTGGTAACGTTTATAGCCCATCAACGGGTAAACGATACCAACCATAGCATGTCCAAACAGTAAAAATAGTCCTGCAACCCAGTTAACGGATGCCATATATAAAACAGTCACGAAAGAAGTTACTAATGCAATCATCACTGGTGATATCGTATGGGCAAAGAAGACTTCCAGTGCTTCGACATCCGTCGTCACATTAGCGACCAAGTCACCACTTTTTTGCCGAGACAAGCGATCAGAACCTAGTTTTCTAATCACAGTAAATAAATGGTCTCTGACATTTGCAAGCAGGCGAAAAGCAATATCGTGATTAAGGTATTGCTCGCCATAACGCGCAAAGCCCCGAACGACACCACAACCTAACATCAAACTCATGATAATCCAAAGATTGATTGGTTCTCCTCCAACTAACCGACAAATCGCGACAGTCCCTAGTAAAGGAATCAAGACAACGGAAAGATTACTGATGACACCTAATAAAATCGCTGAAGCCATTTTTAAACGTAACGGCTTAGCTAATGATAAGAGCCAAGTAATGACTTGATTAGTCATTGTATCCACCTCGATTCTCATTGGCCATAGTCTGATTCAACAATTCAGTTTCTTGGTCAAAATAAGCTTTAAAATAAGTAGAAGAAACTTTTAAGTGTTCAGGTGTGTCAAATTCTACGATTTCTCCATTTTCAAACACTGCTACAGCAGCAGCGCTCATCACATTGTACAGGCGATGCGAGATGAAGAGTACTAGTCGATCTTTAGCAAGTTCCTTTAATACATCCAAAATAATTTCCTCGCTTCTCCGATCAATACCCGAGGTGATCTCATCAAAAACATAGAAAGGGACATCCTTCAACAACGCACGAGCTAACAATAGACGTTGCCGTTGCCCACCTGACAAATTTCCACCATTCTCAGTGAGCATGGTATTAAGACCAGCATCCTGTGAATCCACAACATCCGTTAATTGAACGGTCCTTAAAACCTCCCATAGTTCTCTGTCAGCTGCATCCTTTTTTCCAAGTAACAGATTGTCTTTAATTGAAGCTTTAAACAGATAGCCATGACTATCTACATAGAGCGTAGAACGTTTAATGCTGTCTGCGCTTAACTCTGATAATGATTTGTTGTTCCAGTAGACAGCACCTTCATAACCAACTAGTCGATGACTGATTAGCTTAGCAAAGGTACTCTTTCCAGATCCAGACTTTCCAATCATAGCAATTAACCCACCTGCGTTTAGTGCTAAA
Organism: Bavariicoccus seileri WCC 4188; assembly: GCF_000421665.1. Taxonomy (GTDB): domain Bacteria; phylum Bacillota; class Bacilli; order Lactobacillales; family Aerococcaceae; genus Bavariicoccus; species Bavariicoccus seileri. Next base: position 4,490 of record NZ_ATXL01000019.1, on the reverse strand, counting down.
GAAACCTCTTTCAAGACCAAATTATTTTGTAAAGCAGGCTCTGAACTAGGATATGTATAAGACAAATTGTCCACTGTGACTGACGTCACAGATTTTGATAATTGCTCATTACCGTAAAGCGGTTCTGGGATATCCAAATAGGTGAACAAGCGGTCCATAGCAGTTATACCGTTCATTGCGACATGGAATAAAGACCCCAATTGTCTCATTGGAATAAAAAACTCGGCACTCAACAAAATAAATAAAAACACACCCGCTAAAGACAATTGCCCTGCCCTATAAGATAACAGCGAGAGCCCAATCCCCAAAGCAGCGCCGCAATAAGAAATAATATCCATGACAGTGATTGAATTCAATTGCACCGACAATAAACTCATCGTTGCTTTACGGAAACGTTCTGCATTCTGGTTCAAGGTCGTTTGCTTGATGCCATCTTGGTCAAAAGCCTTTAGCGTACTCAAACCACTCAAATTCTCTTTAAACATTACCCCAAGATTCGTGTATTCTGTCCAGTACTTTCCTAAAACCTTCTTGGCAATCTTCATCACCAACATAACCACGATTGGAATCAATGGCATACACAACAATAACACCAAGGCAGGTTGCCATGCGAACCGGACCAACGTCCCAAAAATTAGAGCTGAGGCTAAGACACAATAAAATAATTGCGGTATAAAACGTGAATAATAAATTTCCAGCTGTTCAATCCCATCAACCGAGTACTGAGCCAACCGCGCAGCAGACATCTGCCTTGTCTCTTCTAACTTGAAAGCCTTCGCCATCACTTGATGCCTAAGCTTCACTCTCAGTTCAGCCGATGACTGATAAGTCATTTTTTCGATTCCAAAAGACAACAATGATTTAATCGCTATAGCCCCTAAAAAAAGCCAGTAAAAACGTCCAAAAGGACTTTCCTCACTGACCATACTTCCATCCAGATAACCTGCTATTCCTTTGGCTAAATACGTCCAAATAGTGATAGAAATCCCTAAATTGACCAACCTGAAAGCCACTAAACACATCAAGGGCCACTTCTTGACCATGCCAAACAAACGTTCATCAATCATTTAATCTCACACCTCAGCCTTAACATCTACCTTTGCCTTGCCCTTCGAACACTTTCTACCGCTGAATTTGAAATACCAAGTCAAACCAATGACATGAGCCACATACACACATGCCATCGTGACACGCATCACAACATTATCTACCAATAAACATGGAATCAAGAAAACGATAAACATCATGATAAACATCCGAACCATCCTAGACGTGGTAATTTCTTTTCGGATCAGCGTCTTCGTTATATGCTCTTCATAAAACTTAGAAGCCACAAACTTTTGATAAAGCTTTTCAGAACTTCTTAGCCAGAAGAAAGTGGTTAAAAGATAAAATACCGTGCTTGGTAAAAATGGTAGAAAAATACCCAGAGTTCCCAATGCAAACGTTAAACACCCTAATATGATAAATACAATTTTTTTCAAGATAATCTCCTTATAGATAAACATGTGAACAACGATGTTCTAAAAATGATTAGAATCATAGAGCAGTTCGTGTAATACCTAACAAACCGTTTACAATTGTCAGTATAACATAGAAAACTTAATTGAGAAACATTCTCATTATAAGCCACCAAATTAAGCCATCAAAAAAGAAGCCCTAACCAACAGTAAAAATAGGCAGAACTTCTTTTTAAAAATCTTGCCAATAACTAAGCTATCACTCTTCCCACTCAAACGATAACTTTATAACGCCCCGTTAACGAACTGTCCTTCGCCATCTGCAAATGACCAATCGGCGTCCCCATTTTCAATCACCGAAATCAACACATCTTTTCCTGAAATCTGCAATTTTTCAGACAAATCTACTACCACATGCTTATAAAAATCTAATTTTGCCTCATCTTGACGTTTCCGACTAAATACTTGAATAGAAATCCGCTTACTAGACCGCTCAAAACCAAGATTTGTGTCTTCAAGAATCAACTCATCTTCATTATGACGAGACAAGACTTGATAACGATCTCTTACTGGTACTTTAAACCATTTGACCACATTGTCATGGACAACATCTAACAATACTTTAGCTTCTTCTGTCGTATAAGCCGTTGTTATATCTATTCTTACTAATGGCATAATATAATTCCCCCTTAACATTCTTCTGCGCTTTTAACTAACACCTAATAGGCTATTGTTCTCTTCGAACTTGCCACAGGAAAACCAAACTATAACGATATTGGCACATTTTCGCCATGAGTGATGAGCTTTGACGTTCCGTAAAACAATCATAGTCGTTTTTACGGACGGCATCTAAAATAATCCCATAAACATTTGCTGCTAGTAATACTGGAAATTGACTATCTCGATCAAAGAGGCCCAAACTTTCTTTAAATTTATCGTAGCGTTTTTCTGCTGAGCGAGCAAGTCGTTCCCAAACCGCTATAAACTGAGAATCAATGGTTTGTTGGTTCAAATCTGATAAATCATAACCCTCTTCAAGACAGAGCGATTCTGGTAAATAAATTCGCCCAATATCTAACAAGTCTTCTCCCACATCTCTCAAAATATTAGTCAATTGCATCGAAATTCCCAGATTAATGGCAGCCTCTCTTAAGCGATGATGGTTTTCTTGAGCAATAATTGGTAGCAACATAAGACCCACACTGCCCGCCACATAATAACTATACTCCTCTAAATCCTGCAAGGTTTTTGGTCTCTTAAAGTGAAGGTCCATCATTTGCCCTCTCAATTGATCATAAAATGGGGAAAGTGACATGTCGTAGCGGTTGAAAACGTCTCGCAAGACACGCCACAAGGGTATATCTGGTTCGTTTCTCTGTTCAAAAGCTACGAGTTCCTCATATAGTTTTTCCAAAGCCTCTTTTTCTGCTTCTGGTGTTGTGGCTTGATCAATACTATCATCTGCCCGTCTACAAAAACAGTAGATCCCATAAACTGCTTGAGCTTACTCTTTAGGAAGCCGTGAGAAAGCAAAATAGAAACTCTTTGATTTTTGTTTAATGATGGTCTCACAGTAAGCATAATCATCCACCAAGGCGTCGTTGATCCGTGTTTTTCCCATAAAAATCTCCCCTTTTATTCTTAGATACTTAACGGTTGTGGTTCAATTCCCAAGTCATCTAAGAGCAACTCATCAACTGCAATTTTGGCAGACAACAACACAATTGGAACCCCGGCACCAGGATGGGTACTGCTACCTGTAAAATAGAGTCTCTCACAGTTTTTCGCCTTACTTTGTGGTGTTAGGTGATTGCTTTGTGTTAATGTCGGTTGTAAGCCAAAACAAGCTCCTCGATAGGCATTAAACCGTTTTAAGAAATCAGGAGGTGTCATAGCTGTCTCACAGACAATATCCTCCTCGACCGTTTCAAATCCTGGTACTTTTTTTAAACCGTCAACTAATCTTTGTCGATAGTAAGTCGTCGTTTTATCTGTCCAATCGTACTGAGCTGTTTCAAGATCTGGCACAGGGGTCAAAAGATAGACACCATCTTTATCACTTGGCGCCAATGACGGATCCAATTTTGACGCCATATAGACATAAAAAGAAGGATCCTCTAACAACTTGCCTTCAAAAATGGCTGATATATTATCGTCTAAGTCATTTGAAAACACAAAATTATGCACATTTTTAACCTGATCATATTTACGATTCAACCCGAGATACAACACAAAGCAAGAACATGAATAACTCATCTGGTCAATTTTGTCATCTGTATACTTGCCTTTGGCTTTTTTATCTGTAACCAAATGTTTCATAGCATATGGGAAATCAGCATTCACTATCACAAAGTCTGATTGAATAACCGTTTGATCTGCCAATTTAATGCCTTTAGCCACCTGATCCGCAATCAGCACTTCTTCAACGGTTTTTTGACAACAAATCTGGCCACCTAATTCCAGAAACAAGCGCTTCATTCCGCTCGCCATCGCGTACATTCCACCTTTGATAAACCAAACCCCATAGAGCCACTCAATCATCGGGATAATTGTATATAAAGACGGACCCGTTTTAGGTGAAATACCAATGTAGAGGGTTTGAAAACTGAGAACCTGGCGCAGCCTAGGATTGGTAATAAAATGGTTAATCATACTATCAGCGCTATTAAAGGTCTTTAAACGTAAGGTTTGTAACAGCATATTGGGATTATAAAAATCACTGGCTTTTCGAAAACCACGTTGTAAAAAGGGCTCTATAATATTTGATGTTGTTGCTTGAAAAAGTAGCGACACCAATTTTTTTATGCAAAAAGACATTTGGTTGCCCTATAATTAAATCGCTAAACCAAATCATAGGAGGCTAACCAAATGTCCAGTACTAATATTAACAAAACTAAAGATGAAAACATAGATAACATGTTAAAAAAATCCTTAATATCAAAGATTCTAACATCTCTTTTTCTAAAAATGCAGTCTCAAAAGAAAGAATTAAAGGCCGAATGGCCACTGTCTACACCGGAACCCTGACTT
>NZ_ATXL01000018.1 GCF_000421665.1 Bavariicoccus seileri WCC 4188 | reverse complement strand
CTATCGCTTCTTGCTGAGCATAGGTATCAAAGTGCGTTGAATCCACGTCAATGATCAACTCTGAAGAACTGTTGAGAGGCTCAAAATGATCCAGTAAAGCTAAATTCAATGTCGAAAAATCTTTGATGGTTTGTTCATCCATCCGCTTAAAAAAACGTGAGATAGTTGGTTGGGATACAACTTTGTGGTTAAGAATGACGGGAAATACTTGATCTTTATTCAGATAATCAGCAGCAGAATCTGTTGATTATCCGGTAGCCAATTGAAAAATCAGTTGTTCAAGCGTATTAACATTGGAATGCTTAAAGTGCTTGCGATAGTCCTTAAAATGTTAGAATAAATTTAAAGCGTGTTGATAGGAGCCAAAAATGTGAAACGATTAATGAATGAATATAAAAATTCACGTCAACCAACTGAAGGGTTTATAGAATGGCTTTTAAAGAGAAAACTAAATGGACTTGGTAAGTTGTGTTTTGCAGGAACACTTTGGTTTACTTGGTTAATTATATGGATAAATCCTCCTGTAATAGTATTTACTTTTGAAGGTATCTTTTTAATAATTTGTTTGGTTACTTTAATCGCAATCGTCAAAAAGATAGCTAATTTGGTTAGACGAAAATAAAAGTATATTATCATGCTAAAAGAAATATATAGACTTAGGCAATAGTTTTGTATGAAGCATAAGATAAATATTAGTTAGATAGATTTGATTTAATAGTGTCTGAGGTATATTAATATTGACTAAGTAAAATATTATAAATTAATCTCTACCATAACACCATGCTTCTGCAGATATTGTTATATACTCTTGTGTTTGTGAAGCAGTTTGAGTAATGTGTTGAGTAGTTTTCATCTTATAAGACGTATTTGCACTCACACTGCCATATTTTGCAGTAACTGCTTTCCTTTGAGCTTTTCCGACAACGTTTAAAGTACTCATGTTACTACCTTTAACCCAAAAATAATTAGTAACGTAATGTCCTACCTTACCATCCCAAACAACTGTGCCCTCGCCCCATTTTGTTCCCGGAGCTGCTAACGGTTGTATCAGCGCTGATGAAGATGTGTCTTGAGACAGATAAAAAGAGTCTATTTCATTGACAACTTGTTCAATTGTTTCCCCTTTTTCAAAGACGGTTGGTTGAGAAGTTGCAACGGTGTTTTGATCTATACCTATTTCATCTGATACAGAATCTGCTTTAACATTATCGGTTGTTGCAACAATGAACATGCCTAATAGGAATATTGTCCTTGCTAATTTAATTATTAACTTCATTAAAAGCCCTCCTAAATAAGTATTGGTAAAGTCTGCTAAATCACTGTTTCTTTTTCCCTTTTTTGATTAGTTCATCTAACCATTTTGCTCTTGAAACCAATCCCCATGCCCCTATTCCAATTAAAACAATACAAAAAATCAACAACCAAAAGTCCATTATCACCCCTCCTTTGTCTATCTAACATAAAGTGTAAACGCTTCTTTTTGATAATGCAAAAGATATTCTCATAAATTTTAACTGGTAAGTCAATTTGGCATGACCTTTCAAAACTAATTTGAAAAAAGTTCAATAAAGTATACCGTATTAAACAAAAAGGGAACTTTGATATAATAAGGTTTTTATGTGTTCAATAGAGTTGATCAATAACAAAATTGAGAATTTGAGATCTCAGAGGATGGTGGGTATAAAACAAGCGTCGTTGGAGAAAGACATTTTAGTGTAAGTAGTGGGGAAAAATAAAAATGCGGAATTTTAAAGTTAGCAATTGAATGAAGGAATTGCTAAGTGTTCCATGTCTATTTATCGGTTAAAATATTTCTCATGCCGATAATTTACACGTTTTTGTTAATTCAAATGGATCAGGTAAATTTTCACACTATATTTATACAAATCTAACGACAATTTCTGGAGTTCATGTTGGGGAGGCACATAAAAAATAATGAAAAACAAGGGAATAATATGTAGTCTAATCGGTGCTACTATCTAGAGGGAGTTGTTAGAGCAACTCCTCTTTTCGTTTGTATTCCACCTAGTAGTTCTCAAATGCTCAATCACGAGATTTTTATTCCCCAGTTATACCAGTTAATGATTGTCAATAACAGATTAGGTCTTAAGGCTCATGACAGCAAGACTATAAATCGCTATACTTTAAAACATTGATTCAATTGATTCAATTGATCAATGGGTCGATCATTAATTAAAAGAGCTATCATTAGAGACCCGTTTTATGATACTGGTTTTAACTGGCAATAGGAGGGTGTTATGACAACAAAATTAGAAGCAACATTGCTATCTAAGAAGTTTGGTAAGAAAGTAGTACTAGATGATATATCTTTTACTATTGGAGAAGGTAAGATAGTCGGTTTAGTTGGTCCAAATGGTGCGGGGAAGACAACCATTATGAAAATCATTTTAGGCTTGATTGATTTTGATAATGGAGAGGTCACTATTGATGGTAGTAAAGTCTCAATCACCAGTCATCAAGCGTTAGGGAAAGTAGGGGCTTTAATCGAGTACCCAGGTATTTATCCATTCTTAACAGGCTATGATCATTTGCGCTTATTCTCCACCAATAAAGATACGGAGAGCATCGAGCACGTCATTTCAGAGTTAAAGATGACGACTTATATCAAACGTAAGGCAAAATCTTATTCATTAGGGATGAAACAAAAGTTAGGGATTGCTTTGGCAATCTTGAATCAACCAGAATTAGTAATTCTTGATGAACCAATGAATGGTCTTGACCCACAGGCGACACGTGATGTCCGGGAGTTGATCATAGGCTTAGCGAAAAGTGGGACCTCTTTCTTGATCTCAAGTCATATCTTGGGTGAATTAAGTAAAGTCACTGACGAGATGATCATCATTGATAAGGGTAAGATCATTAAGCAAGTCACAATGAGTGATCTTTCTGCTGATTCAGCGCACTATCTAGTGATCAAAACCTCTGATGATGCAGCAGCCAAGGCACTATTACTTGAAGAAGGTTACGAGCTTGCCAAAGACCCTGAGGCGTTAGCTTCGATCAGGATCAAGAAAACCTCTGACAGTATCTTGACTGAAGTGGTACAGCTGCTTTCTCAAAAGAATATCCAGTTACAAGATGTTGATCATCAAGATGAGGATCTTGAGTCTATCTTGTTAGAGCTATTATCGGATTCGAAGGGGGAAGCATAATGGGAACATTGGTCAGACAAGAACTATTTAAATTAACGAAGAAAAAATCGACTATTGCTGTATCAGTCTTGCTAGTTGCCTACATGGTCATCTTTTTGATTTTCGTAAGAGAAAATCAAAATATCATTGATCCTCCCTCTGTCGTTAGTCAACTTGGCGGTGGTTTATCATGGAGCGTTTTCGTCATGATTGCGGCGGCTAGTACGATGATCGCAATGGAATCTCAATATGGTACCCTTAAAGATCTGTTGTATCGGACCTATTCGAGAAATCAGGTATTAGCAAGTAAATGGATCACGTTGTTTCTTTATTCGATCTACCTCTATTTACTCATATTTGTCACCAACATTTGCTTGAAATTTATCCTATTCCCGGATATTTCATTGAGTGACAAACTCGAGGGCTCGAGCACGATTATAGAGTCGATGGGCTACTTCATGTTAGGAAACTTTATTGGATTGTGGCTGATCATTAGTCTAGTGCTGATGATCTCATGCTTTTTCAATACCTCTGCAGCAGCCATTTCTGCTGGTATCATTTTCTACTTTGCCTCTTCGATCTTATCCGGGCTCATGATGATGGTGATTGAGAAGTGGAACTGGCTGAAGTGGAATCCCATCAATATGTTGAACCTACCGAATCAAATCGATAGTGAATCAGTTATGATAGATTTTACGCATCTAACGACTGATGAGTTGATCATAGGAAATATTGTTTATATCATTCTATTCCTAGGCTTAGGTCTTCTTGTCTTCAGAAGAAAGAACGTCTAAAATATCTGTCAATAGAACAAAACTACGACTATTACTGCGAATAGAACTCGAAATAGAACTATCACTAAAAAGTGAGTTAAAAATGACGATTAAAAATAATGGTGTTTAGTGATATTTATTGCTATTTAAAAGAAAAAACAAGAAAAATGAGGCCTACATTCATATAGGCCTCATTTTTCTACCTTTATTAACTTTAAAATAACATCTACTTACAACATATAAATTATAATAATTGAATCGTTTATAACATTTATACCAGTGTTACAACCATTAAGGCAGATCATGTCCAGCTGCAAAATAGAGATCATACCACTCTTGATTTGTCAGAGAAACATCAGCACCTTTAACACTATCAATGATGTGTTTTGGGGTCATAGTGCCTAGAACAACTTGAATCTGTGCTGGATGTTTTAAAATCCATGCCGTGGCGATCGCATTTTTTAACACACCATACTTTTCCCCCAGCTCTTCTAATTTTTGGTTCAGAACTGGGTAATTAGGATCATCGATAAAGGTCCCTGCTATTTGGCCATGTTGAAACGGTGACCATGCTTGTAAGGTGATATGGTGTTGACGAGAATACTCTATAATTCCCCCATCACGGTTCACTGAAAACTTATCTTCCATGTTAGTATGTAAGCCAAAATCGATCATACCACTGTGAGCTAAACTGAATTGCACTTGATTGAATACGAGCTTTTGAGAAACAGCTGATTGGAGCATTTCAACTTGCTGAGGGTTAAAGTTAGAAACGCCGAAATAGCGAACTTTGCCAGAAGAGTGCAGAATATTGAAAGTTTCAGCAACTTCATCTAAGACCATCAATGGGTCAGGACGGTGAAGTAAAAAAGAATCAAGATAGTCGATCTGTAGACGTTTTAGAATATGCTCGACAGAATTAATTAAGTGTTCTTTTGAAAAATCATAACGATGGCCAAGAGGGAACCCGTCTGTAGCAACGTTGTTATTGATAATACCTGCTTTTGACTGGATAAAGAGACTATCGCGACTAATGTTTGAATGTTTTAAGGCATTTCCGAAAATCGTTTCAGAATCCCCCTTACCATAAATATCTGCAGAGTCGATAAACGTCATACCATGGTCGTAAGCAGTCGCTAACGTTTGACCAGCTTCTCTTGGGGACAAAGCTGCTATACGCATGATACCTAAAACAATTTGACTAGTGGTGATATCTGTATTTGTTATAGTGATGGTTTTCATGATGTTGTACGCCTCCAGTTGGGTACTTTTAGTTTAAAACAGTTAGTTTTCGTCATTTAATGGTATGTTACAAGTTAAAGGGGTCAAAGAAATATATTCCTATTTCTTTTTCTTAAAACTGTTAGTGAAAATAGAACCACTATTATGGTGGAAATTAGCAGAAGCAACATCCCTAATGAAAGGGTGATTTTGTTGTTACTCAGACAGGATAACATACTAAAATTACAATAACATTATAAAAGGATTAATGAAAGAATGTGATAACATGAAAAAAATTAAAGCATTAACTCTTATTGTATTAACCTTTATTACGATATTCCCGTCTGTTGTATCTGCAGTAGAAAAATCCGATTCAAACAATCCAATTGCATCTCAGCCAGATATTACTTTTCAAAAATCGGATATTAATAGTAAGGCAGCCACTAAAGAAGCAATTGAGAACGGAGCCTTAGACGCCAAGCGATTGGTCAGTTACCACAAGATGGTTAGCGAGCAACAGGATGTTTGGACAAAAGGGAGCTTGATTCCTAAGCAATCTATGGTCGTAAAGAAAAGAGACCATCCTATAATCGCAAAGAGAAACATAAAAATTGGGATGTTTAGCATTCCAACAACTAATATAGAAGAAATAGAAGAGAGCCCTATGCCGTTCAAGAGTCTTGAGATAGAGACTAAACTGCATAGGACTTTTTGCAAGGAATCAGTTTATTGAGCATATTAGTGGGTACAGACCCAAACTCACAAGGCTTGTCTGTAGATTGAGTCAGTTAGTTCTCACAGGATAATATTTATAGTATCATAATAAGTTTAAAAAGAGCATTATCAGTTTTTATCAGTTGAACAAAATCGAGATTTAGGGCATCATTATAGTGTCAGACTTTTTGAAATTATCACAATAAAGAGCTCGTTAGATAACTTATATTTTTGTTATTAGACCTAATAATTCGCAAAATATACTGTTTGTATGCGGGAAGCATTGTGAACCAATAGAATGTCTTCGGTTATCCTAAGAAGCGAAAGTCCATCAGGGGTTTAAAGGCGCTGACGTAATTATATGGTGTGATAAAGGCTTGAAAGATAAAAAACGAGAGGTGAAAAGATGATCGAGTTTAAAGATGTCTCGAAAATTTATAAGGAAGGAAAGGTCGCTGTTGAGGATGTAAATTTGTCCTTTGATAAGGGGGAATTTATCTGTTTTATCGGAACAAGTGGTAGTGGTAAAACGACTTGTATGCGGATGATCAACCGAATGACCAATCCAACTAAAGGAAAGGTATTAATCGGGGGTAAAGATGTTGCTGAGATGGACCCTGTAGAATTGCGTCGTAAGATCGGCTATGTCATTCAAAGTATTGGTTTGCTACCTCATATGACGATTCGCGATAATATTACGCTAGTGCAAAAATTACTTAAGGTCGGTCAAGAGGAACGTAATAAAACGGCAGAAAAAATGATTGATCTTGTCGAACTACCACGCGAAATGCTCGACCGTTATCCTAACGAATTATCCGGTGGTCAGCAACAACGGATTGGTGTGGTAAGGGCGTTAGCAGCAGACCAAGATATTATCTTGATGGACGAGCCTTTTGGCGCGCTTGACCCTATTACGAGGGATTCGTTACAAGATCTGATTAAGGATCTGCAAGTTCGGTTAGGTAAGACGATTATCTTCGTGACACACGATATGGATGAAGCTCTTAAATTAGCTGACCAAATCGTGATTATGAGTGAAGGAAAGGTCGTTCAATTCGATACACCGCAAAATATTTTACAACATCCCGCAAATGAATTCGTCCAAGAATTGATTGGTGAGGATCGTCTGCTTCAAGCAAAGACTGATCTTGTACCAGTCAAGGATGTCATGTTGTCTAAAGCGATAGCGATCACTCCAGAAAAGTCATTGCAAGAAGCTATTAAATTGATGAGAGAAAGACGGGTTGATACGTTATTAGTAACAGATGCAAGTGGCGTTTTAAAAGGGTTTATTGATGTTGAGACCCTGGACCGTAAGCATGGTAAAGCAACAAGTGTAGGCGATATTTTAAATACAGATGTTTTCTATGTCAAAGAGACATCCTTATTACGTGATACCTTACAACGAATCCTCAAAAGAGGACTGAAGTATGTGCCAGTTGTTGATGATGACAAAAAATTGGTAGGGATTCTGACGAGAGCTTCTTTAGTTGATATTGTATATGACGTTATTTGGGGCGATGAAGAGGGCATCGCGATAGATCAAGATAAAGAGACAGCATCATCTGATGCGCCAAGTTCTGAGAAAGTGTCGGAAACAAAAACAACAGAACAAGAAACATCAGAATCAAAAACAACTGAAACTAAAACCGCTACCATTAAAGAGGAGGTCTGACGATGTCCAGTTTCTTTAATGAATATGGGGGTCAGATCATAGAGAAGAGTGTTGAGCATCTCTATATCTCTTATGCAGCTTTACTTTTGGGTGTTTTAGTCGCTGTACCGTTAGGAATCGTTTTAACGCGTTTCCCAAGAGTTGCGACTGTTATTATTGGGCTTGCTAGTGCATTGCAAACCGTGCCATCGCTGGCTCTGTTAGCGCTAATGATTCCAATCCTTGGAATCGGTAAAGTCCCTGCAATAGCGGCTCTTTTCATCTACTCCTTGCTACCTATTTTAAGAAATACCTATATTGGATTAAAGCAAGTAGACAGTGATTTAAGAGATGTGGCTAAGGGCATGGGAATGACGAACCTCCAATCGATTATTCGAGTAGAATTGCCATTAGCCAGCAAGACAATCATGGCAGGGATCAGATTATCGGCTGTATATGTGATTGCTTGGGCGACCTTAGCTTCTTATATCGGGGCAGGTGGTTTAGGTGATCTGATCTTTAGTGGGTTGAATAACTATCAACCACCGTTGATCTTTGCAGGAACAATTCCAGTGACGATTTTCGCACTCTTGTCTGACTGGCTATTAGGAAAGATCGAGGATAAACTGACACCAAAACCGTTAAGGGAGGGTGTATGATGCATTTTAATAAAACAACAGTAAAGCGCCTAGTAATCCTATTGTGTTTGCCAGTCTTTCTTATTGTATCTGGGTGTTCGTTCCCCGGACTCGCTTCGACATCTGATGAAGATACCGTCGCAATTACCGGTGGCATAACGGCAGAGGCGCAGATTTTAGCTGCACTTGTGTCTGGAATGGTTGAACATTACGCCGATAAAAGTACGGTAATTATCAACAATTTGGCGACCACAACCATTAATCATCAAGCCATGCTTAATGGTGATGCTTCGATTTCTGCAGCACGTTATACGGGGACGGATTTGACCACGACCCTTGGTCTTGAACCTGAGTCAGATCCACAAGCGGCTTTTGATATCGTTAAAAGGGAATTTGAAGAACGTTATCATCAAACATGGTTCCCATCATATGGGTTTGACAATACCTATGTTTATCTCGTTCGCAAGGATACAGCAGAGGAATATGGGTTGGAGAAAGTCAGTGATTTGAAAGATGTGGCTGGCCAGTTGGTAGCTGGCGTTGATCCTGCTTGGATAACCAGACCTGGTGATGGTTATGATGGATTCAAGGAAGCCTACGGATTTGCTTTTAAAACTATTTTACCAATGCAAATCGGGCTGGTTTATGATGCCGTTGCTAATGGGAAAATGGATATTGTTTTAGGCTACTCGACAGATGGTCGAATCGGTAGTTATGACTTGGTGATGCTAGAGGATGATCTAAGATTCTTCCCTCCATATGATGCAGCACCGATTGTATCAGATGAGCTACTAGAGGAAACACCTGAGATAGGACCTGCAATTGAAAAACTAAAAGATACGATTGACACTGAGAAAATGCAGGAGCTCAATTATGAGGTCGATAATAACTTGGTCGAACCAAACATCGTGGCAGAACGTTTTCTTGAAGAAAATAATTACTTTGAAGGGAAGTGATGGAACATGACTGATATGAACTTGCTCGAACAATTTATATTTTATTTCAGAGAGAACGGACTGTATGTCTTATCTCAATTTTCCCGTCACTTCTTGATTTCAATTTATGGTGTCTTATTCGCCGCAATCGTGGGGATTCCGATTGGAATTGTGATTGCGAGACGGACAAAACTAGCCGATTGGGTGATCCGAATTGCCAATCTCATCCAAACAATTCCATCCTTAGCGATGGTTTCTATCTTGATGCTTGGTTTAGGACTAGGACCAAATGTGGTTATCTTAACGATTTTTCTTTATTCCTTACTACCAATTATCAAAAATACTTATACAGGTATGCAACAAGTAGATCATGGTATTTTGGATGTAGGTAAGGGAATGGGAATGACAAGTTTTCAACGGTTATATATGGTAGAAATACCACTTTCTGTTTCAGTGATCATGGCTGGTATCAGGAATGCCCTAGTTGTTGCGATTGGTATTACGGCAATCGGAGCTTTCGTTGGTGCTGGTGGTCTTGGTGATATCATTATTCGAGGAACTAATGCAACGGATGGTGGAGCAATTATCTTGGCCGGTGCCTTGCCAACAGCATTAATGGCAATCATTACAGATGTAGGTCTTGGCTTTATCGAAAGACGTTTAGACCCAGCAAGCCGTCGTTCAAGAGCATAAATTGATCAATAGCACCAATAATTGTTGATGGTTAAAATAGTTATTGATAATTAAGGTAGTTATCAGTAGAAAAAATTGTTATCAGTAGTAATAGTATCTATTAAGAAAAGAATAAAAAATCAAGGGATTATGATGTGAACTACGCCATCAAAGTCCCTTGATTTTTTTAATGAATTTAGTTTAGTTGTCAAATAAGTCTAGTGCGATAGTCTAGTGAGAGCAACTCAGCTCATTTTACAATGTTTTTAGGAACATCGCTTAAGAACGCTATTGTGTTGGCAAAGGCTATTTTTGCACGTGAGATCATGGCTTCTTGGGTAAAGTAGCCAATGTGAGGTGTCAACACAGTGTGCTTGCTATAAAGCAATGGATGGTCTTTTGGAAGTGGTGGTTCTATATCAAAGACATCGATCCCAGCGCCAGCGATAGTTTGGTGATTCAATGCGGATGCTAATGCCTTTGTATCAACAACTGGTCCACGAGCACAATTAATCAATACAGCTGATGTTTTCATAAGACTTAGCTCTTCCTTGCCAATCATACCTTTAGTGATTGGTGTGAGCGGCACGTGTAGCGTCACGATATCTGACTTTTTTAACAATTCTTTCAGTGGCATATAAGTGATGTCCATTTTTTTAGCTTCTTCTTTTTCAGAATGACTGGTTGCAATCACAGTCATTTGAAATGCCTTGAATAATTTTGCCACTTCAAGTCCGATATGTCCTGTTCCAATAATCCCTACAACTTTGTGCTTTAATTCAAATCCTTTGTAAATGAGCTGCTTTTCTTGATTTTTTGTTGGTGTTTTAATAGCCTGATTTTCAGCTGATATTTTTCTGAATAGATCAATAGTAAGACCAACCGTCAGTTCTGCTACAGCAGTATTAGCATAGCCCGACGCATTACAGATCTTGACGGGATTTTCTTGACCATCTGGTAGGGATTCTGGTAGAGAAACGTGATCAACGCCAGTAAAAGCAACATTGATCAGTTTCAATTTGGGATTAGCTATGACTGCTTCTTTGGGGAAAGGTGTATTGGCGATCATCACAATATCAGCATTTTCGCTTCTAGTCACTAATTCTTCCTTGGAAGTCGCCTTCTTAGAATAATAGACAAACCCATGACCAGCTGTTTTGAGAGGTTCTGCTAACTCATGAATCAATGAATCGGGAACATTTAGTGGTTCTAATAATTTGATCAACACTAGGATCTTCTCCTTTATCAGTTTTATCAGAAGCATACGACAACACTTGAGCATATGATAACACATGACACCAAAAGTGTATCCTCTATCTGAGACGATGTCCAATAAACCAATCATCTTAACACTAGAAGAATACTTGCAAATTTTTTGAGATTATTTAAAATTAGAAAACAAGTAAGAAAAAAGTGAGGAATCAAGTGAGGAGTCAAAAGGTGAGTTATCAGTATGTTATTTTAGATTTAGACGATACATTATTGGATTTTAAAAAGGGTGAAGCTGAGGGGCTATCTCGTGTTTTGAAGAATCATGGTGTGGCAGATGATGAATTATCCCATGTTGTCTCAATCTATCACCAAGTTAATCGGACAGTTTGGACTGAGATCGAACAGGGTAGTGATCGTAAAATGCTATTGAATCAGCGATTTACTAGACTGTTTAAACAACTAGGTCGCCCAGTTGATGATTTATTAGGTTTACAAATTGAAAGTGATTATAGAGCTTATTTAAACAATAATTTTGCCGTCATCGAAGGATCTAAGCAGTTGTTGGAACGATTATCTGCTAAAAACCTGACGTTGATAGCGGGAACCAATGGCAGTCAGGAGACACAAGAAAACCGGTTGAAACATACCCAATTAGGACAGTACTTTGATTCAGTCTTTATTTCAGAAGCAGTAGGATATGCTAAACCGAGTGAAAAATTCTATCAACCGATTTTTAAGCATTATCCCAAAATGGACCATAAAAATGCCATTATGATTGGCGATAGTTTGAACTCAGATATAGCAGGTGCTCATAACAGTGCTATTGATAGTATTTGGTTTAATCCATCTGGCATGAAAAACACTTCGTTGGTGAAACCCAAATTTGTGGCTAAAACGTACTATGATATCTTATCTATCTTGGTGTAACTGTTGGATTAATTTTTTGTTTTCAAATTTTTATTTTTATTTTTAATTTAAAAAAATTTTTGTGTTTTAATTTTTTGTATTTTAAATATTTTGATTAGTTTTATGACGACCTACTTGAGTAGGTAAGACACAGTCTATGTCCCTTTCATACAAAATGCCCAACCTATTACGAGTAGGTTGGGCGTTCTTGTTGTCATACTATTCGAAATTATCATGTTTCGCAAATTCATTAAAGCGTGGTCTTGATTAGGTATTAGGTAACCCTCTTAAAGGATTTAATCATTCATTTTCAAGAGCATGGCGTTGAGGGCGACAATCACGGTACTGAGTGACATCAAGATTGCTCCTACGGCTGGGCTGAGGATGATTCCCCAGTTGGCAAGGATACCAGCTGCTAGAGGGATTGCAATGATGTTGTATCCCGCTCCCCACCAAAGATTTTGAATCATCTTCCGTTGGGTGTTTTTAGCTAGTGTCAAGAAGTGCAAGATATCTGCTGGGTCACTTTTCACTAGGATGATGTCAGCTGAATCATTTGCTACATCCGTTCCTGCTCCAATAGCAACACCGATATCTGCTCTGACCAGACTAGGGGCATCGTTTACGCCATCTCCAACCATCATCACGGTTTTGCCCTCTGATTTGTAGTGTTTGATGATTGTTTCTTTGTCTTCGGGCTTCAAACTAGCGTGGACATCGTCGATTCCTAATTCTGACGCAACTAGATTGGCAACTGCTTCGTTATCACCCGTTAGCATCACTGGTTTGATTCCTTGTGCCTTAAGGGCTGTGATCATTCGCTTAGCTCCAGATTTGATTTGGTCTCCTTGAGCAATCAAACCGATGAGTTGTTGGTCGACCAAGAGATAACTGATTGAATTACCTTTTTCCGATAGGTGTGTAAAATCAGTAGCGTTATAGTCTATGGTGTGATCTTTTAAGTAAGAGACATTAACGATTTTGACATCGTGACCGTCAATAGTCCCGTCTAAACCAGTTCCTGGGATATTCTCAACTTGTGTTGCTACTGGCAGGTCAACTTTCTCCTCTGTTGCTTTTGTCATGATGCCTCGGGCAAGAGGATGACTTGAGTTTTGTTCCAACGCAGCAATATAGGCTAAAATCTTTTGCTTATTATAGCCATTTTCATTCGAATAAGAGATGATCTCATTGACGGCAAAGTTACCTTCTGTCAATGTACCAGTCTTATCCATCATGACGACATCAACCTGTCGAGCAACTTCTATTGCTTGCCGATTTTTAATTAGGAGACCATTTTTGGCACCTAGTGACGTCGATTTGGCGGTCACCAATGGGATAGCTAGCCCTAATGCATGTGGACAGGCGATAATTAACACGGTCACCATCCGTTCTAGTGCTATTCCGATATCTCCAGTTAGAGATAACCAAATGACGAAGGCTAAGATGCCGACCACTAAAGCTACGTAGAATAACCATTTTGCAACTTTGTCAGAAAGTGTTTCTACTGATGATTTATCTTGTTGAGCTTTACTGACTAAAGCCATCACTTGAGACAAGTAACCAGATTCCCCAGTCCCTGTGACAGTGATTGTTAACGTACCATTCCCATTGACCGAACCACCGATAACAGCGTCATTAACAGTTTTTTCGACTTCTTTCGATTCACCAGTTACCATAGCTTCATTGACTGATGATTTACCTTCAACGATTTTTCCATCAGTTGGTATCTTTTCACCAGCTTGAACCAGTAGTTTTTGACCAACAGTGACATCACTCAGTTGAACTTCTGACGTGCTACCATCGTCACCTACTAATTTTGCAGTTTTTGGTAAGAGTGCAGCCATTTTCTCGAGAGCATTTCCAGCATTGCTGATGGCGTTCATCTCGATCCAGTGACCTAATAACATGATCACGATCAAAGTAGCTAACTCCCAGAAGAAGTCCATCACGTGTGTGTCGTGGAAAAATGTGTTCATGATGAAGGCGTACAGACTATAGAGATAAGCAACTGATATTCCTAGAGATATCAGGGTCATCATGGCCGGGTTCTTCATGCTCAACTCCATCTTTGCACCCTTTAAAAAAGGCATACCACCATAAAAGAAAAGGGCAGTTGCTAAGACAAAAACTACCCAATCAGAACCAGGGAAAGTGATTTGAAATGGTAGATCCAATCCCATCATCGGTGAAAATAAAATAATTGGTATCGCAAGAATTAGGGAAACAAAGAATTTCTGTTTGAGATTACCCATATGCATGGAGTGATCCATCATGTGGTCATCAGCGTGATCCATATGATGATTCATGTGATCCATATCTTTAGAATGAGCCATAGAGGCATCATCTTGATGGTCAGAGTGATTGTGTGTTGTTTTGTCGTGGCGTGTCATGTGTATCCCTCCAAAATATCATTGTTGCGTTTAATGAAACCTACATTGCAATCTTATCATTAAGGATTACAAATGTAAACGAATAAACCTTATAGATTTAAGTTGTTATAAAAGAAAATGACACTGATATCATTGAAATGCTAACCATTTTCGTGTAAAACATATAGTGTTATGTATTTTCATAGTGGTTTGTTCGTGTTGAAGTTAGTCAGAAGCAATGAGATTCAAACAACACGCGAATTAGGAGGATGATTTACGAATGAAACTATTTCTTGATAATATTAAATTTAGAGGAAAGGAGACACTCATCTTTTATAGTGGGGTTATCATTGTTGCTATCCTTTCTGGTGCTAGCTCACATTACCTGCTATCAGCATTGTCGTTAGTAACTACTATTAGAGAGGCAAACCCATTTTTGATAGGGGCACTTCCCATTATTGGACTAGTAACAGCGTATGTTTTTAAACATTTTAATAGAGGAGCAGAAAGAGGAAACAATGTCATTATTGAAAGCACCCAAAGTGAGATCAATGTGCCGTTAAGAATGGGTATTTTTACGTTTGTTTTTACTATATTATCCCATCTTTTTGGAGCTTCGGTTGGTCGCGAAGGAAGTTCCGTGCAAATCGGAGGAGTTTTAGCTAATCAAGTCGGTAGGAAAATGAAGTTGCCTACGAACAAGAAAGCATTATTGGTTCACGCTGGCATTAGTGCAGGGTTTTCTGGCATATTTGGAACACCTTTGGCAGGCACCATGTTTGGAATGGAAGTTCCTTACATTTTAAGGTTAAATCAAGCAGCTTTTTTACCCTGTCTTATAGCGGCCTACGTATCAAATGCAACAGCCTTATTATTGGGAACAACCCATCAACTTCAACAAATGGGGACTATTCCTACCCTGACCTTTAAATTTATAGCTGTCTTGGTAATCGCATCATTTTTATTTGGTTTAACAGCTTTGGCGTTCATTCGAGTTATCGTAAGTTTAAAGTTACTATACAATCGTTTATGGAAACGTTATTGGCTAAAGGCTATATTATCTTCAGTTACAGTAGTCGTATTAATATTGGCACTGCATGGTGAATCTTATGAAGGATTAAGCTTGTGGTTAATACAAGATGCCTTTAACCAAACGCTTGATGTGCAAGTGTCCTTGCTTAAATTTGTATTAACAACATTCTCTCTTAGTGCAGGATTGCAGGGTGGGGAAGTGACACCACTTTTTGAGATTGGAGCAACCCTGGGAAATGCCATCGCTGGTTTAACCAGTGAGTCTACGTCTTTTTTTGCGGCAATAGGTATGATAACCGTTTTCGGCTGTGCCACAAACAGCCCAGTGTCGACTATTTTTCTAGGAATTGAACTATTTGGGCTAGATGGTATTCCCTATTATGCGATTGCAATTATTTTAGGAAATCTTGTGATGGGAAGAAATAGTCTTTATCCCTCACAAAAAGTCGTTCGGAGACGATTTTTCATATCTCGAGGCGATATCGGTAAGAAATTATCTGACCTTTAATCTTTAACAGTTACATAAAAGGCTTCTTCTTACCTTCTTCTGTGATATCGGTTGTCAAATATGATAGTGAGTGTTTATCCCCTGAACAAATCATCGTTATTTACGATTTTCAATCAGCAAGACAGTCACATTCAAAATCAACGAAAAGTTCTCGACTTACTAACTTAACTCCTCCTTGACAGCTAGTCCATTTCAATCAACCAATCGGCCTTTTTGATGACGCTCAAGTGTTAGGTAAGTCAATCCTAAGGTGTATAATGCTGAAATACGTTGTGTCAATTCTTTCTGCACATCAACGGATAAAGGATCAGTGATGGTTTGTTTGCACGAGAAACTAATAAACGCAAGAAGGTATAGATATCCGGGCAAGTTCCAACCGTTGAGCGTGCATTATCAGACAGTCTTTTTTGAATGATAACGATGGAGAATGGTAAATTTGCGATTTTTTGAACAGACACAGGGTCGCCCGTATTTAGGCAGATAGTGTGCTAAAAAGCTCGGGAAAGTATCGTTTAGATTACGTCTGGGCTCAACCCGTAAGCGGGTTGACAAAGCGTGGCAACTTGCCAAAACCTGACAGACAAGTATCGCAATTATTTAATAAAAACGGAAGTTGGTATGGATAATTTCTGATGATAAAGATAAGACGACTACTGAATCTCAAAAAATGTCACACCATCCTAATGAAAGAATAGTAAACCCTATACTAATGGTAACAGAAAACATAGTAAGTGAGAAAACGTAGCGAATGAGAAAACAGAATAAAAATTAAAAATCGCGGGAGCGATTTTTTTTTACGTATTCTTTGCAATTCTTAATAAAACTTTACAGCGAACTCATTAGAACTCAATAATCGCCTTATATAATATAAGCATCACTTAAAAATATAGAACTACGAAGGGATGAGTACAATGACTTTGTTGACTGCCCACTCTGGGAGTGACGAATTGCCTGAAAATAGTATCAAATTTGCCTCTTTTTTTAGAAACAAACCAGCAGTCGATGCCATAGAAGTCGACGTTAGATATGATGACTTAGAACACAAATTAGTCCTGCATCATGAACCATTAGAAAAGGATAGATTGTACACGTCACTTGCCTCTATTTTTAAATGTATCAAAAATAGCCATCTCTTGATCAATTGTGATTTGAAAGAAACGGGATTAGAAGACGAGGTCTTTTGGTTAGCAGATCAATATGGTATCAAACACAGAGTCTTGTTGAGCGGAGCTGTGAATCCGTTATTTTTGAAGAGGCATGCGAATCATATTTTGATGAACCTAGAGAACGGGATTGATATCGATCGTTTGACAGGAGTCTTGAACGAACAAGTCTTAGTAGTGGCACTTGAGACCTTAGCTCAAAAAGGGGCAACTCTTATCAATTTAAATGAGAACTGGTTGACTCCAACTATTCAGGAACGAGGGGAAGAGTTGGGATTACTTTTCTCCGTTTGGACGGTCAATGATTACAAAAAAATAGCCAGGTATCGCAAACAACGCGTCTTCAATATTACCTCTAAAAAGGCTTGGGGTTTCATCACTAGGGAAGTAGGGATTTCATCATGAAGTATTTGAATCCTGTCCGTATATATCGGTCGTTTGGTGGAAAGTACCTGTTTGACGTAATGATTTTTGCAGTATTCTTATTCTTTTTCTATGGCCCGTTAGTTAACACGTTTACGTTAGCTTTTGCGGATCAATATCAAGTACCACATGTGCTTCCAACGCAGTTTGGAGTAGCGTGGTGGCAGTATATCCTAGCTCAAGATGACCTAATGGTTTCAATTGCTAATTCGTTCATTATAGCGGTCATTGCGACTGTGTTATCTCTATTAGTCTGTATCCCAGCTGCCTATGCTTTAGCTCGTTTTGATTTCAAAGGGAAGAGTTTTTTTATGTTCTCCTTTCTTCTATCAAATGCGTTTCCGAAGATTGGACTATATACGGCACTCGGCATATTGTTTTATCGCTTTCAATTGATGGGAACTTTGACGGGTGTCATCATCGTCCATATATTGAATACGATGATCTTTATGATCTGGATTCCAGCTGGTTCATTTCAAAAAATCCAGCGCCAACAAGAAGAAGCAGCAAGAGACATTGGTGCAGGCCCGATTCGTACCTTCTTCAAAATTACAATGCCACAAGCCATTCCGGCTATTGCTGTCGCAGCTATGTATACCTTTCTTGGCTCACTCGAAGAAGCCCAAGGAACCTTGTTAGTAGGATTTCCGGAGATCAAAACTATGGCAACATCTATGTATAGCGTTATCTTAGATTATCCTCCGATGGCTGGTGCAGTCTTTTCAGTCATCTTGATCATTCCAACACTCCTGTTACTTTGGTTGTGTCGCAAGATTTTTGGTAAGGATTTGTTTTCAGGTGGCATCTCATTGTAACGTTAATAATTTGCAAAACGATATCACTCATCAGACACAGGAGGCATCAAGGATATGTTGAATCAAAATTTGGATAAAAGAAAAGTGAGGATTTCTGGCGTTTCTAAGGTCTACGACAATGGCGACGGGATCCATGATATTAATCTGGATATTTACACTGGCGAAATTTTGACGTTGCTCGGACCATCGGGGTGTGGGAAAAGTACGATTCTACGCTGTTTAGGTGGGTTACAAAGTGTCGACACAGGCACGATAATGATTGATGATCTGGATGTCACAGATCAGCCCGCAGAAAAACGGCCAACCAGTATGGTCTTTCAAGGCTATAATCTGTGGAGTCATATGACTGTCTATGAAAATCTGGCTTTTGGATTGAAACTAAGACACTATCCAAAAAAGGTTATTAAAGAAAAAATCAAGAACATCCTAGACCTCTTAAACTTGCCGGGGATAGAGAAAAAATTCCCGAGTCAACTATCGGGGGGACAACAGCAACGCATAGCAATTGGCAGGTCGTTACTGCTAGAACCATCAGTTTTGTTGATGGACGAACCTTATTCTGCATTGGATGCCAAGATTAGGCAACAGATGCGAGAAGAATTGAAGCGTATCCAAAAAGAAACCAAAGTGACGGTGGTCTTTGTAACGCATGATCAAGAAGAAGCCATGTCGTTATCGGACCGAATCGTTGTGATGGAGAAAGGTCGGATTGCTCAAATTGATACACCTTCAGAGATTTATGAGAATCCCATCAATCATTACACGGCATCTTTTATCGGCGAAATGAATTTTATCCGCATTGATGATGACCGAGAACTAGCTTTTCGACCGCAAGACGTGACACTTTCACCGGTGAAAGGGGAAAGAAATGGTGAAATCTTACAAATCATGAATGCTGGACATTTTTCTATCTTACTATTGAATTATAACGGGAAACAACTGAAAGTGTATCTCGATAAAGAGGAATCAAAACAATATAAAGAAGAGCAATCCCTTTACTTCACAATCACTAAATCAAAAACCTATTAGGAGCGAAAATAATGACACAAAAAAAGAAGTCTCTATTCAATAAATGGTTAAACTGTTTTGGCTTACTGTTAGGAGCACTTGTCTTAACAGCTTGTGGAACAGTACTATCTCCTTCAGACGAAAGCAGTGATGGCAAAGAAACAGTAACGCTTTGGGCAGGTGGATCGGATAATGTGAAAGTTGGGATGGACAAGATCGTTAAGGCGTTCAATGATAGCGAAGCTGGTGAAAAGTATGACTTAAAACTTGAATTCATCCTCTCAGGAACTGGAACGCAAAGTTTAAGTGATCGGATTATTGCAGCAACAGAAACAGACCAAAAAGACACCGATTATGATCTCATTTTAGTGTCTGATGCTGAATATAGTTCCTATGTTGAACAAGGAGGCGAGGATGTCTTCCTTCCTTACGATGTAGAAAACATCCCTAATCTGGATAAGGTCGTTACTAAAGTGTCTGATGGGGATGGATACCTAGTGCCATATCGTGGGACGACCGTAGTGTTAGCCTATGATTCTGCTAAAGTAGCTACTCCTCCAAAGACAGCAGACGACTTATACCAATGGATTAAAGATAATCCAGGTCGATTTGCCTATAATACGCCGGGATCAGGTGGTGCAGGTAGCTCATTTGTCCAAACGGCGATCTATAATTTCTTGCCAGAAGAAGCTATGACCTCGAGTGATCCGAAGTGGGCAGCAGAATGGGATCAAGGATTTGACCTTCTAAAAGAGTTGAACGGGGACATGTATCAATCAGGTGGCAAGGTGGTTTATCCGAATAAAAACCAAGGGACGCTAGATCTGTTGGTTAATGGTGAAGTGGATATGATCCCTGCTTGGGCTGACATGCTGATTACAAACCTATCAAATGGCACACTTCCTGATACAGTTAAAATGGCTCAAATTGAACCCGGTCTAACAGGCAATGTTGATGGCATGGCAATTCCAAGTATTGGCTCAAATTCTGAAGGGGCACAAGCCGTGATGGATTTCATGCTAACCACAGATGCACAACAAATTCTTTTAGATAGCATGGCTGCAATCCCTGTGATTGATAGTAGTCAAGTGAGTTCGGAAAACTCTAAGTATTTAGAAGATCTTAACATTGAATCCTTTAGAACCAGCAGTATCGGGACTCTTGGGACGGAGCTGAATGAAAGATGGGACAAAGAGATTGGAACGATGGCCCAATGATAAGTGAAAAAATGCTACTTCGCGATAAAGAACGCCAAGTAGCTCAGCGACAAAAAAAGGTTCAAATGACAGTGTTGGCTACTGCCTTACCCTATTTGTTGATTTTACCGGCTTTCTTGATTGTAGTCTTTTTCATCGTTTATCCTATAGGAACAACGGTTGTCAGAAGTTTTCAAGATGGTGAGACCAAGGCATTTACATGGGCTAATTATCAGTATTTCTTGACCGATCCTATCCAACAAGCAAACTTGCTTTACACACTCCAAATAGTTATTGTTACAGTGGTCTTTTCAGTTGTTTTGGGGTATCTGTTGGCATTGTATATGAGATTTAGTCGCTCAAAGGTCAGCAAATGGATGAATCAACTCAATTTATTACCACGATTCATACCTAGCCTAGTAGCTGTTTATTCGATGATTATGGTCATTAGAGATTCTGGTGTCCTGAATCGTGTGAGTCAGCTATTCGGTGGGGATTATAAACCCGGGATGATGTACAATGCCGTTGGAATCACAGTGATGAATCTATGGTTCAATATTCCCTTCGTGGCATTATTGATTTTGGCGAGCCTATCCTCCATTAGGATGGCTTCTGTCGAGGCTGCTAGGGATGTGGGAGCCAATTGGTTCCAAATCTTCAAATCTATCATATTGCCAGTGACTTATAAAGAAGTATTAGTAGCTATTACGTTTGTCTTTATGGGAAATGTTGGTTCGTTTACGACGCCATTTCTTATGGGGGGTAATCATCCTAAAATGCTTGGCATCGCACTTTATGATCAATTCAACAGCTATATGGATTATGAGAGAACAGCTGCGTTATCGGTGATCATGTTTTTGATCTGTTCTGTATCAGCAGTGTTCTATATTATCAGTAATTTGAAAAAAGAAAAATGGCGGTAGGAGAAGGGGAAATGAAATAGTGGAACTATATTCGGAAACGCTCACGCTTGATCCATCGTCGCATCAAAAACATCTGAAGATACCACTGGAGTTGGATCGCCCATATGATGAGTTAAAGATTACATTCGGTTACTCGCCAAAAATTGTCCCCGAGGCGGTAGCAATCAAGAGAATCGAGGAACGATTATCAGATTATTTTAGACCTGAAGATAGCCCAGTAGAGGCGAGTGGTTTCTTACCTTTGGTTAATCTTATTACGGTATCACTTTCTTATAACGGTCACTATCTGGGTTGCCACCATAACAAGAAAACGCCACAAGAAATAGTCATTTCAGAAAAGGGAAGTTCAGCAGGATTTATTCCTCAAGCAGTTTGCCAGGGACAATGGGAAATACAATTGGATATGCATTGCTTATTATCGCCAACTTGTGTCGTTGAGTTGCGTGTAGTCGGAGGAGATAGAGCATGAAGTATCTACAAACGGAATTACATTCCCATACAATGAATAGTGATGGAGACTTTACTACAGCTGAATTAGTGCAGGCTGCGAAAGATTTTGGCTATAAAATATTAGCTATTACAGACCATAATACGATGGCGCCTACCTTGGAGTTACAACAACTGACAAAAGAAACCGAGGGAATTCGGGTTTTGAAGGGCATGGAATGGACGACTTTTTACGGTCATCTCTTGGTGATTGGTGCAAGAGAGGTCATTGACTGGCGAGATGCAGAAAAGGATACGATTGACGCGTCCTTAAAAGCAATCAAAGCGGTTGGTGGGATAACTGGAATTGCACATCCATTTTCTATTGGGAGTCCTATCTGTACAGGTTGTAGTTGGGATTTTCATGTAGAAGATTTTGGCTTGATCAATTTTATCGAAGTGTGGAATCGTTTAAATCCAGATGATAATTTTAGAAGTCAGCAAGCTTACGATATGTGGGTTGATCTCCTTGACCAAGGCTACCGAGTTTCTTGTAGTGCTGGTCGTGATTGGCATCGTCAAGAAGCAGCTAATGACAATACTGCGTTGACATTTATCGGCGTTAGTAACATGGATGATTTAGAGTTACCGACTGAAGAAGAAACACTTGAAAGTTTGAAAAGAGGAAATTTCTACATTAGCCTAGGTCCGATATTAGACTTATACGTCTCGCAAAAAGGTCAGCGGTTCTATATGGGTGACGAACTGAGTGCAGGGACCACTAAAGCAACGGTGAAAGTGTCAGGAACAGAACAAGAAAAATTACAACATTTTGGTTTTTTTCCGGAGAAAATAGTTGTAATCAATAATGGAAAAGTCATCAATGAACGTGAAATAGACCAAGGATCAACATCTTATATCAGTTTAACAATCGAACCAGGTTATTTACGGTTTGAAGTTTGGGGAACAGCCAAACACAAAACCAACGAACGGTTGATTATTGCTAATCCTTACTATGTGGTGTAAGTAGTGGTTCAAATAGTGTTATAGATAGTGGTGTAGCTATATGTACCTATAGAAAACTTGATGGCGTTTTATGTGTCACATGCAGATTGCTTAGGTAGATATAAAATTATATAGACATAAAAACTATAAAGAACAAACTATAAAGTTAATTACTGTAGAGCTAAAAAAAGATAAAAAGAAACAAAAAACACAGAAGTAAAAGTTATAAGAAAAACGCTGTAATTCATTGGATTTGCAGCGTTTTTTACCATTATTTTTTATAGATTTTAACCTAATACACAAACCTATTTTGTCTCTGCTGAAATGGACCATAGCCAACGATATAAGTTGGCAGTAAGACCAGTAGTTGGGTTTATTAGTCCAGTTAATGTATTAACGGATCCTAAAGCCTCGTTGGTAGGCTTTGGGGATTGGGGTGTTAAGGTGGAGTGTTTCTCCTGCGTGTAGGGTCCAATAAGGGTCTTTCAATATGCCGCGGCCGACAGCCACAAAATCAGCTTTGTTAGATGCAATAACCGCGTTGGCAACGGCAGGATCGTGAAGGAGGCCAACTGCTGTGACAATAGCATTGGTGGCATCTTTGATTTTTTTGGCATAGTCGACTTGATAGCCAGCATACAATTTATTAGGACCCGTAGGCCCTTCTCCACCGCTACTGACATGAATTGTGTCAACGCCAGCAGCCATATACCGTTTGATTAACTGGATGCTATGGTCTAACTGATAGCCGTTAGGGGCATACTCTACTGCACTAATACGAAGTTGTAAGATCATTTCTTCTGGAATGACTGCCTTGACAGCTTCAACGACCTCTACACCAAATAGTGCCAAGTCTTTTCCATATTTATCAGTTCGATGATTGGTTAAAGCGGATTGGAATTCATGGATCAGATAGCCGTGTGCCCCATGTAGTTCTATAAAATCAACCCCAGCATCAACTGCTCGACGGGCGCTGTCTTGGAAATGCTGAACGATTTTTTCTGCTTCTTGAGTAGATAAGGCATGAGGTGTTTTATAATTTGGAGCAGGAAATCGGGTTGCTGAAGGGGCTACTGGTTGCGAGGCGTCTTCTGCTTTTCTTCCCGCATGGGCGATTTGAATGCCGACAGTTGCTCCGTATGTCTTCAGTTCACTCACTAATGATTTCAAAGGTGCGACTTGGGCATCTTCCCACAAGCCTAGATCAAAGTCGGTGATGCGACCATCTGGATCAACATCAGTCATTTCGATAATGATGGTCCCAGCGCCGCCAACTGCCCGACTAACATAATGTTGCCAATGCCAACTGTTCACGATACCATTTTTTTCAATAACTGAATATTGGCACATAGGGGGCATGACGACACGGTTTTTGAAGTGAGTCTGTTTGATAGTGATAGGGTCTAGTAATGACATAGGCATCCTCCTCGTAATGATCAAGTTACTACCAGTGTAATCCTTTAGCGATTTCTTCAAAAGAAATTTGCTCTATTTTTTTGTGTAACTGTCTCTAGAACTGACGATTGATAGTTTTCTGCAGTGATAGTTGACATTTCTGTAAATGTGACATACTATATGGATATAATATGTCACAAAGGAGTGGTTATGGTTGGAGTTTTCACAACGGCAAAAAGAAATAATCACCATCGTTAAGGCTGAGCAGCCAATCACGGCTGAAAAGATTGCAGAGATTGTTGGGTATTCAAAGGCAACTTTAAGACCAGATTTTTCGTTACTGACGATGAGTGGGATCTTAACAGCTAAGCCGAAAGTTGGTTACTTAATCAACGAAGAGTTCAGCGATTCGCTGGTAGTCGATCAGATTGCGCGACAAAAGATCGAGCATGTGATGGCGGTTGCGGTCAATATTCCAAAGGAGTTAAGTATCCAAGATGCGATTATCCAGCTTTTCTTAGAGGATTGTGGTTCTCTTTATATCGTTGAGGATCGTGTGTTGGTCGGCATCGTGTCGCGAAAAGATCTCTTGAAGGGGGCACTGGGAGATGCTGATCTGTCTAAAGTTCCGGTTGGGACTTTGATGAGTAAGATGCCTAATATCTACACTATTTTTGATGATACAAGTGTCTTAGAAGCCACACGCTCACTCGTATTACATGCTGTTGATAGCTTGCCCGTTTTGAGTCGAGAGATCTATGACAGCGAAGGCAAAAAGGTAGTAGTTGGGAAGTTTTCCAAATCTACTGCGACAAGGCAGTTGCTAGACATCTTGAAAAAAGAGTTTTGATAGGGGGTAACTATGGAACATTACATGATACATATTTTATCTGATTCAACAGGAGAAACAGTTGAGGCTGTGATTCGATCAGCGATATATCAGTTTAAAACGAACAATTATCGCATCATCAAACATTCGTATGTTGCTTCAGCTGAGGAAATCGATCAGATCTGTCGAAAGGTTGCTAAGAATGAGAAGTCGCTCTTGTACTATACGTTTGTCAAAAAAGAAATGGCGGACTATATGAAAGAGGCTTCTAAACGCTACGACATTGAAAGTGTTGATATTTATTCTAGTATTTTAAATAGTATGTCACATTTATTTCAGCAAGCCCCTATCGAGAAACCAGGGAGTAATAGGAGACTAGATGAATCGTATTATAAAAGAATTGATGCTATCGAATTTTCAGTCATGTACGATGATGGTCGAGATCCTAGAGGCATCGAAAAGGCAGATATCATCTTGATTGGAATCTCTCGAACATCTAAAACACCACTTTCAATCTATTTAGCCAACAAAAATATAAAAGTAGCTAATGTGCCTTTGTTCCCTGAGTCACAACCACCAAAGGAACTGTTTACTATTAATCCTGAAAAAATTATTGGCTTAACGAATTCTCCTGAAAAACTAAATGAGATCAGACGTGAGCGACTGAAATCTCTTGGAATGCCTGACCAGTCAAAATACGCCGGACGTGAAAGAATATTAGAAGAACTCGAGTATGCTTCAGACGTGATGGCTAAACTTGGCTGTAAAGTTATCAATGTGTCTAATAAGGCAATTGAAGAAACAGCAGACATCATTATTAGCTATTTGAGTACTATTAGTCAAAAAGTATAATTCGTCGTTTTTTCTCACTACTAGAATATTAAATAAATTATGAAGGAGTGACTATGAATGGAAGCAATTGTTAAAGCTAAGAAATTTGTCTACGAGTTTTCTGAAGGTAATAAGAGCCAAGCTACTTTATTAGGGGGTAAAGGTGCTAATTTGGCAGAGATGACACGTCTAGGGATTCAGATACCAGAGGGTTTCACGATTACGACGGAAGCTTCGATCCAGTTCTATCAAGAAGGAAAACAATTATGGGATGCTTTAAAAGAGCAAATTGAAAACGCTTTGATAGACCTAGAACGCAAAACGGGAAAATCATTTGATGATCCTAAAAAACCCTTACTGGTGTCAGTTAGGTCTGGCGCAGCTATTTCTATGCCTGGGATGATGGATACAGTCTTGAATTTAGGACTTACGACAGAATCAGTTAAAGGTCTTGCAGTTCAAACTGGCAATCCCGCTTTTGCTTATGATAGCTACCGTCGATTTATTCAAATGTTTGCTGATGTGGTCAAGGGTGTGCCACGGGTCTTTTTTGAGCGCGAACTCGAGCAGGTAAAAGCGGTTCATCAGTTGGAGTTTGATTATCAATTGACGGCACCACAGTTGATGGACTTGGTCACAACCTACCAAAAAATCTATCAAAGAGAAACAGGTGAAGCCTTTCCACAAGTGCCAAGAGAGCAACTTTACCAAGCTGTCGAGGCTGTTTTTAGGTCGTGGAACAATGAGCGTGCCATCCTGTACCGGGAATTACACCACATTCCTGATGACCTTGGGACTGCAGTCAATGTCCAACGGATGGTGTTTGGCAATCTAGGCAATGATTCAGGTACTGGTGTTGCATTTACTAGAAACCCTTCAACAGGTGACAAGGAACTGCTGGGTGAGTTTTTAATCAATGCTCAAGGGGAAGATGTGGTAGCAGGCATCAGAACTCCGCGACCAATTAAAGATTTGGAACGTCTAGATTCATCTAGTTATCATCAATTTTTAGAGATTGCACGCACTCTTGAAAATCATTACGAGGATATGCAAGATATAGAGTTCACCATTGAATCGGGGAAACTCTATCTGCTACAAACGCGTTCTGGGAAGAGGACTGCAGCAGCAGCCATCAAAATTGCGGTGGACCTCGTTCATGAAGGTAAGATTACCAAAGAAGTGGCGATTAAACGAATTGATACGAAACAATTAGACCAATTGTTGCATCCCACTTTTGATCCGACAGCCATTCAACAAGCAGCACAACTCGGTAAGGGATTAGGAGCCTCACCTGGTGCCGCTTCAGGGAAAGTTTATTTTGATGCTGAAAGGGTCGCCTCTGCGAAACATGAGGGCATTAAAGCTATCTTAGTTCGGAAAGAGACGTCTGCCGAGGACCTAGCGGGGATGGTTAGTTCAGAGGGCATTCTGACAGCACGTGGCGGGTTAACCTCTCACGCGGCAGTCGTGGCTCGCGGTATCGGTAAGTGTTGTGTGGTTGGATGTTCAGCAGCAACGATTGATGAAGAGGCGAAGACACTAAGCTTTGGAAATCAAGTGATTCATGAAGGAGACGTCATTTCAATCGATGGCGCTAGTGGAAATGTCTATAGAGGAAGAATTTCAAAAACGAAAGCACAGTTAACAGAAGACTATGATACCTTTATGACCTGGGTTAATGATCTGAAGACTTTGAAAGTGAAAGCCAATGCTGATACACCAAAAGATGTCCTTCAAGCCTTACAATTAGGAGCAGAAGGTGTCGGTTTGTGTCGTACAGAGCATATGTTCTTCCAAAAAGACCGTATCAAGAGTATGCGAAAAATGATTTTGTCGCATTCAGTTTCAGAACGGCAAGTTTACTTGAATGAACTCTTAGAGATGCAGCGGCAAGACTTTTTTGAAATGTTCGTTGCATTAAATGGTAAGTCGATGACGATTCGTCTATTAGATCCTCCGCTTCATGAATTCTTACCTCGTGACCCTGAGGAGATTCAAACCATCGCGACTGAAATGGGGCAATCACTAACCGATTTTGAACACTATATGGATTCTTTAGCGGAGGTTAATCCAATGCTTGGACATCGAGGGGTTCGTTTAGGAATCACCTATCCTGAGGTCTCAAGAATGCAAGCTCGGGCAATCATTGAGGGAGCAATATTAGCTGGGAAAGAGATGGGTAAGAAAGTAGAGCCTCAAATCATGGTGCCTTTGGTTGGAATTGTTAGTGAATTGTCATACATCAAGAAAGAAATTGAGGCAGAAATCGCTGATGTATTTCTTGAAAGAGGAGAAGAGATCATCTACAAAATTGGGACAATGATCGAAGTACCTCGTGCAGCTATTACGGCAGATACGATTGCTAAAGAAGCAGATTTCTTTAGTTTTGGGACCAATGATTTAACACAAATGGGCTTTGGATTTTCAAGAGATGATGCCGGAAAATTTTTACAAGAATATGAAGATAAAAATTTGCTATCTCCTAACCCCTTCCATACGATTGATGTTGAAGGAATCGGAAAATTAGTAGAAATGGCCGTTCAACTCGGTCGTTCAGTCAAACCGAACATTGAACTTGGTGTTTGTGGAGAACATGGTGGCGATCCTGAATCCATTAATTTCTTCCATAAATTAGGGTTGGAATATGTTTCTTGCTCACCATTTAGAGTTCCTATCGCAAGACTAGCAGCCGCAAAAGCTGTACTAGCGAAAGTTTAACACAGAAAAAAATTTGAAGTTGGTCTAGAATTCTTTTTTAGAAACCGTTTTGGAAAGTACAAAAGATATCAAGGTGTAAAAGATACAAAAAATCTAACAGAAATAAAGAATAGTGAAAGAAAGGGTGAGACACAGGTCTCACCCTTTCTACCTTTTTAACAGTTCAACAAAGTTAACAGATTCATAGAGCTGTGTTCAACAATAATTGCGTAGAGATTTAAAATCTGTCTTTACTTTCTTCATAGGCTGCTACTGCTCTTTTTCTAGCCCATTGATGGTCGATTATGGGTTCCGGGTAGTCTTTGCCAACTATCACGTGGCGTTTTTGCTGTATTTGCATGTCTAGTATAGAAGGAAAATGGATCTCCTTTTCTGATAACGTTTTGAGTTCTGGAACATATTGCTTAATGAAGGTGCCACTTGGATCAAATTTTTTGGATTGCGTGATAGGGTTAAATATTCTGAAATAAGGGACAGCATCTGTACCGGTTGAGGCTGCCCATTGCCAACCACCAATATTACTAGCAGGATCGTAGTCAATCAATTGTTTCTTAAAGTAAGATTCTCCTAAACGCCAGTCAATCAATAGGTCTTTGGTTAGAAATGATGCAGTAATCATGCGTAAGCGATTGTGCATCCAACCTGTCGTTTTTAGTTGTCTCATGGCAGCATCAATGATGGGGTATCCTGTTAATCCATCTTTCCATCGTTTAAATTGTGACTCATCGTTAACCCAATGGATATGGGAAAAGTAGGGGATGATAGGCTCTTTTTGTTGATTAGGATGTGTGGCATAAATCATGTTGTAGAAATCACGCCAAGCAAGTTCTTTGATGAAGCTTTCTTTCCCAGAACTATCCTTGGCCGGAAGCGCTGCTTCAAAAACCGTCCTTATCGAGAGTTCCCCAGTACGTAAGAATCGTGATAACTTACTGGTACCACTTTGAGCAGGAAAGTCTCGTTTCTTATCATAATTAGAGAGATGATTAGTGATGAAATCGTGTAGTGCTTTCTTAGCGCTTACGGTTCCAAAATTTAATTGAGCTATTTCTTTAGTTAATTTTTCCTGAGGCAATAACAAATCTGTTAAATTACCCATATTATCCTCACCTGTAGCTTGAATAGACGGTCGAAGTCTTATGTTAGACGATTTAAACTGAATGATATTGGGCTTTCTTTTTTCGAAAGCTTCCCATTTCTTAAAGTAAGGTGTAAACACTTTATAGTAAGAACCATTGTCTTTAACAATACTACTGGCATCTATCAAATAATGATCCGAAAAGTGATGCGCTGTTACCCCAAGATTGGTAAAAACAGCTAAAGCTTCCCGATCACGCTTCGCCCCAAATCCTGTCTCATCTTCATTAAAGTAGATATTATCCCACTCAGGATACTGTTCTTTTAAGCTTTTAAATGTTTTCTCAAGCTCTCCCTGTAAAATGAGGAGCTTAATTCCTTTTTCAACTAATTGGTGTTTAAAGTGTTTGACAGCTGAAAAGAATGTATGCTGGTTAAAACCAAAATTGTCTGTTAGTTGTGATGGGTTGATATGAAATAAAAAAATGATGGGATTATCGTGATGATTCTTAAGAAGATGATTTAGCGCTGTGTTATCTTCTAAGCGTAAATCACGGCGAAACCACATGATTGAAGTCATAAAGTGCCTCCATTTCCATTGTCTATCTTTTAGTGTGCCATTTTAGTGTGTCATTTAGTAAAGCATTTTCAAACCTTTTGTATACACATGTCTATTCATAACCC
Organism: Bavariicoccus seileri WCC 4188; assembly: GCF_000421665.1. GTDB lineage: Bacteria > Bacillota > Bacilli > Lactobacillales > Aerococcaceae > Bavariicoccus > Bavariicoccus seileri. Next base: position 12,271 of record NZ_ATXL01000018.1, on the reverse strand, counting down.
TTTATCATATCGAAGTATAACTGGCTTTATTGAGTGAAAATGGCTTTATATAGTAGTTTCTCACCGAGTATACCATAGCTACTGAAATTAAACTTGTTACACATTTGACCAAGAAGATGAGTTGATTTTAATGGAATGCTTTTATAAGAATGCTTTCTATAAACGAGAAACAAAATGTCAAATAAATAAAATTAAACCAATTATATTTGAAATATCGTTTCATACGTGCTATCATTATAGGTGAGTGAAACCGCTTTAACAAAGGAGTGGTGGGATTTCCAATTATGGATAAGGTTTCACAATATGTCAGACAAGTGTCAGCAACAAAATGTAACATTAACCATGATATTCACCAAATACATGGCAGGTAATCAGACATCATAGGGTAGTGGGTTCTTTGGTTGAGAGTGTAGTAGCTTTATACTGTACTGTATGCAAATAACTGTATGTAGGTAACTGCATACGGTGAGAAGTATGCAGAAAGGTTGTAGGTAAAAGGGGGATATTAATGGATTTAGGCAAATTAACAACAGAAACGCGTAATAAAAAAACGATGAATCTGGATGAGTTATCAACAACTGATTTCTTAACGGTCATGAATAACGAGGATCAATTGGTAGCTTTAGCGGTTAAAAAGGAAATTCCCGTGATTTCTCAGGTGGTTGATGAGATTGTTTCATCATTTAATCATGGTGGCCGTTTGATTTATATGGGTGCTGGAACGAGTGGTCGTCTAGGGGTACTTGATGCTGCTGAGTGTGTTCCAACGTTTAGTGTTTCAAGTGAGTTAGTAAAAGGGTTGATTGCTGGTGGTTTAAAAGCAATGACTATTGCTGTTGAGGGGGCTGAGGATTCTAAGGAGTTAGGTAAAACTGACCTGGTTGACCTTAAGTTGACGAAACACGATACGGTTGTTGGAATTGCTGCGAGTGGTCGGACTCCTTATGTGATTGGTGGATTAACTTATGCCAATGAGGTCGGTGCAACGACTGCAGCTTTATCTTGTAATAAAAGTGCTGAAATCAGCGCTTTCGCTACTTACGCTATCGAAGTAGAAGTTGGTCCAGAAGTTTTGACTGGATCAACAAGGTTAAAGGCTGGGACTGCTCAAAAGCTAGTTTTGAATATGTTATCGACCGGAGCGATGGTCGGTATCGGAAAAGTATATCAAAATTTGATGGTCGATGTGTTGCCTTCAAATGATAAATTAGTGGAGCGCGCGAAACGGATTATCATGGCAGCGACTGATTGTACGTACCAAGTTGCAGAGACAGCTTTTGAAGCATCTGGTCACAAGGTCAAACTGGCAATTGTGATGGTAGTAACAGCTACCACAAAGGAAGTTGCAAGCGATAGGTTAGAAAAAGCACACGGCTTTATTCGTCAAGCGATTAAAGGATGACTTGAACTTAGTGTGAGTGACATAGAGGATTTAGCTATTTGATAATAGGTTAATAGGGTTAACATAGGTCAATAGAGTTAATCAATGAATTACGAATACTGGTAAAAAGTAAAAACTATCATAAGAAAAAGTAATAGAAGTAATCAGTAACAGAAGTAGCAGAAGTAAAAAGCAATAAAATAAAAAGTTTATAACACTAAACTACTAATGGAGGGATTAGAATGGCAAAAATTAGTGAAAAAACATTAGCACATGATATCTATGCCCATATCGGTGGGACGGGAAATGTTTCTAATGTTATCAATTGTATGACACGGGTCAGGATTGATATTAAAGATGATGACCATGTAGATATTGAAGGATTGAAGAAGGTTCCGGGGGTATTGGGTGTCGTTGAAGATGAATTGCTTCAAGTTGTCTTAGGTCCAGGAATTGTGACCAAAGTAGCCAATATAATGTCTGAAGAATTAAAAGGCAAACCGGCAGCTGTTGAGGCTGATAGTCCGGTAAGTGGTAAAACTCAAGCGGAGCGAGAAGCGGCAAAAAATAAATCAGAAATCAAAAAACGCAATAATACACCGTTTAAACGGGCGCTAAAAGCAATTGCGAGTATCTTTGTACCGTTGATTCCAGCTTTCGTAGGTGCCGGTATCATTGGTGGTATTGCTTCGATTTTAGGAAATTTACTGACAGCTGGAGTTGTTTCTGGGGATGCATTGACCAATATCCGTGTAGTACTCGGAATCATCCAAAGTGGGTTATTTGCTTATTTAAACATCTATATTGGGATTAATGCAGCTAAAGTGTTCAAGGGAACTGAAGGTCTTGGTGGTGTTATTGGTGGTGTCGTTTACTTAACAGGTATGAATCCTGAAGCACCGCTACCAAACATCTTTACTGGTCAACCACTGGCAGCTGGTCAAGGTGGTGTTATTGGGGTTGTCTTAGCCGTTTGGATTTTGTGTTATGTTGAAAGAAGTCTACGTAAGGTTGTACCAAACTCAATCGACGTCATCGTTACTCCGACTATTTCATTGTTAGTCGTCGCATTGGTTACTATCTTTTTAATCATGCCAATAGCTGGTGCAGTATCTAGTTCACTTGTTGGGGCAATCACTTGGGTGCTTAATGTTGGTGGTGCATTTGCAGGCTTTGTCCTTGGAGCGCTCTTCTTACCAATGGTAATGCTTGGTTTGCATCAAATTTTGACACCAATCCATATCGAAATGATTGCGAGTCAAGGTTACACCCTTTTACTACCAATCTTAGCTATGGCCGGTGCAGGACAAGTCGGAGCAGCTTTTGCATTATGGCTTAAATGTCGCAAGAATAAACCATTGGAAAATATGATTAAAGGTGCTTTACCAGTTGGTATCCTTGGAATTGGAGAACCGTTAATTTATGCTGTTACATTGCCACTAGGAAAACCATTTATCACTGCTTGTATCGGTGGTGGTGTCGGTGGTGCCGTTGTTGGATTGATAGGTGGCATTGGTGCTACTGCCATTGGCCCGAGTGGTGTTGCTTTGATTCCGTTGATTTATGGTGACAAATGGTGGGGTTATGTCCTTGGATTATTAGCTGGTTACCTTGGCGGATTCATTGCGACTTATTTCTTTGGAGTGCCAAAAGAAGCGACTGAAGCTAAAGAACTCGATACAGAAGAAATTGACGATAAGACAGTTATTGATTACAATAACTTTAATATGGACTAGCTTTAATATGGCTTTTAAATTTGTCCTGAAGTCAAACTGTTACTTAGCTAAACAGTGAGAGTTGCTGAAGAATAACTTGTTGAGGTGGTGAGAAATCGACCACCTCTTTTTTGACAAAAGTATAATCTTAAATCAAAGTACATAAGTCAATATATATATAAATCAGCACACATTAATTAGTCCGCAAAAATCAATATATTTGAATCAATATATGTTGATTAATACATTTAAATCAATATACTTAAGGAAATAAAGAAGAAAATAAAGAGGAAAATAAAGAAGGAAATAAAGTTAGAGATGGGATATACAAAGTAAGAGAGGTGACTAATGCCAAAGAGTATTTTAATTACAATACAAAGTAAGTTGACCAATTTTTCTTCTACTGAAGTGAGAATTGCGCAGTTTATTTTGGACAATCCAACTGAAATTCCTCATTTGAATACGGCTGAGTTGGCTGAAAAAACTGGGACAAGTCCATCAAGTGTTGTCCGATTTGCCCGTAAAATAGGGCTAAAAGGTTATACTGAACTACAAATGGAGTTGACAAGAGTAGAAAGTATTGATGAGCGTCTTTATGATGAGATTAATCCTAAAGATAATACTACGACTTTAAAGCAAAAACTTGCTTTACGAATCAATCACAGTATAACAACGACTTCTGAAAGCTTATCAAACAAAGCACTGGATCAGGTTGTAACGGCAATAGAGAGTGCCTCACATGTTATTGTATATGGACTTGGTGCTTCAGGATTAGTAGCCCAAGATTTTGTCCAAAAATTTGGCCGTGTCGGAAAGGCGACACATTTCATTACAGACACTCATCAAGTCGCTGTTGAAATCGAAAATCAGCTACCAAAACCATTATTCTTCGTTATTTCCCATTCAGGTGAGACAAAGGAGGCTATTACATTAGCCAAAATTGCCAGAGACAGAGGGTTAAAAGTGGTCACTTTGACCTCAAATGCGACGAGTCAGTTGTATGCGCTTGGTGACTATCAAGTGTTAACGACTGGCAATTTGAACGAGAAGGCTTTAAGAGCTGCCTCTACGACTTCTCTGATTTGTCAATTATATGCAGTGGATCTGTTGTACTATCGATATGTTCAAAAGAAGTACAGTTTTAATGCTAAAAAGATACAGGAATCATATCGAGTGGTGCAAGAGAATTTTTAACTCATACAAATCGTATTATTCATATTAAAGGTGTTTCACAGATGACACAGTTCGTTTCAACATTGTGAAAAACATATAATAAAATTCCAATACTTTTCAAAAACAAAAAAGAGAATACAGGAAAATGATATGAAAGAGCTGGCACTTGAATTGGGCAACCATTCAGGATCTGGCTCTTTTGTCTTAGTTTTGAACGTAATTTAACATGAAATAGTAAAAATAGTATGTAACTTTTGCTGTTCCATGTTATAGTAATCTATAACGGTTGACTGGTTAATTGGTGAGAAGATGACTCGCCAAAGAAAAACAAATAATAGCTTGATAAAAATAACAATATATATTATACTGTGTAAGCGCAACCAATATGTAGATGAATAGTTTTGGTCGCCAGATCTAAGGGGTGGATGACTTTGATCGTAGTGAAAGATGTTTCGAAGAAGTATCAACAGGTTTTTGCACTAGAACACATTTCATTTTCTGTTTCAAAAGGAGAAATTTTAGGAATCGTAGGGAAAAGTGGCTCAGGGAAGTCGACCTTATTGCGATTAATCAATTTGATGGAGCCATTGACTGAGGGACGGTTAGAGATTGCTGGAAGAGACACGAGTCAATTGACAGCTCAAGAAGTGGTTTCCCAAAAGCAGAAGATTGGTATGGTTTTCCAACAGTTCAATTTGCTGGCCAATAAAACTGTTGCTGAGAATGTTGCTTTGCCACTGACACTCATCAAGCAAAAAGATAAGCATCGTGTTGATGAGTTGCTTGATTTTGTTGGGATGGGTAAGAAGAGAGAGGTTTATCCAAAAGAATTATCGGGTGGCGAAAAACAGAGGGTTGCTTTGGCTCGAGCGTTGGTTCGAAGACCTGAAATTCTATTATGCGATGAGGCCACAAGTTCTTTGGATGAGGAAAATACGGATGCAGTTTTGAGACTGTTGCAACAAATCCATCGCGAGTTTGGTATGACGATTTTGTTTGTGAGTCATGAACTCGATACGGTTAAAAAACTATGTGAACGTGTGTTAGTGTTGGAAGACGGTAAAATGTTAGGAACGGTGTCAAATCGTCCTGAACCTCTTTCCAACCAAAAAATACCTTATTTAGAGAAAGTAAGGAGGCGGATGGAGGGGTGACATTACTAGAATCATTAAACTATTATATGCCCGAATTGATGACTTCAATTAAAGAAACTGGGATTATGATGGGAATCTCAATGAGCTTTTGTGTCGTAATAGGCTTGCCACTAGGAATTTTCATGTTTATGTCTAATCCTCATATAAAAGGAAAGAAAACGCTCTCTTATTGGCTTTTTAACTTTGTCGTGACATTTATTCGCTCATTTCCCTATCTACTGTTTGTAATCACGTTGATTCCCTTAACAAGATTAATACTGGGAAGAGCGTTTGGACCTTATCCAGCATCGTTTCCGTTAAGCATTATGGCAGTTGTTTTGTATGCGCGTTTAGCTGAGCAAGTTTTACTCGATGTTCCAAAGGAAACTGCTTTATTGGCAGAGTCTCTAGGGGCATCTAAGTGGCAATACATCTGGCATTTCTTGTTGCCAGAAGCACGAAGTGGTCTAATTTTGGCTTATACAACCTCAGCGGTCAGCATGGTGTCTTACTCGACGGTCATGGGAATTATTGGTGGTGGTGGGATCGGTGATTTTGCGATTCGATATGGTTACCAGAGTTATCAATATGGCATTATGGCTGTTGCGATAGCCCTTATGATCTTTAGTGTGTTTATTATTCAAATGGTTGGGAACACGGTATCTCAACGACTCGATAAACGAAAATAGGTCATTCTTAATTTGGTTTCATTAGGTTTATAAAATAAAAAAGAAAGAAGGAAAAGAGATAATGAAAAAAGGATTAACAGCATTTTTAGCACTATTTTTGGCGGTGTTTTTAACAGCATGTGGTTCTGGAGAGGCAACTAATAATACTGATGACTCAGTAGGTGATAAGGCAGAAGATAAAGTGATTACCGTTGCGAGTCAAGCGCCTCCAATGACAGATGTTGTCAAAGTTGCAGCAAAAGTAGCTGAAAAAGATGGATGGGAGATCAAACTCGTCCAAGTTAATGATAACGTTGCATATAATGATATGGTTTCAAGTGGCGAAGCTGATGCTAGTTTTGCACAACATAAACCGTTTATGGAGCAATATAATGAGGCTAATGACACTAACTTAGTTGCAATTCAACCAATCTATGATGCAAAAGTTGGATTTTATTCAAAAGATTATACTGCAGTTGATGATATTCCAAATGGTACAACTGTTGCCATACCTAATGACCCTTCAAACCAAGGGCGTGCTTTAGCTATTCTAGCTGAACAAAATTTAATCACTTTGGCGGATGGTGTAACTGATAGCGGGACAATCAAAGATGTTGTTGACAACCCAAAAGAGTTTAAATGGTTGGAAGTAGACCTTTTGAATTTAGCAGAAGCTTATAGTGAACCTGATGTGTCATTGGTTTATAACTATCCGACTTATATCGCAAAAATTGGCTTGAAACCATCTGATGCGCTATTCTTAGAACAAAAAGTCGATCAACGTTTCTCAATTCAATTAGTCGCTCGAGAAGATAACCAAGATTCTGATAAAATCAAGGCTTTAAAAGAAGCTATGACAAGTGATGACGTCAAATCATTCTTAGAAGATGAACATGGCGATACATTGATTCCATCGTTTTAAGTTAATGATCCTGATTTAAAAAATCTGGTTTAGAGAGTTCTAATTTTAATGACGCAAAAAAGAATCGCATATCGCGATTCTTTTTTTGAGTGAACTAGTATTACGTTTCAATGCTTACCCAACTGACTACTAGGGGTTGCAGTATCATCTATAGCACCTTCGAGTTGCCGGCGTAAGCAGCAAAATTCGATGGTTAAGCAGATAGCATCAATCGCCTGCTCGACTTCCTCTAAAGGAATAGATGTCGGAGCCAATCGAATGCTATTATCTAACGGATTTATGCCGTATGGATAGGTTGAATTTGCCTTTACGACTTTTACCCCAATATCGCTCAAGTGAGAAACGATATCAGTGGCACAACCTGTCATTGTCGTCAGATGAACGAAATACCCCCCTTTTGGTTCGGTCCAATCCACCATCTTACGGTCAGAAAAATAAGCGCGAAATTTTCGAGTAATTAAATCAAACTTAGGTTTCAATAGTTTTGCATGATTCGCCATATGCTGTGCCAAGTGTTCTTGGTCTATTAAAAATTTGACATGACGTTTTTGGTTGATCTTGTCAAATCCGATGGTTTGGTAAAACATTTCATGGCTAAAAAAAGCAATGTTTTCTTCGCTACTAGCAAGCGCGGCAACGCCAGCTCCTGGAAAAGTTATTTTTGAGGTGGAGCAGACCATCCAAGGACGGTTTGGATATCCTGCTGCTTTACAAGACGCTAAAATATTTTTAGCAATAGTATGATCTTCAGTGAGGTGATGAGCCACGTAAGCATTATCCCATAGAATAATAAAATCATCAGCCAAAGTCTCTAACTGAGCAAGACGACCAACTGTTTCGTCTGAATAAGTGACGCCAGTTGGATTACTATATGTTGGAACACACCAGATTCCTTTGATACTAGCATCTGTTGCTACTAGTTCTTCGACAATATCCATATCGGGTCCAACGTCTGTCATAGGGACGGGAATCATAGTGATACCTAACTTTTCTGTCATAGCAAAGTGACGATCATAACCAGGTGAAGGACATAAAAAGGTCAGTGGTCCTTTATCTTTGAGAGAAGGACCATTCTTGCTATAGAGCAAGGACGTTAATACCATGTGTAGTAATGAGAGACTAGAATTTCCTCCTACAAAGACTTCATCAGTTGTTACCCCTAACATCGCAGAAAAGAAGTGCTTGGCTTCTAGTATTCCAGTAAGCTCGCCATAATTTCGGATATCTTTGTGGTCTTCAGTCTCATAATCCTCCGGAGTAATATTTGTCAAAAGAGAGGTTGATAGGTTTAACTGGTCTTTATCAGGCAGCCCTCGTGTCATAGTGAGGGATAAAGGATTCTTTAACAAGTAGTCGTATTTCGTTTTAAGATAATGATAACGTTTTTGCCTATCAGTAAGCATTTTGGACACGATTTGACCCCCTAAGATCGGATGATAGTTCAAATTATAAAAGAACTGTTCACCTAACACAACATGTTATAGTCTATTCCATGACTATCTGGAAAATAGATAATAAAAAAGAAAAAAAGTGCCATTTGGCACTTTTTTCATACTAAAATTAATACGACTATTTCGTTGACATCATTACAAATACTCTACTGGGAAGAAGGTGAAACCACTACCCAAGACTTCCGAAACATTATTGACGAGAACAAAAGCTTTAGGATCGACTTCCTCCACGACTTTTTTGATTTTGAAAAACTCATGATCTGTTGTCACAATCAATAACACTTCCTTCTCACGACGACTAAATCCACCCTTGGCATTTAATAGAGTGACACCCCGATTAACTTCTTTTCCAATAGCGATTCTGATTGCTTCTAACTTCTCTTCCGTTTCGCTCATAATCATGATCGATTTCTTCATTTATTGCTAGTTATATGGCTTACCGTGAGTTTTATAACAATCGCAGTCAATTAATTATATGATTTGGGATGATACACTACTCTTAAAACCAGTGGTTACAATTTTATGTAGTTAAAAGAAGACCTCACGAGAATAATTGCAAAAAGAACTTCATTTTTTAAGGAAGAAGGATATTTTTGTCATCGAATCTTTGGAACGACTAGGGCGAAACTATGATGAAATTTTTTATATAGTGCAGCAACTGGATTAAAAGGATATCGGACTGATTGTTTTGAACATGCCTATCCTCAACCAATGAGAACTTTCGACGAAATCATTTTCTAGAAAGAAATTTCTATCCAATAAGAATTCCAAATCATGGACACTATTATCAAAGAAGCTTTAATAGATAAAATATTCAAAGCAGATTCTAAAAAAGTCGATTCCACAAAATATACATGAAATGAAAAATGGAGGAATATAAGTGAACTTTATGTATGAAGTTAAAACAACTAAATCATTCCAAGCGGCAACAGAAGCACTCATTGAGAAACTCAAAGAAAGAGAATTTGGTGTATTGTATCAAGTTAATTTTAAAGAAAAAATTAAATCTAAAGGGTTAGATTTCCCTACAAATTTTGAGGTATTAGAAGTATGTAATCCAAAACAAGCAAAAGAAGTATTGGAAAAACGTATTGAAGTTGGCTACTTTTTACCGTGTAAACACGCCAAATTGCCGATTGGTTGATCGGCATGAACGCAAGCCCTTTGTATACGTTAAATTTACAATAGAAGGGCGTACAAGGTACATTTTCCCTAGGACGTGTTCAAACGCCCACCTTATACCTTATTTTTCAGCGCCAGGAAGCCATAGAGAATTTTAAAAAAGAACCTTTTTTCGAGGTGGAAGCTAGTATAAAAGTAAACCAAGGGTCATTTAAGGGCGTTCTAAGCCCCACACAGCGTTTTAAAACCCAAGAGGAGCTTTTAGCTTTTGTTTCTTCTAAACAAGCTAAAATAGGCAATCAAGAGGGGATAATTGCTGATGTTCAAACCAAAGAGATGGATAGGCTACAATTAACTAGACAGAAAAATTAAGGTGTGTAGACTAGAAGAAAACATACCAGGAGGAATTTTTATGTCTAAGAGAACACGAAGAACTTTTTCACAAGAATTCAAGCAACAAATCGTCAATCTTTACTTAGCTGGAAAGCCACGTGTAGAAATCATTCGAGAATATGAACTAACGGCTTCAGCATTTGACAAATGGGTAAAGCAATCTAAAACGAGTGGTTCATTCAAAGAAAAAGATAATCTTACGCCTGAACAAAAAGAATTGTTAGAACTACGTAAAAGAAACCAGCAATTAGAAATGGAAAATGATATTTTAAAGCAAGCAGCGCTGATATTCTGACGAAGAGACAAGTAATCGATGCGAATAAGCATCTTTACCCTATATCAGCGATGTGCAGAATATTAGGTCTATCACGTCAGTCCTATTATTATCAATCAAAACCAAAGAAAGACGAATCAGAACTTGAAGAAGCAGTCGCTGAAGAATTTATCCGCAGCCGAAAGGCCTACGGCTCAAGAAAAATAAAAAAAGCCTTATCAAAACGAGGCATTCAGATCAGCCGACGAAAAATTAGTACAATCATGAAAAATAGAGGATTAAAATCGAGCTATACTGTTGCTTATTTTAAAGTACATCATTCTACTTGCAATGAAGCCAAAACGACAAACGTATTGAATCGTAAATTCTTAAGAGACAACCCATTAGAAGCGATCGTAACAGACTTGACTTATGTACGAGTCGGGAAAAAATGGAATTATGTCTGTTTCATTTTGGATCTGTTCAATCGAGAAATTCTCGGCTATTCTTGTGGAGAACATAAAGATGCCGTTCTAGTAAAAAAAGCATTTAGCCGTATCAAACAACCTCTGACAGAGGTTGAGATTTTTCATACTGATCGTGGAAAAGAGTTTGATAACCAAGCTATTGATGAATTATTAACAACTTTTGACATCAATCGATCATTGAGTCATAAAGGCTGTCCTTTTGATAATGCCACAGCTGAATCAACTTATAAGTCGTTGAAAGTAGAATTTGTCTATCAATACACATTTGAAACCTTACAACAATTGGATTTGGAGTTATTTGACTATGTCAATTGGTGGAACCACCTTCGGTTGCACGGTACACTTGGCTACGAGACACCGGTTGGTTACCGTAACCAGAGATTAGCGCAGCGAATCCTTGATAATGAGCTCGGATGTGCTAACGCTAGCGAGGCAGTCTAGCTTTAACTGTTAGCTCCTGCCGAAGATCGTCACATCCGAGGAGGCTCATTGTCAAGGACAATCGGAATAGCATACGGAAAGAAGTTCTGCACCTTATAAAATTTGTTAAAAAACTGTTGCCATTCCATTAGACAAGAGAAAATAAATATTCCATATCTACTTTATTGGATCCATAACATGACTAAATTCTGAATACTTTTTAAAGCTTATCATTTGGTAAAACTGAATATAAGTTAATTATATAGACTGAAAATTTTGAATTTTCAGAATAGAATAACTTAAAAGTACTGACAAAATTTTTTAAAGGGGCAATATTAATGTTCTGAGATAATCAAATCTTACCGAAAATATCAAAAGTCCAATGTGGCACAATCTGATTCTGTCACATTCGATAAAATTGCTCTATCCTTAGAGGCTCTAAGAGAAAATCATTTTTTCTTTTAGCGATTTTTTTCTATAGCTTTTTTAAATGTGACTTATCATCTGTTATAGTCGTATTAAGTAACATTTGAGAGGTGGCTAAACCGGAAAATATGGGCAATGAAATTAGATGCTTTTTAGTATGTATAAAATAACTACGGTCTAATAAAACGCCAATAAATCCTATAGCTAATATATTTTTTCTGCAATGTGTCCCATCGCAATCGCAGGTTGGCGATTGATTTCTCAGAGATTCACACATCTTTTTCTGATCATCCGATAAGACAATGGTTATATAATCAGTCGTCTCCAATTCTTTCGAATCTTTTGAAAGAATAATTTAGGAGTAAAGAATGTTGATATATGGAGTTTAGAGTAAATGTTGCCGCTGATTGGCGAAGTGTAGAGTGGTCTAGTGATGAGAGGTGAAAATAATTGCACTTATGTAAGGTTACAATACATGTGTTACATGAAAATAAAAAAATAGAGGAAGCTTCTGCTATACTGTAATTACCACACCACAGAAAGGAAAGCTTCCCCTATGAAGAATATTATAACAGAAGAAATGCGATACAGAAAGAAAGTCGTTGATTATGCGGTTAAACATGATAATAATGCCAAGGCTGCACGCAAATATCACACAAATCGGATGCAAGTCAAACGTTGGAGAGACAACTATGATGGGACATGGGATAGTTTAAGAAATAAGAG
>NZ_ATXL01000017.1 GCF_000421665.1 Bavariicoccus seileri WCC 4188 | reverse complement strand
AACGACAAGGTGTTCAGTCCATTTTCACTCTTAAGAAAGTGTTACGCAAACACACAAAGTATGAATTGGAAAAAGCCTGCCAGACGGTACTGGACGTCACAGAAAGACCGACGGTCTCTCTTGTTAAAACAGCCCTTAAAAATAATCAGAAGCAGATAAAAGAAGAACAAATGAAGAAAGCAGTAGATAAATTAACTCAGAACCATGGATTCACCCGTGGAGCTAGCTACTATGGAGGACGTTTAAATGATGAATGAAGATACGATAACAAAGTTGATTGAAATGAAAATGAGTGGCATGGCAGAGGCCTATAAGCAACAGGCACAAAACAAGCAATATAACGATCTGGGCTTCGAAGATCGCTTTAAGCTATTAGTAGACAGCGAACATTCTCGTCGCAAAAGTAATAAGCTTCAACGCTTAATAAGGCAAGCTGCATTCGAAGTTCCTTCAGCATCAATTGAGGAGATTCAATATTTCGAAGACCGACGGTTACCAAAAGAAGAGATCTTACGCTTAGCTTCTGGGTTGTACTTAGAAAATAAGAACAACATCATTCTGATGGGAGCAACTGGAGCTGGGAAAACCTACTTAGCCTGTGCCTTTGGTATAGCTGCTTGTCGTCAATTTTATAAAGTTCAGTATGTTCGCCTACCTGAACTCCTAGATGAGTTTAAGATAGCAAAAAATCAGCCAGATGACAGCTATAAAAAATTAATGCGTAAGTACACTAAGAAAGAACTACTCATTATTGATGAGTGGCTTCTTCATGACTTAACAGAAGAAGAACTATACTTGACCATGGAAATCATAGAAAAACGGGAAAAGACGACTTCTACGATCTTCTGTACCCAGTTCAACACAGCCGGATGGCACTCTAAACTGGGAGGCGGTCCCACAGGAGAAGCAGTTATTGATCGGATTGTTCATAATTCCTACACCATCACTATTGATGGTGAAACATCTATGCGTGAACGACTGGGTTTATCCAATAACTTCTAAGATATTATTATGAAAAACTAATATAATCCTATGGATTATGTAAAGGTGTCCCATAACTAACTTAAATCACAGTGGTTATGGGATATTTCTTTAGTGGTACATCGAGCTGGCAAAAGGTGGTACATTCTTTGGCAAACAGTGGTAAGAAAGTTGGCATCAATGGTACAAATGTGTGGCAGTAGTCATCCTAGTTGACATAATATAAATTATGCGAAGATTTGGAAAAATAAAATTGAAAATTAAAGAGACACTATTCCAGCGCCTCTCTCTTTTACTTTCTAACTATTTCAATTTGTTCATCCAACTTCAACATCTTCAATTTGTTCATTCAATTTGTTTATTCGAGTGGTTATTCAGTTATTTAAATGTTGTTGACGAAATTAATCTTGAACATGTCTTATCCGCGAAATCATTATCATGCGTTACTATAATAACACCTTTTCCAATTTCAGAGATTTCATTTATTAAGCTGCCGACTGTTTCTTGATTTGCATCGTCTAATGCTGAGGTCGGTTCATCAAAACAAATAAATGAAGGATTTAAAATCAAGGATCTTATAATTGCAACACGTTGTTTTTGACCACCTGACAACTGTTTTGGCATCATATCAGCTTTATCTTCGAGTCCGAAACGTTTTAAATAACCCATAGCTTTTTCCTTCAAATCTTTTATAGACGTTTTGGCTGTACCATCTAGGGCTGATGGAGCTTCGATGATGTTATCTATGACTGATAAATTCGGAAATAAGGCATAATTCTGGAAGACTAATCCCATCTTCTTTTGGTAATTACTTTGGATTTTTTTGGATGCTAATTGACCATTTTTGTATAAAAAAACGTCATCAATCAATACAGATCCACTATCTAACGTTTCCAGATTAGTTAATATCCTCATAAAAGTTGTTTTCCCGCTTCCAGATTTACCAACTAATCCCACAATTTCACCAGGTGACATTTGAAAATCAAAATTATTCAAAACGACTTCGTTACCAAATTTTTTTGAAATACCCTGACATATCAACATAATTTGCCTCCTAAAATTCTAGTTTTTCTTCAATAACATCAACTGCTAATGTTATGATTGCCGTGATCAACAAATATAATAAACCAACTGCTAAAAACGGCACGAGGCTTGCAGAGGCATTTGCAGCAGTTTTACCAACTTTTAATAGTTCGGTTAATCCAATAACATAAACTAATGAGGTGTCCTTCACTAAGGTGATTAGTTCATTCGTAACGGATGGCAAGGTTGTTTTAAAGAGTTGCGGTAGGATGATGCGTCTATATCCCCTTACCTTCTTGATATTTAATACCTTGATTGCTTCAAACTGCGAGAGTGGAATGCTTAGCATACCTCCTCTAAATATTTCGGCGTAGTACGCGGCATAGTTTAAGCAATATGCCAAGAGTGCTGAGGGAAAACGATCAATTTTTAATCCTAAAAGTGGCAATCCGAAGAATATCACCATCAATTGCAAAAGTAATGGAGTCCCTCTCATTACATAGATAAAACAATTGAGTAGCAATTGGACAATTTTTGGTCCATAAAGTACCGATAGGGTTATTAGAAAACCTAGTGGGATGCTAATGACCGCCACAATGATAAATAAGTTCAGCGTTTGAAGTAATCCATCAATCAAATTCGGTATCAAATTTAGTAAGTCGCTCATTAGAATCGATCCTTTAGTTTTTAATAATATTTAGGCTTTTTAAGTTCTATAGTTTAGTTTCTTAATGTCATTTAGATGTCATATAGCTGTGTCGTTTAGTATAGTGTCATTTAGTTAGTGTAACTGAGTAAAATGCGGATAATGCAGATAATGCAGTAAATTGTTTCTAATTCTGTGTATTCCTTTTGTATCATTGTTTGTAGATTATTGCTGTAGATAGTTAATACACCTATTGTACAGCTACAATAAATAGAAATCTTTCTTCAGTAGGCAGGTCTGATTATTCTTCGAACCAACGATTCTTGACTTCATCTAGTTTGCCATTATCAGTTAAAGTTTTCAAAGCTGCATCAAGATCTTCTTTGAGTTGTGTATCGTCTTTTCTGATTCCAATAGCATATTCTTCACTGCCCAAATCATCATCTAACACGCGTAATTCTGTTAATCCTCTTTGTTTCATGTAGTAACGTGCTAATGTTTCGTCCACTACTATAGCATCCGAACGGTTAGTCAATAAATCATTGAAAACATCGTTGAAAGTGCTATATGAGATTGGTTCATTGCCTTCAATAGCTGCAACGAGGTCTGTATCGGCCATAATGGCATCATATGAGCTTGACCCTTCTTGAGTTGCTACCGTTTTTCCTTCAAGATCATCTATAGAATCTATATCACTGTCATCTTGAACGATGATGATTTGTTTGTTTGTCATATATGGTGTTGAGAAATCAACTATCTCTTTTCGTTCATCGGTAACAGTATAGCCATTCCAAATGAGATCAATATTTCCTTGTTGGAGTTCAGTTTCTTTTGTCATCCAATCGATAGGTTGAAATTCGAACTGATAGTCTGTTATTTTTTCAATTTCTTTTGATAAATCAATATCAAATCCAACAAGTTCATTATTATCATCTTTGAACCCCATTGGAGCAAAGGTATCATCTAATCCCACAACTATCGTTTTTTTCTCACCATTATCCTCACCAGCATCTGTTGTTTTAAAGTAATTGTTATAGATCCCAAATCCAGCAAGAATAGCCAAAACACCAACTAATACGTATAATACCAACTTTTTCATCATTATTCCTCCATTTTTTGTATAGCTATAAAAAAAGCCCTTTATGTCAATTGACATAAAGGACGATAATCTCGTGGTTCCACCTTTTTTCGCTAGTTCTTCGCAAAACTAACCTTATAACGCTCAAATTTCTAAGCGCTGGCACTATAACGGGTACTCCCGAACTAACCTACTTTATTCGATAGTTTGTTCAAAGATGTGTTTTCACGGGTTTTGATTACCTATTCTCACCAATCCTAGGCTCTCTTAAATCAAATACAATCGTTACTTTTTCTTATCACTACACTGTTTTATTTATTTGATGGTGTAATACTAACAAAACAATTAGAGAAATGCAACCAAAAATGAAAAAAATATGAATATGAATTTAAAATAGTTCAAACACCGCATTAAAACTGCACTTGCGTGTACACATTTTCACAGTTAAACAAGACTCAGTCAAACAACACTCAGTTAAACAGTACTAAGTTAAATAATACTCATTTTGACACTATCAGGTTGTCAGTAATAAATTTAGGAATATGCTGGCTGATTAGTGTTGGTCTCACGACATAGTTACTTTTCGCTAATTGATCTCCAATCATACTATGAATAAATAAACTGTCTAAAATAGCGTGCTCTATCGATTTTGACTGATAGACCAATGCCGAAATGATCCCAGATAAGGTATCTCCCATGCCACCAGTTGCCATGGCGGGGTTACCTATATCTAAGTGTGCAATATGTTCAAAATGGTGGTTTAAGCTACCGTAAACGTCAGTATGATGCTTTTTTAGTACTAGAAGCGTATCTGTATCCTCTAACTGATGATTTAGTATAAATGATCTGAACGACTGTAGATTGCTCTTATGAGTCTGTAGAGAAGGCTCTAATCCAGATAGCCGAGACCATTCACCTTGATGGGGCGTGAGGATAACAGATTTAGCTGTTATAGGGAGTTGTGTGTTATGAGACAAAAAGAATAAGGCATCTGCATCAAGCACTAAGAATTGTTTTTTAGTTACTATCTCTAGTGTATCTGTAAAGAGACGCTCAGCTTTTTTGTTTCTTCCTAAACCACTACCAATGAAAACTGTATCTACTGATTTAAGAAGATCTGTAAACATTTTTTTCTCATCCCAATCAACACACATGACTTCAGGAGTGTGGGTATGTATGGCAGAAAAATTTCTAGCGTCAGTTGCAACAGTTACCAAACCAGCACCACTGGATATGGCAGCTAGTGACGCCATAATAATGGCTCCGGCCATTTCAAAGTTTCCACCAATCAACAGCACTTTTCCAAAAGTACCCTTATGACTATTCTCTGGCCGTTTAGCAAGTGCTAAATTGTAATCACGATCAATTAACATAACAATGCCCCCTAGTCTACTCTATTCTTTAGCGACTATCTGTGCTTCCGGACAAGTACACACAAAAGTGAAACCTTCTACTATTGTTCGAGTCTCTCCTTCAGAAACGTCACAAGGGAACTGTAAGTCCAATAAGTCATTTGTTAGTTTTTTGACGGTTCCGATAGTAGGAAACTCGATAATTGGTTCTAGGTTTTGCCGAGTCATTCTAGGATTATGTCGTCGGCTATAGACTTCAGTAATGAGAATGTTAAGACTTCCCATTTTAAAGTTAAGTGTCCTTGGATGGTAGCTTTCAATTTCAAGGGCTTTTAGACCATCAACGAAAAAATGACGAAAAGTTTGAGCGTTCAGTTTACTGACTTGTAAATGCAAGTGTGCAATTTCAAAATGATAAGTACTTGTCACATAGTCGTCATCTACAGTATCAAGAACTTGTTTTAGGTTCCACTCGATGTCATGTCCTTCGTTAAAGTTTCTTGTTGGATAGTGATGATGATCTTTTGTCTCTTTTTTTGTATAGAACTCAAGCAAGTTATCATCCGGATCTTTGATATAGAAAGAAATGGTTTTGTTAGCCTCACTCGTACCAGTGATAGGTATTTCTTGATCCAATATATGATGGATGAAAGATATCCAACTTCTTTTGGTATCAAGTAAAAAACCAATGTGGTGATATTGAGGCTCATTTAACCTATCATCAGTTTCTCCATTTGCATTACTATATCTAGTAGAACTAGTTTTACTTGGCCCTCTCAGTTCGATCAAGGGCATTAGTGTATTCTGATTGGCTAACAAAACGCTATTATTATGGTCCCTCAAGACATCTAATCCGAGAGTGTTGTGATAAAATCGTTTCGACTGGTCCAAGTCATTTGTCCGTACTAGCAATGTTTTTACATGGATAGACGTGGTAACATCATGTCTACCGAAGTTCAGGAACTTTCTTATTTTTGATAAAAAGCTCATATATTCAACATCCTTTTAGGTAGCAGTTGTAAGAGGTTGTGGCCACCAAGGATCATGACGTCAAAATGCATCTGTTAATTGGGGCACAATTTGTTTTTTACGAGAAACAACAGTTGGAAGATCAATAAACTGATCCACTACTTTTTTGTGGAAGGCTTTTTCAACTGGTTCTATTGGTTCTCCGACTACTAATAATTCAGTATTGCTATTCAATATGTCCGTAATCATTAGGAGAAACAAGTCAAATCCACTAGCGTTGATTGCTTTAATGAACTCATCTTTACGAGCTTTAACCTCTGGAATATCAACAGTATTGACTTGTGCGACACGTACTTTGTACTTTCCTAATTCAAATGTTTTAGCATCTAGATCAATCAGTTCTTCTGCAGATTTTGAGGCTAGATTAGTCCCCGCTTTCAGGAGTGCTAAGCCGTACTCGTTAAGACTGACTTCGGCAATTTCCGCTAATTGATCACCAATTTCAATATCCTCTGCAGTGCAAGTTGGAGATTTGAATAATAAAGTATCAGAAATGATTGCTGATAACATAATGCCAGCAATATCTTTTGGAATGGTAACAGCTGCTTCTTTATATAATTTATATAAAATAGTGGAAGTACATCCAAGAGGTTCCGCACGATAATATAAAGGTTCACTTGTTTGGAAATTAGCAATTCTATGGTGATCAACAACGTATTTAACAGTTAATTCATCGATATCGGAAATAGTTTGTGCTTTTTCATTGTGGTCAACTAGTGCAACTTCAGATGTTTCATTTGCAAGAGTTTTTACTACTCTAGGTGCTTGTAAGCCAAAATGATTTAGTGCATACTGTGTTTCTTCATTTGGTTCTCCAAGGGCAACTGCCTCCGCATCAACACCTGTTTGGTTCAGTAAGTAACTATAAGCTATTGCGGCTCCAATTGCATCAGTGTCTGGGTTTCTATGGCCAAAAACTTTTAAACTCATCTTTATCTTCCCTTTCTATTCTTACAATATTGCTTTTAGTTTATCACAACCGAAGTCTTTTGATAACTATTGTCTATGTGATATAGGACTGTTTATGTCACTTTTGAGTACAGCTAGCTCAAAAGCCTATTAAAATGAGATTTTCAGTGTAAAAAGCAAGATATACTCCAAAATATAAAGCACAAAAAAGCACATTTATCATTAAGATATCAACCATTTATGGTTTCATCTCTTTAAATGATAAATGTGCATCTGACAGTCAGTGATAATGAAGGCCTTGATGAATCACATGATGATTATTCGTGTATGTCATCAATAATCAGTCATCAATAATTAGTTATTAATAATTTGTTATCAATGGACTGTAGCGTACTTTTGATAACTCTCCGTATCCAATAACTTTTTGGCATTTTCAACACGTTCTTCAGTTGGTGGTTCAATACCTTCTAACTTATACCTAAAACCCATATTTTCCCATTTGTACTTACCCATCGTATGGTAAGGTAGCACCTCGAATTTGTAAACGTTATGTAGAGTTTTGACAAAAGCACCTAGTTCTTTCAAGTGTTCATCAAAATCACTTCGTTCTGGTACTAGGACATGTCTTATCCAAACAGGTTGTTCCTTGTCAGATAAGTAACGGGCAAGCTCTAAAATGTTCTCATTAGGCCATCCAGTGATTTTTTTATGGTTTTCAGAGCGAATATGCTTGATATCTAGCAAAATCAGGTCGGTATAAGTCAATAACTCCTCAAAACGACTAAAGAATGGTTCGTCATAGGTAAATGGCATACCACAGGTATCAAGTGTTGTATTGACACCCTCTTCCTTTGCTAATTTAAAATACTCTATCAAGAAATCTATTTGGAGTAACGGTTCGCCACCACTAACAGTAACACCGCCTTTATTTCCCCAAAACTCACGGTATTTTAAAGCCTCATCTAACAGTTCTCGTGCGCTCATTGGTGTTCCAGTGCCAATATTCCACGTATCTGGATTATGACAAAATTCACACCTCATGCGACATCCCTGCATGAATGAGACAAACCGGATGCCTGGTCCATCCACTGAACCAAAACTTTCAGTGGAATGAACATAACCAATTGTAGGTTTTGACATCTTCATCGCTCCTATCCCATAAATCTTCTAAAATTTTTAAGCCTGTATCAGTGTAGCCGTCCAAAACCAAATTCGAGTATTATTAAATCCGATTACATTGACGAATGCATCGTCCGTTTAATAACATCCATTTGTTGTTCACGACTTAGCTTGATGAAGTTAACTGCGTATCCAGAAACACGAATCGTCAATTGAGGGTAGTTTTCTGGATGATCCATTGCATCTAGCAAAGTATCTCTATTGAATACGTTGATATTTAAGTGGTGACCACCTTTTTTGCTATAACCATCAAGCATCATTGTTAAGTTTTCTTCTTGAGTATCTAATTCTTTACCAAGTGCTTTAGGAATGATAGAGAATGTATTAGAGATACCGTCTAGAGAATAAGTATATGGCAATTTAGCTACTGATGACAAGCTTGCTAATGCGCCATGAGTGTCTCTACCATGTAGAGGATTAGCACCTGGAGCAAAAGGTTCGCCAGCTCTACGTCCGTCTGGTGTGTTACCAGTATTCTTACCATACACGACGTTTGAAGTGATTGTAAGGATAGATGTAGTTGGAGTAGATCCACGGTAAGCATGATGTTTTCTGACCTTAGTGATGAACCCTTTAAGAAGATCAACAGCAATTTGATCTACGCGATCATCATTATTACCATATTTAGGGTAATCGCCTTCGATTTCGTAATCTGTAGCCAAGCCAGTTTCAGGATCGCGAATTACTTTAACTTTAGCATGTTTGATTGCTGACAATGAGTCAACAGCTACTGAGAATCCAGCAATACCAGTTGCTAATGTGCGGAACACATCTGTATCATACAAGGCCATTTGGATTCTTTCATAAGAATATTTATCGTGCATGTAATGGATAACGTTCAAAGTATTGACATAAAGTCCAGCTAGCCATTCTTCCATTTGGGTGAATTTGGCAACTACTTCGTCGTAATCAAGGTATTCAGATGTGATTGGTGAGTATGCTGGACCAACTTGTTGACCAGACATTTCGTCTACCCCACCGTTGATTGCGTAAACTAAACATTTAGCAAGGTTTACACGAGCACCAAAGAATTGCATTTGTTTACCAATTCTCATTGCAGATACACAACAAGCAATACCGTAGTCATCACCCCATTCAGGTCTCATAACTTCATCATTTTCGTATTGAATTGCAGACGTTTCAATTGAAACTCGTGCAGCGAATTTTTTGAATCCTTCAGGCAAGCGTGGAGACCATAATACTGTCAAGTTTGGTTCTGGAGCTGGTCCTAAGTTGTTTAAGGTATGAAGGAAACGGAAGCTATTCTTACTTACAAGAGAGCGACCATCTAAGCCGATACCACCAATTGATTCAGTTACCCAAGTTGGGTCTCCAGAAAATAATTCATTGTAATCTGGTGTACGAGCAAATTTCACTAACCGTAGTTTCATGACAAAATGATCGACTAATTCTTGGACATCTGTTTCTGTTAGTACGCCAGCTTTTAGATCTCTTTCAATAAAGATATCTAAAAATGTTGAAACACGACCTAAGGACATTGCTGCACCATTTTGTTCTTTAACGGCTGCTAGATATGCAAAGTAAGTCCATTGGAAAGCTTCGCTAGCATTAGTTGCTGGTTTAGAAATATCGTAACCATAAATTTGGCCTAATTCTTTTAGTTCGCCCAATGCTCTATATTGCTCAGATACTTCTTCTCTCAACCGAATAACATCGTCAGTCATCGTACCATCGCCAATATTATTCCAGTCTTTGAACTTTTCAGCCATCAAGCGATCAACGCCATAAAGAGCAACACGACGATAATCACCGATGATTCTACCACGACCATAAGCGTCAGGTAAACCTGTAATAACTTTGTTATGACGGGCTTTTCTCATTTCAGGAGTATAGGCATCGAAAACACCTTGATTGTGAGTTTTGCGCCAATCTCTGAAGATATGAGAAAGTTCAGGATCTAATTCATAGCCGTATGATTTGAGAGCATCCTCGGCCATTCTGATACCACCAAATGGTTGTAAGCTTCGTTTAAAAGGTTTATCAGTTTGAAAGCCTACGATTTTTTCGCTGTCTTTATTCAAGTAGCCTGGACCGTGTGAAGTGATGGTTGATACGATCTTAGTATCCATATCCAACACGCCACCGTTGTCACGTTCTTGTTTATTAAGATCTAGGACTTGATCCCAAAGAGCCTTAGTTGCTTCTGTAGGACCTTCTAAAAAGCTTTCGTCACCTGTATATTCTGTATAGTTTCTTTGAATAAAATCGCGGACGTTGATTTCTTTTTGCCAAACGTCTCCTTTGAACCCATTCCATGCTTCCATTTTATTCCTCCTTAAAATTAAGATTGTTAACAATGTAACAGTTCTACAAACATAGTGTAACACATCACTAAGTTATATGAAAGCACTTTATGTGATTAAATTAACGTAAATATTGACTTACGCTTACAATACTGTTAAATAGGGTATTTATATTAGTATATTCCGATTTGATGGACGAAAAACTAGTGGTGAAGTGAATCGCTCAACATGACCGCTGTACTAGTAATATTGTAATAATAAAACAGATAGAGAAACTGTTTATATAACAGTTTCTCTATCGCTGGGAAGCTCGTATTAATGAAGATGTCGTTTTCTCTTATTCCAATAAGGAAGTGTCTCGAACGGATACTGAAAGAATTGGTTTATCCTTTAAGTCATCAACAAAGGATCCATTTGATGTCCGAGTACTATAATTCAGATCATTGGTATCAATTTCAATGGTACCATCTTGCTGTTTGACAATCAGACTTACTCCTCCAGTTGATTGATTAATCGGGAATGCTGCAATTAAACGATGTGGATCTGATTTTAATTCCTTCAGCACCATTAGTCCCCTTTTGGCTCTTGAAAGCCTAGATATCGTTGTGATATCAATTTTTTTCAGAGAGCCTCTTTGAGTAAGCATCACTACTGGCACATGATTAGAATCACTTGGAATAACAACGCCAGAAACAATGAAATCGTCTTTTTTTAGATTGGCAGCTTTGACGCCGCTTGCATTAGTCCCAACAATTGGAATCTCACTAATGTTGAATCGTAGGCAGAGTCCACGATGTGTTATAACAGCTAAGTCTGAATTTTCTGCTTTTTTTGAAATCTGACTGACAGTGGTGATTACATCTGAAGCAGTTTTTAATTTCATTGCTTTGCTGCTTTTAACTTTATCACCTCTAAAGCTAGAGAATTGGCTGCCTTCTGTCAATTTAACTTGCCCTTCACGTGTTAAAAATAATACAGTGTCGTCGGAAAGATCTTTTTCAGTGCTTACAAGTAAGACGCGTTCATTTGGCTCCAATGAATATTTTTGTGACAGATGTAATCCTAATTCCTTCCATTTTAAATCTGGAAGATCGTGAACCGGAATATAAAGATAATTCCCCTTATCCGTAAATAACACGAGATTATCTAGCGTTGAGAGAGTTTTGACAAAAATCGGATAGTCGCCGTCTTTTAGTCCTAAATCCGTCACAGCTGATGCCATTGCACTTCTTAGCGTTGTTCTCTTATAGTAGCCGGTCTCGGTGATTACGACTTTGACATCTTCTTCAGGGACTAAAATTTCTTTATCAATGATTAGTTCTTCCACTTCATCTTCTATGCTAGTCAACCTATTCCGTTGATACGTTTTTTTAACATCACGTAATTCTTTCTTCATGATATTATGGAGGGTCTTACTATTCGTTAAAATACTTTCAAAATAAGCAACACTCTCATTGAGATCAAGTCTTTCACTTTGTAATGCCGTAATATCAGTGTTGGTCAAACGATAAAGTTGTAGTGTTACGATTGCCTCAGCTTGTTCATTCGTGAAATCATATTGTTTGACGAGTTGTACTTTGGCATCACTTTTATTTTCGCTATCGCGAATAGTTTGAATGACCTCATCGAGGATAGAAAGAGCTTTGATTAATCCATCAACAATATGCAACCTAGTTTGAGCCTTTTGTAACTCGAATTGTGTTCTTTTACGGATAACATCAGCTTTAAACGTGATATAAGCTGATAAAATATCTATTAGACCCACTTGATCAGGTTTTTGATCATTGATAGCTACCATATTAAAATTATAGTTCACTTGCAGATCGGTTTTCTTTAACAAATATTGAAGGACACCTTCAGCATTGACATCTTTCTTTAGCTCAATAACAATTCTAAGGCCATTTCGGTCCGATTCATCTCGAACATCAGCAATACCTTCTATTTGCTTGTTAATCCGGATATAGTCGATGCGTTTAACTAGATTTGACTTATTGATTTCATAGGGAATTTCATCAATTACGATCTGCTGTTTCTTCCCTTTTAAATCTTCAATCTGTGTCTTTGATCTCAGAACGACTTTTCCCTTACCAGTTTGGTAGGCATGTAATAGGTCTTTTTTGCCTTGGATGATACCTCCAGTTGGAAAATCTGGTCCCTTTATAATCTTTAGCAGGTCTTTAAGTGTTGTCTTAGGGTGGTCTATCAGTTGGATGGTTGCATCGATAACCTCAGCTAAATTGTGCGGTGGAATATCGGTAGCATAACCGGCCGAGATGCCCGTAGCGCCATTCACCAATAACTGTGGAAATCCAGCAGGTAAAACGGTTGGCTCTTCCAAAGTATCATCAAAATTTAGAACATGCGGAACTGTTTTTTTATCGATATCCTTCAGCAGTTCTCCGGATATCTTTGAGAGTCTGGCTTCGGTATAACGCATAGCTGCTGGTGGATCTCCATCCATGGAACCGTTATTTCCATGCATCTCAATCAATTCATGGTTCAATTTCCAGTACTGACTCATTCGTACCATAGCTTCATAGACGCTTGAATCGCCATGAGGATGGTAGTTACCAATCACATTCCCAACAGTTTTCGCAGATTTTCTAAATGCTTTATCTGAAGTATTGTGATCTCTATACATGGCAAATAGTATTCTTCTCTGTACCGGTTTTAGACCGTCTCTTATATCTGGCAATGCCCGTTCTTGAATAATGTATTTTGAATAACGTCCAAAGCGTTCACCCATAACTTCGGCAAGGTGAAGTTCTGTTATTTGGGTATCATGGCTCATCTTTATCCCTCCTTATCAGAAAAGTCAAAACTCATTTGACCGTCATCTTTGATTTTAGTGATATCACGATATTCACTTTCAACACGATTGTTTGATGTCGAATGCTTAGAAACGACGACATCATGGCTACTTTTAGTCGTCACTTGGTCATCTTTGACTTGGTCTAATAAGCTAACATCTTCGCCAAGTTGGAATTTAACGTTTGATTCAATCCATTTTCTTCTAGGAGCAACTTTATTCCCCATCAATGTGCTAACACGTCGTTCAGCTTGGACTTGGTCATCTAGAGTGATTCGGACTAGGGTTCTTGTTTCAGGTGCCATTGTTGTTTCCCAAAGTTGATCAGCATTCATTTCACCCAGTCCTTTATACCGTTGAATTAAATAGCCATTTCCAATTTTTTTAGTGGCCTCTCTTAATTCATCTTCAGTCCAAGCGTACATCATTTTTTGAGATCGCCCGGTCCCTTTACTGACTTTATATAAAGGCGGTAAGGCTAAATACACTTTTCCAGCTTCTATCAAAGGTTTCATGTAACGATAAAAGAACGTTAGCAACAGTACTTGGATATGGGCGCCATCTGTATCAGCATCAGTCATGATAATAATTTTGTCATAGGCACAGTCTAATAGGTTGAACTCAGACCCGACACCAGCACCAATCGTATAAATAATCGTATTGATCTCTTCGTTTTTTAAAATATCTGTGATTGAAGCCTTTTCGGTATTGATAACCTTCCCTCTAAGCGGAAGGATTGCTTGAAATTTACGGTCTCTTCCTTGTTTGGCAGACCCACCAGCAGAATCACCCTCAACTAAGAATAATTCATTTCTCTTGGCATTTTTACTTTGAGCCGGCGTTAGTTTGCCAGAAAGCAAGGTCTCTCTTTTCTTTGAGTTTTTCCCATGCCTAGACTCTTCTCTTGCTTTTCGAGAGGCTAGGCGAGCTTCTTTTGCCCTCAGAGCCTTCCTAATTAGCTCCTGAGCGACTTCTCCGGTTTCATTGAAGAAATAGGTCAAGTGTTCACTAACGACGCGATCGACGACAGCACGGGCTTCAGGTGTTCCTAACTTTTCTTTTGTTTGACCCTCAAATTGTAGGAGATTTTCTGGGATACGTAACGAAATAATGGCAGTTAATCCTTCTCGGACATCACTACCCTCTAAATTTTTGTCTTTATCCTTTAAGATTCCTACTCGTCTAGCATACTCATTAAAAGATTTTGTCAAGGCACTTTTAAAACCAACTTCATGGCTACCGCCATCTTTTGTTCGGACATTATTGACAAAACTTAGAATGTTATCAGAGTAGCCATCGTTATATTGTAGTGCTACTTCTACTTCGATATTGTCTTGTTTACTATCAAAATACACTATATCACTAAGGGCATCTTTTTCTTCATTCAGATAGCTCACAAATTCTTTAATGCCATCCTTATAAAAAAAAGTCTCCTCTTTCCCATCTATTTGGTCATCGATTTGAATAGTTAAATTTTTAAGTAGTAAAGAAGATTCTCTTAAACGTTCTGCTAACGTTTCATATGACCATTTAAAGGTTTTAAAAATCGATTTAGAGGGTAGAAAAGTAACTTCAGTCCCGCTATCTTTTGATTTAATGGCTTTCTTTTGTAGTTTCCCATCTATTTTTCCACCATCTTTAAATTTTTGAGTGTACTCGTAGCCATCTCTGTGAACCTTAACAATCAAAAAGTCAGATAAAGCATTGACGACACTAGCGCCAACTCCGTGCAACCCACCAGATGTTTTATAGCCACCTTGTCCAAATTTTCCGCCAGCATGAAGGATGGTGAAAATAACCTGTATTGTGGGAATACCTGATCTATGCATCCCTGTTGGCATTCCACGCCCATTGTCTTTCACTGAGATACTATTATCTTTGTTGATAGTCACCTTGATATGATCAGCGTACCCCGACAATGCTTCATCAACCGCATTGTCCACTATTTCATAAACAAGATGATGTAAGCCACGGGAGTCTGTAGAGCCTATATACATACCAGGCCTCTTACGAACAGCCTCTAAGCCCTCCAATATTTGAATGGCATCATCATTATATGAATTTTTTTTACCAGCCATAACACATCTCCTACCTTACATATTGATCTATTTTTTATAGAATATACTAGTTCTTTTTTCTAAAGAATAAATGATGACGCGGTTTTTACAGATGTACAAACCTATGTTCTCATAATTCTCATACTGTTAAAGTCTAGCATAGTTACTTAGGGTTTTTCAATACATCAATGCGTGCTATAATTATAGCAATGACCTTAACAGTGAAGGAGTAAGTATGAGCAACATTATTGTTTTTATAATTGATTATTTATTAGGATCGATACCATCTGGCTATTGGATTGGAAAATGGTTCTACCATTTAGATATCAGAGAGTTCGGCAGTGGCAACATGGGAACGACCAATACTTTTCGTGTGTTAGGTAGAAAAGCAGGAATCATCGTGTTAGCAATGGATCTTCTAAAAGGAAGTTTGGCCATGCTATTAGCTATGAATACTCCAACGACCTGGCATCCTTTGATTTTCGGTTTCGCTGCTATGATTGGTCACACCTATCCGGTTTTTGCTCATTTCAAGGGAGGAAAAGCTGTTGCCACCTTGGCGGGTGTTATGCTGACTTACATTCCTACGTTAACACTTTCTGCAGTAGTAATTTTTCTGGTACTACTGTGGTTCACACGAATGGTTTCAGTGAGTAGTATCGTGACCATTAGTATTGGTATCGTCCTAACGATCGTTTTTAAAGACGATTGGTTCTTAACGATGATTGTTTCTTTAGCGGATGTTTTCATTATCTACCGACACCGTACAAATATTAAACGGATCTTCAATGGTACAGAAAGCAAAGTGCCATTTGGGTTTGGATACAAAAAAGAGCTATAAGAATAGCTCTTTTATTGTGCATATTAGGGATGTTGGCTAACCTTTTCTATAAACTTCTCTTAAAGGATATAGTGGCTGAGGTCATCATCATTTACTAATTTGCCTAAAACAGAATCGACAAACTGTTGTGAAATCGTAATCTCTCCCATTTGCATATCTGGAGCTTCAAATAGCAGGTCCTCCAATAATTTCTCAAGCAGTGTATGAAGCCGACGAGCCCCAATATTTTCAGTTTCACTATTCAACTGGTAAGCCATTTCAGCAATCCGGTGAACGCCTTCAGCTGTAAAGGTAATTGTGACATTCTCAGTCTCTAGTAAGGCAATGTATTGTTTAATTAGTGCATTTTTTGGTTCCTTCAGGATTCTTTCAAAGTCTTCGATAGAAAGATCATGCAATTCCACCCGTATTGGGAATCGTCCTTGGAGTTCAGGAATAAGGTCACTTGGTTTTGACACGTGAAATGCTCCGGACCCAATAAATAAGATATGATCAGTATCAATCATGCCGTATTTTGTTTTAACCTGACTTCCCTCTACAATCGGCAGAATATCCCGTTGGACACCTTCTCTTGACACCTGACCACTTTGTTGACTCATTGAGGTGATCTTATCGATCTCATCAATAAAGATAATCCCTTCTTGGCTAGCTTTATGCAAGGCTTCCGCATGAACATCATCTTTGTTGATCAGCTCTTCGGCAAAATCATCTGTCAATAATTCTAAAGCATCACTTACTTTTACTGTACGCTTATGCTTTTTCTTTGGTGTCAATTGGCCAAGCATGTCTTGTAAATTTTCCATTTGTTCCATTGCTGGATTGCCTCCAACAGAGCTTGGACTTTTTTCTGCAACTTCGATGGTCACCATTTGTTGATCAAGTTGACCACTCAAGACTTGTTCTCTGATAGCAGTTCGACTCTTTTCAATCTCAGGAGTCACTTCCTCAACTTCTGATTCTTGATTAAAAATATTCCCCAGTGCTTGGCCATTTGTAGGGTTTAACAAAGAACTTAAATTCTTCATATAATCATTATTGTTTGCTTGTTTCTTTTTTAAGATTCCGGGTTTTAAAGCTTTAACGACAGCATCAACTGCTTTATTGAACGCTTGGCCCCTTAACTCATTTTTTTTATCTTTTTTGACAAGAGTGATGCTGTTTTCAACTAAGTCACGAATCATGGATTCAACATCTCTTCCCACATAACCTACCTCTGTAAACTTAGTTGCTTCTACTTTTACAAATGGCGCTTCTACCAAAGTTGCTAGTCTCCTCGCAATTTCAGTTTTACCGACACCAGTGGGTCCAATCATCAATAAATTCTTAGGGGTTATTTCTTCCTTCATTTCTTCAGAGAGTTGCATTCTACGATATCTGTTCCGTAATGCGACAGCAATCGCTTTTTTAGCTTCAGTTTGACCTATAATGTACTTGTCTAAAGAAGTGACGACTTCTTTAGGAGTTAATCCTAATTGACTCATTTATTTCGCTCCTAACGTCTCAGTAATAATAGTTGAGTTGGTAAAAATGTCGATTCCAGCAGCTATCTTTAAACTATTGGTTGCGATTGCAGTAGCATCAAGGCTATCGTCTTCAGATAATAACATGCCTCTAGCTGCTGCTAAGGCATAGTTACCTCCTGATCCAACAGTCAATACGCCATCGTCAGGTTCAATCACCTCACCTGTACCACTGACCAAAAGAATATTTTCACTGTCCATCACTATCAGCATTGCCTCAAGTTTCTGAAGTGTTTTATCTCTTCTCCAAGATCGTGCGACCTCAATTGCTGATCGTCTTAAATTGCCTTTGAATTCAGTCAGCTTTTCCGTAAACATTTCTTCTAATGTAATGGCATCAGCGACTCCTCCGGCAAATCCGACAACTACTTTATCGTCATATATTTTCCTGATTTTTTTCGCAGTACTCTTCATAATGACTTTTTCGCCAAGTGTGACTTGACCATCACCTGCCATTGCACATTGATTATTTTTTTTGACAGCACAAATTGTTGTCATAGTATCAGTCCTTTACTTTTTTAGATTCTCTTGGTAAGAAATCATCGATTGTTTTGCGTAAAACAGTTGGTGTCACATGGGTATATACTTGAGTTGATGAGAGGCTATCATGCCCTAGTAATTCTTGAACAGACCTCAGATCTGCTCCATGACTTAGCATATGAGTTGCAAAGGTATGCCGTAACTTGTGGGGATGAATCTTGCCACTTAAAGCACTTTTTTTAATAATTTCATTTAAAATGTAACGAACACCATTAGTTGTCAATGGATTACCAAATCTATTCAAAAACACAAATTGGTGATCCTTACTACGGTGTTGATACAGCTGTTTACGGCTAGTCTCTAAGTAATGAGTCATAGCAACATGGGCAGGCATACCAAAGGGGATATAGCGTTCTTTATTGCCTTTCCCTCGAACTAGTAGCATATCCATCTCTAGATCTACATGATCTAGTATCAGCGATGTACACTCAGAAACCCGCATTCCAGTCGCATAAAGTATTTCTAGTATTGCTTTATTACGAATACTAAGATTATCATCTCCATCGGTACTCTTAAACAAAGCTGTCATTTCCTCTTCATAGAAAAAATCTGGTAGTCGCTTTTGTCTGATACCAAATTGGACTAATTCGGCCGGGTTTTGGGTTATTTTGCCACTCAGCAATAAATAATGGTAGAAGCTTCTTATAGTGGAGAGTTTCCTTGCCATTGAGACTCGTGAAAGCTTCCGGTCAAAACAATCCGCTAAATACAGCTGCACATCTTCTTGTGTCACAGCAGTTAGGGAATCATTGCCGCTATTCTTTAAAAACCCTTCGAACTGTATTAAATCACTTTTATAGGTGGAGACAGTTTCAGGACTATAATTTTTCAAAACAGTAATATATTCTAAAAAATCGTTTAATAAACGAGTCATCTCAATCCCTCCATCTTCTATATTATAACGGATAGTGACAAAATAAATCATAAATTTGTCTGAAGTTTATTCCGACTTAAGGTTTAGTCTGGCGTTTCTATAGCTATAAGAATAGTGATAAAAAAGGAATGGGAACTAACCCATTCCTCCAGTCGTAATCTCGTTCAAAACGATTCAGATAAAGATAAGCAACAGTGATATTAGGATTAATAATTGTCGCAAGTGTACTGAAGAATTCTTATTGTTGTTTCTCTTCCTCATAATCACCATTAGGACAAATGACTTGCTTTCCACCTCGCGTTTTTTTCTCAACTAAGAAATGGTCACATTTTGGACAATTACGGTTGATGGGTTTATCCCATGACGTAAAGTCGCAATCTGGATAACGGCTACAGCCGTAAAACAAGCGATTCTTTTTGGATTTACGCTCAACGACTTGGCCTTGGTGACACTTCGGACAAGTGACACCGATTTCTTTCACGATTGGCTCTGTATGCCGACATTCTGGGAAATTGCTACAGGCGTAGAACTTGCCATATCTGCCTAGTTTTATCACCATTTCGTGTCCACATTCAGGACATTTAAAGTTTGCTGGTTCATCTTTAATCGTTATTTTTTGGATTTGTTCCTCTGCCTTTTCGACTTCGTTATGGAAAGGTTTGTAGAATTGATCGACTACTTTGACCCATTCTGCTTTTCCTGCCTCAACCATATCAAGCTCTTTTTCCATCTCAGCTGTGAAATTGGTATCCACAATATTAGCAAAATAGCTCTCCATCAAATTATTGACGATTTCGCCCAACTCAGTCGGCTCAAATCTTCTAGCTGCTAACTTGACGTAGTACCTTCTTTGGAGTGTATCTATAGTCGGAGAATATGTTGAAGGTCTTCCAACACCGATTTCCTCTAACGTTTTGATTAAGGTAGCTTCAGAATAGCGAGCTGGTGGTTGTGTGAAATGTTGATTAGGCGTAAATGAATCAAGAGTCAGTTCGTCGCCTTCCAATAGTTCAGGAAGTTTATTCTCTTTATTATTTTTCGATCCGTCGGAATAAACCTTTTGATAGCCAGGAAATAAAACACGGGTTCCGGTTGCTCTAAAAATAATATTTCCTTGTTCAATATCAACCCCAATAGTTTGCAATTGAGCAGGTGTCATTTGGCTTGCTACAAAACGATTCCAGATTAGACTATATAACTTAAACTGATCTTTGTTTAAATAAGATTTAATACTATCTGGTGTTCTAAGGACAGATGAGGGTCTAATGGCCTCATGAGCATCCTGAGAGCTCTGATTATTTTTAGTTTGCTTTGGTTTCTTTAGCGCATAGTCGCTTCCAAATTCTGTTGTAATAAAATCATGTGCTTCGACTTGAGCCGTATGAGAAATTCTTGTTGAATCTGTTCTCATGTAGGTAATCAATCCGACTTGTCCCCCACGACCTAATGATAATCCTTCATATAATTGTTGGGCTACCATCATTGTTTTTCGTGTTCTAAAATTCAGTCTATTACTAGCGTCCTGTTGTAATGAACTTGTCGTGAAAGGAGCATTAGAATTCCGTTTACGCTCCTTTTTGGTAACGGAAGAAACTGTCCATTTTCCAGATTGATCTATTTCGGAAGTAATTTCCTTTACTGATGTTTCGTCACCAAGTTTAACCTTCTTTTGTTTATACTGGGATAGAGCTGCTTCAAATTGAAATCTTCCTTTGCTGAATAAGGCATCAACACTCCAGTATTCTACTGGTTCAAAGGCATTAATTTCCTTTTCACGATCGATGATCAACTTTAAGGCTGTAGATTGCACACGACCTGCGCTCAGGCCTTTTTTAACTTTCTTCCATAGTATAGGTGATAGTGTGTATCCTACCAGTCGATCTAATACTCTTCGAGCTTGTTGTGCATCAACCAAATCCATCTTAATAGCACGTGGATGTTTGAATGCATTTTTGACAGCATCTTTTGTGATCTCGTTAAACTCAACTCTAATTGGAGCTGATGGGTCAAGATCAAGTAGATGAGCTAAATGCCAAGCGATAGCTTCTCCCTCACGATCCGGGTCACTTGCGAGATATACTTTTTCGGCTTTCTTTGCATAACGTCTTAATTCCTTAATAATTGGGCCCTTCCCACGAATGGGAATATAAGATGGTTCGTAGTTATTTGCGACATCAACTGCCATTTTGCTTTTTGGTAAATCCCTTAAATGGCCTTTACTAGCCACAACCTTATAATTCTTACCGAGATAGCGTTCGATAGTTTTAGATTTTGTAGGAGATTCGACAATTACAAGATATTTATATGCCAAGGTAACGCTCCTTTATATTAATTACTTTATATACTTTTGCGACGAGCGACGTTGTAACCGTCCTCTCTATTCGAGAGCCGCTAAAATCGTAATCATATTATGCTACCTCAACACATTTGTCAAATAGTTAAGTCAGAGACGTCTAATAAAGGAGTTGCTCCAGCTTGAATTAATTGATTTGTTCCCACTGATAATCCCGAGTCCATATTTCCCGGTACAGCGAATATATCACGGTTTTCTTGCAAGGCTAGATTTGCAGTGATTAAGCTACCACTTTTTTCTTCCGCTTCTACTATAATTACTTTGGAGGATAATCCAGCAATAATTCGGTTTCGACTAGGAAAGTGATGCTTTCTTGGACTCGTACCTGGAAAATATTCGCTTAATAATAGACCTTTAGTAGCTACATCTAATTGCAGATTTTTGTGGGCAGATGGATAGAAAACATCTAATCCAGTTCCTATTATTCCGATGGGTCTCAACTTGTTTTTCAAAGCCATTCTATGGGACCAGCCATCTACCCCTAATGCTAAACCGCTAATAATAGGAAGCTGGTTTAAGTCTTCGCTCTTGGCAATTTGTGTCAAAATATGAGAGATAGCTCTTTGACCATAAGACGACATTTTACGACTGCCGACCAAAGAAATCCCCTGTTGATTCAATAATGAAGGGTCTCCTTCGTAAAATAAAATGAGTGGTGGTCGATAGATATCCGCCAAAAAGTCTGGATAACGCTCATCTGCAATGCTGATATACGTTGAGCTTTGGTCAATCTCCTCTGCCAATCCCCAATTTAGATGGGTTTTTAAGTGATGAACATAGCATAACTCACGCCATTCACGCCAACTGATAACTGAACGTTCTTGTTTAATCAGTGACAATACTAGTTTGAATTTTTGCTGAATCGGTAATTTTGTTACATGTATGGCCAAAATTAAAAAGTTTAATTGAATCAAAAAATCACTCCTTCCATCTAAAAGATGAAAGAGTGATCATAAACGACGAACAAGAAAGCTTGTTATACTGAAACAGTTGTAATTAGAGGTCTTTTCTATCTCATTTTATACCCTTGTTTGAGCGAAGAGATTGAACAGATGTCATGACTGGACTAAAGGACAGACGATGTATAGGCGTTGCTCCATATAGGCTTAAACCCTGTAGATGCTTCTTTGTACCGTATCCCATATTATGTTGGAAATCGTAATGTGGATAAAGTTCAGCATACTCTTTCATTAACCCATCACGATACTCCTTTGCCAGTATACTGGCTGCGGCAATGGAAACACTTCGTTGGTCGCCCTTGATAAGATCAATTTGTTTTAATGAGATTGGTAGCTTCATAGCATCAGTCAACACCACAGTTTGATCATCAGCAATCGCCATGACCGCCTCAGTCATTGCCATCCGAGTTGCTTCCAGGATGTTATAGTGATCTATAACCTTAGAATCCTTAGCCACAATTTTATAAGCAATGGCTTCTTTCTTAATCCAGTTGACCAACTCTGCCCGTTTAGAATGAGACAATCGTTTGCTATCGTCCAATCCAACATCAACGATATCACCGGGTAGGGCAACTGCAGCTACAACTACAGGACCAGCTAGTGGCCCCCTACCAACTTCATCAACTCCTACAATTTTTGTAGCACCTTTGTTCAGGTAGTGCCCTTCATAATGACGCATATGTCTAAAACGTTCTTCCCTAGCACATTTTTGATCATAAGTTGTATGCCATTGTTGCAATAATTTTTGAACACCCACTCGGTCATCAGATTTTAGTGCACTCAATAATGAGTCTGTAGGGTCTTCGATGGCAGCGAGTTGTTGTTTCAGTTGTTTCAATGTTAGTTTATTCGGCATCTGATTCATTTTCCTCTACAACTATAGTTTCTTTTTCAGGCGGAAGAGCATCAAATGTCATTCGACCTAATTTTCCACTTCTTATATCATAAATGAGTTGGTGACTTGCCTTTTCATAGTCATCACGGTAACCCCTGGTTTTGGCAAGGTCCATTAATAGTTGAGGGAACTCGTCAGAACTCTCAGGAAAGCTTAAAGAATAGATATTAGTAAATGCTTCTTTCTGAGCAGGGGAAAATTGAGAAAGTGCAAATAAGGCAACATCATCTTTATAAAACAGTGAATCTTTTATGGCACCTGTTAGAGCTAACTTTTCTCCCACATATTCAACCTCGAATTTAGGCCATAATATTCCAGGAGTATCTAGAAGTTCAAGATCTTGATTGAGCTTTAACCAACGTTGGGCTTGTGTGACTCCAGGTTTATTAGCTGTTATCGCTTGATTTTTTCCGATCAAACGATTAATCAGAGTTGATTTTCCAGCATTTGGAATACCTAAAATCATCAAGCGAGTTGTTTTAAAATGGACGCCCTTTTCTTTTGCCTTGTCGTGTTTTTCTGCCATTTGTTCTTTGATGGCTACCAATAGATTATCGATACCCTTCCCATTTTTAGCATTAACCAGAATGACCGGTATACCCTTATCTTCATAGTACTGTTTGAAGACCATTGTTTTCTGAGAGTCTGCTAAATCAACTTTGGTGAAAACAATGAGTCTCTTTTTATCCCCTAATAATTCATCAATTTTTGGGTTACGACTACTTATTGGGACCCTAGCATCCAAACACTCAATCACAAGGTCCACTAAATTCAGTTTTTCTTTGGCTTCACGAATCGCTTTTGCCATGTGACCAGGATACCATTGGATAGTCATTTCTCATTCTCCTCTAGGTCGAGCTCTTTATGATAATCTGTTAAGAGCCCAAATTCATTGAGTGGCCAAACTACTAATCTAACAACTCCATGAGCATTTTTCTCGTCAATAAAACCAAAGTTTCTGGAATCATTCGAGTTACTACGGTTATCCCCCAAAACAAATAACTTGCCTTCAGGTACTGTTAATTCTCCCGTTACAGCTATCATCGAGAAATCACCATTGCCATCAAAATTCTGTGATTCATCTGTTGGTTCACTGTTTATAAATTCTTCAGGAACTAATTGGTCGTTGACGAATAGCTTGCCATCAAGATGAGTAATTTCATCTCCTGGAATGCCTATAACGCGTTTAACATACTCTTCATTAGCATCTGGGGCATCAAAGACGACTACATCAAATCTATTGATTGACTCTAATTTATTTGCAAAAACACGCTCGCCGTTTTTAAGAGTTGGGTACATGGAGTCTCCACTGACCCGGTATTGAGCAAAGACGTAAGTTTGTAAAAAGAAGAAGATTACAAATGCAACGACTATTGTTCCAATCCAACTCAATACTTCTCGGATAAAACCATGCTTTTGCGGAACTTTGTCCTTTTCTTTAGTCTTCTTTCCTTTTTTAGAAACTTTCACTTTATGACTCATATTCCGAGATGGTAAATTTTTGACAATGCCACTATCATCTTTTTTTTCTGGTACATCTGATTTTGGATATTTCATCGACAACACTCTTTCTATAGAAATTTAAATGGCATGACTCTAAAAAAGGCTTTTCCAATAATAGTCTCTTTAGGAACAAAACCAAACATACGACTATCATTGCTTGCTGACCGATTATCTCCTAATACAAAATAATGGTTTTCTGGAATGACAGAGTCATCTCCTAGTGATGACATAACAAAGTTAGCAGTATCCTCGGAAATATCAGGGATACCAGTTGCACTATCTTCATCAACAGCTTGATCATCAATATAAAGAATACCATCTTTATAATCAATTTTTTCTCCAGGCAGCCCAATGATTCTCTTGATATAGGTTTGTTGACCGGCATCTTTGAACAATACTATGTCGAATCGGTCTAACTCTCCAATAGTAGCAAAAACAACGGTATCATTGGGATGAAGTGTAGGCTCCATTGACTGTCCAATGATTTGAGAAGGAATAAAGAGCCATAATCGCATAATAATAACTATCAAAAATGATAGAACGACCGCGATAATAGATCTATGCCACCACTTAGATATTAGCCACCGTTTCATCTCTACTTACTCCCTAGTTCTTCTAGTACAGATCGAGCTTTATCTAATTGGGTATCGTTCTCTTTGATTTTATCGCGTAATTTAATCGTCATCTGAGCCGCAGTATCATCATCCAAAGTTCCAGTTACATTTAGGTTGCTATCACGTTGGAAGGCCTCTATAGCAGCTTTTGTAGCATCATCAAATCGAATACTAGGTTCCACATCATAATTGAGAGCAGCTAAAACTTGGTTCAAATTAAGGACTTTTTCGTTCTCTTTCTTATAGGCTATATCTTCATCAGGTGAAACGACTAATAGTGAGGCATAACTAGGTCTCTCTACAACATATTCAGGTTTGATTCCCTTCTTATGAATCCAACTACCATCGGGTGTCAACCATTTTGCGATGGTAAATTTTAGTTCAGTTTTATCGGTAAGATCAAGAACATTTTGAACTGTGCCCTTTCCGAAACTATTGGATCCAACTAACGGGACTTCTCCTGATTGATTGATGGCACCAGCTACGATTTCTGATGCACTGGCAGAACCACCATCGATAAGTGCTACAGTTGGTTCAGTCACTTTAAACTCACCTAAAGCCTCGCTTGCTTTATAAGATTGCTTATCGTGTGATCTAGATTCTATTTCAACAATCGTTTTGTCGTCAGGGACAAACATATTTGAAATCGCAATAGCTTGATCTAATAGACCACCCGGATTTTGTCTTAAGTCGATAACAAAGCGCTTAGCTCCTTGTTCTCTAAGATCTTTAATAGTAGTTTCAAGTTCTTCCGCTGTTGGCCGTGCAAAATTGGTAATTTGGATATAACCAATCGACTTGTCTTGCTCATCTATATTTGCTGTGACTGTTGTCACGGGAATGCTATCCCTGGTTATGGTATAATCTTGGGTTTGACTTCCCCTTTTTATAGTTATCACGACATCTGTGCCTTTTTTGCCCCTAATTTCTTGGACAACTTCGGTCAATGCCTTACCATCTACTGGATTGCCATCGACTGCTGTGATCTGATCATTTGCTTGCAATCCGGCTTTGTCTGCAGGAGTTTCTTTAATAGGTGCAATTATGATGATTTTGCCACCATCCTGAGATAATGTTGCTCCAATACCTTCAAATTCACTATCGGTTGTTTCAGTGAGTGATTGCGTTTGTGTTTCGTCAAGGTATTCAGTATAGGGATCATTTGTAGCAGAAGTCATTCCTGACAGAGCCCCTTTGACAAGGGCATCTTCGTCGATTTTTTCAACATAATTATTGTATAGCGTATTATATATAGTATTTAATTGGTTGATGGCTTCTTCAGAAAGATGTTTCGTTTCAGCATTATCGTTTTCATTAGGTGCTACTAAAGTGCCACTATCCTCACCCTGAGAAGTAGAACCGTTTGACAAGGAAGGGAGATAATAAAATCCCAAAAATGTCCCGAAGGCCACTAGAGAGGTTAGAACAACACCAATAAAAAATTCTCTCCATTGCCACTTTTTAGGTGTTTCTTTATTTACTTTTTTATCAGGATCCTTTTGACTGTTGATATCTTTGTTATTGTCTAAATTGTTATTTGTATTATTTTCCATAATTGAAGCCCCTTTTTGAGACGAGTAACCAAAAGTGATCATCGGTGATTGAACACTATTAGAAGAAATAAAAGAAGTAGCTGTTTGAAGAGTCATCTTATTAAAAATGCTGTCAACTTAAGAGTGGTTTCAACGAAAAGCTACAACTAAATGTAAGGAATGTGTTTAGAAATGCGTTAGATGAAACATTCTCGAGACTAATGCAAAACAGATAAAGCAAGTTTCATCATAGCATTGAAAGTTTTCTCTCGTTCTTCAGAGCTAGTCTCTTCCCCTGTCAAAATGTGGTCACTGATTGTTAAAATTGCTAATGCTTCTCTGTTATATTGAGCCGAAAGTGTATAAAGACCAGCTGCTTCCATTTCCACTGCTAAGATGCCATATTCTGCTAGTTTGTTTTTATCTAGCTCCTGATTATAGAAACGATCAGAAGATAGAACATTTCCAACATGTACAGCCAATTTCTTTTCTTTGGCTAAATGATAGGCTTTATCTAGCAAACCAAAACTCGCGATTGGACTGTAATTGACCTGGTTTAAGAATATATTATTGATGATACTTGAATCGGTTGTTGCTCCCTGGGCCAAAACAATATCTCTAACATGAATATCTTTTTTTAAAGCGCCAGCCGTTCCGACTCTAATGATCTGTTCGACATCGTATGATTGGTAAAGCTCATTGGCATAGATCATTGATGAAGGAATCCCCATACCTGAACCTTGAACGGAGATTTTTTCTCCCTTATACAGTCCTGTATACCCAAACATGTTTCTTACCCGAGTATATTGACTGACATCACTCAGATAGTTCTCAGCAATATATTTGGCTCTTAACGGGTCACCAGGGAATAATACTTTTGGTGCAATTTCGTGCTTTTCAGCTCCTATATGGATGCTCATAAAAAAACTCCTTTAATTGTTGGATAGTATAGAATTAAGTCATAGTGACTTTTATCATAAAAACTTAAATGTGATAAGCCAAGTTGAACTCAATTCATCATAAAAAAGTGCTTCTCAGTAATGCCTAGGTGTCAAAAGAAAACACCCGATACAGTTAACTTTATGAGTGCTCTTCTTTTCATAATCATAGCTAAAATATGTCAATTATTCTAGAAATTAAAATAGATTTAATTTAAATTTAAAGTTGGAGATTAACTGATACCCCTTCAGGAATAAATATTCTTCTTGGTAGAGACAAAAATAAAAACTAAATGTCACCATTACCATGAACGATATATATTTAATTATTTATATGGCAAACGATTTTATCTCTATAAAAATAATACTATAAATATGATTCTTTTGTAAGTATTAAAGCTTACCATATAGTGCTTAAAATCTGATTAATGCAATTGAGATACAGCTTAAATGTGGTTGACCATGAGAGGTCAGTTATGACCACATTCTTCCGTATACTTAGCCCAGATCTTATCAAATACATCGATAAAGATAGAGTACTCAGGGTTCATTTCAAGATAATCGGTGATTGTATGAAAATCACTTGTTTGCTTTGGAAACTGTAAATCTTCATGGACGAGGTTTGCAAATTCAGCAGACTCATCTAAGAAGTGATGTTTATTGCGGTATGACATGACATAATCATAAAATGGCTTATTCAATTTCATTCCCACTTTCTAAATACTCCAGAAGTTGCTCCCAACTGATGTTCATCTCAAACTCGTATCTATTATCTTTTGGATCTATGTTAGTTGCAGAGATGCCTGCTAAAACAGGAATTTCTAGTAAAGAAAAATCTGTCACTAACCGTTGTTCTCCTCTATTATAAGACAGCCATTCAGGTAGCTGATTGCCAATCATTTGAAAGAAAAGATCCTTTGGAACTTCAATTGATCCTATACGGACGTATTCGATTAAAAAACTCATATTACCATCGTCAACACTTGATGGATATGCTTCTATTTGAATAACAGAACTGAGTCCTAGATACTGAACTTCAGTTTCAAGCACCACGTTCGTATCAATTGTACTAAATGATAGGTTCTGTGAGGGATCAATCAAATGGTTTAAAAATTCAACTAACTGCTCCTGCGTTAGATCAATGGTGAAAGACGTTAATCGCGCATCGGAGGAAGGTGCAGGCTCATTTTTATTGCTAGTTTCCGCTGGTTCAGAAGTGACCTTAATGATAAAAAAGGCAATCATCGACACAACAACGACATTAAGAGCCAGCAAAATCCAAAATCCATTTTTGTAAGATAACCATTTTTTTGTCATCATTCTTCTTCCTATTCTTCATTTTCCCTTAGTGTAACGTCTTTCGTTTCCAAACTTGAAAAGTTAAGCGAGTATCATTCTCTCCAATTTCTTCCGTTTGTTTGACCAAATCAAACTTATCGTAATCAATAGGGAGAATGTAAGTATCGGCTGGATAAACACCATCTACAACCGTTCTATAAAGGTAATCTACCTCCTCCAAAAATAACCGAAAAACACTATTACCTCCGATTATAAAAACTGATGTTGTTTTGGCTAAAGCGACTAATTCCTCTTTAGTAATGGGCTTAGCTTCTTTAAAATCATAGTCAGATTGTCTCGTAAAGACATAATTAGCTCTGTTAGGCAATGACCTTTTCCCGATACTTTCAAAGGTTTTTCTGCCCATAACCACAGCATGCCCCATGGTAGCAGTCTTAAAATAGTTCAAATCTTTGGGTTGATGGAAAGGAAGATGGTTGTGATAACCAATACCACCATTTTGATCCTCTGCCCAAATAAAATTTATCATGTGCATTCCTCCATTATTCAAAATAAGGTGCTAACTCTTCCCAACGAGCCATCAGCTGATCTAATTGAGTCGATAGCTCTTTTCTCGTTTCTCCTAAACTCATTTGTTTTTCAAAATCAGTTTGGAAGTCAATCATTTGTTCGTCTAAGGTGCTGATTTTTGCTTCAATCGCTTCTATACGGGCCTCCAACGTTTCCCATTCACGCTTCTCATTATAACTTATTTTTCTCTTTGAAGTTCCGGTCGCGTTTTGGTCGACACTTTTGCTTCCATTCTGAATTTTGGAATCAGAGCTTTTAGAAGATGAGCCGTCCAACACCTCTACCGCATTGTCTTTGGTAGTTTTATCAACTGGTTCAGGTGTATCGGCGATGATCATAGCTGTCGCATCCTTAGTGTTACTCACAAACAAATGGGCTCCATCACTAGTCATTACTAGATTATCAGTGACCACTTGCTCAAGAAAGTAACGATCATGAGATACGACGAATACAATTCCCGGAAACTCTCTAAGGTAAGTTTCAAGTATTGTTAAGGTCTCTATATCAAGGTCATTGGTAGGTTCGTCCAAAAGCAATACATTCGGCTTTAGCATGAGAATGCTAATCAAGTATAGCCTTTTTTGCTCCCCACCAGATAAACGATTAATTAAGGTATGCTGCATTTCTCTCTTAAACAAAAAACGTTCTAATAATTCTGGGATTGAATTGATTTCCTCAGTTGTAGCTTTTTTGTCATAACCGACTTTTTTAAGGTAATCAAGTAAAGAAAGATCTTCAGGTAAATCCTGGTGATGTTGGCGATAATACCCCATCTTGACTGTTTCACCGCTAGTAATTCCAGGTTTTTCTTTAAAAATAGCTGTCAACAAAGAGGTTTTACCAACACCGTTTGTACCAATGATTCCAATCCGTTCCCCTTTTTTAACACTTCTCGTCAAATCTGCCATAATGGGTTTACCATAGGCATTATAGGAGAAATTTTCGAATACGATTCCTTTTTTTCCTAGTCGATCACTTGAGAAATCAAGAGATAATTTTTTTTTTGCAGACGGCTGATTATCTATAGTGTCTTTTAATGTGTTAAATCGCTCTATACGTGCTTGTTGTTTAGTAGACCGAGCTTTAGCACCTTGTCTCATCCAGTCCTGTTCTTTTTTGAAGAGCTGTTTCTGCTTGTGTTCTAAAAGTGCATTTTTTTCTTCCAAATCGTTTTTTTGATTGAGATATGATTGGTAATTCCCGTTAAAAAGCGTTAGCTTTCCGTTTTCTAATAGTAAGATATGTTGGACGACTTGATCAAGAAAATAGCGATCGTGAGTAATCATGATCAACGCCCCTTGATAAGCCTTTAGGTATTCTTCTAGCCAAGTGATAGCTCTAATATCTAAATGATTGGATGGTTCATCTAATAAAAGAAGATCTGATTTATTGAGTAATGCTCTTACTAATGCCACCCTTTTTTGCTGACCACCAGATAAGTCCTTTAACTTTTTGTCTTCAGCCAAAACACCAAGATTGCTCAATAAACGTTTCATTTCAGCTTCATAAGACCAGACATCGTATTTGATAATCAAGGATTCCGCGTTTTGAAACTTTGTAACAAGATCACTGTTGTTTGGATCGGTTTCTAATGATTTTGTGATAGCCTCATATGATTGTAAAATGCGCCCTTTTTTACTACCATTTAACACGAACTCTCTCACAGTTTCATCTGATGAGAAGGCGACATTTTGAGATAAATAGCTGATCGTATAATCATTTGGCTTGATAATATCTCCACTATCCATCGGTTCTTCCCCACTGATGATCTTTAAAAGAGTACTTTTACCGGTCCCATTATGGCCGACTAAAGCAACTTTTTGTCCGGTTGAAATGACCAAATCGACCTCATCTAGTAGTTTTTTTTCTGAATATTGTTTGGAAATGTATTGTAATTCTATTGTTTTCAAGTGATCACCTATTCTAATTCTAATACGATTATTGTACCATGATGCTATAATGATGTAACTCTTTTATGATTGGAGATAGCACTATGACTAACTATTTAGCTCATCTTAATCAAATGGCTAAACTGATGCAAATGATAGACGCAAATAGCAATGAAAAAGCTGCTAGACTCAATTTGCTGGCGGAGTTATTTAATCTGTACTATACCCCGCTATATCAAGAAGCAGTCTCAAGGTATCCAAATCATCCTGCTGCAAATGAACGCCAAATAGAAAACTTATTAGTAGTCTTTACTGACAAAAATAAACTTCCTGTAAGACATATCACTCGTACTGATGGGCCATTAAAAAAGAAATTCTTAAACCCTGGAAATCCTCATAGTAATCATTAAGCCATTAAGCAGTAATAATTAAAAGGGGAAAGCGTCTGCTTCCCCCTTTTGGCAATTTTTTAACTAAATGTCTAAATCAGGTTAATATGTTAAGCATCTGAATTATCATCAAGATTTAAGACAGCCATAAATGCTGCTTGAGGA
Organism: Bavariicoccus seileri WCC 4188; assembly: GCF_000421665.1. Taxonomy (GTDB): domain Bacteria; phylum Bacillota; class Bacilli; order Lactobacillales; family Aerococcaceae; genus Bavariicoccus; species Bavariicoccus seileri. The sequence continues at coordinate 13,624 of NZ_ATXL01000017.1, read as the reverse complement.
ATTTCAACTGACCCAACTTGTTTCAACCGTTTCTTTCCTTCTTTTTGCTTTTCCAATAGTTTACGTTTCCGTGACACATCTCCACCATAGCACTTTGCTAGTACATTTTTTCTTAAGGCTTTGATAGTAGTTCTGGCTAAAATTTTGTTTCCAATTGCAGCTTGAATTGGGACTTCGAATTGTTGCCTAGGGATCAATGTTTTGAGTTTTTCGACAATTGCCTTTCCTCTATCAAAGGCAAAATCTTGGTGAACAATCGTAGAGAAAGCATCAACCACTTCGCCATTGATTAAAATATCCATTTTTGTTAGTTTGCTTGGTTTATAACCAGACATCTCATAATCGAGTGAGGCATAACCCTTCGTGTTAGACTTCAATGTATCGAAGAAATCAAAGATGATTTCTGCTAATGGCATTTGGTAAATAATAGTAACACGGTATTCATCTAAGTAGTCCATCGTTTGGAATTGGCCCCTCTTACGTTGACAGATCTCCATTACTGCACCGACGTAGTCATTTGGAACCATTATACTCGCTTTTACGAAAGGCTCTTCTATGCTATCTATTTTGGTTTTATCTGGCATATCAGCAGGGTTAGATACTTCGACTTCCTGATGATCAGTTGCTAAAACGTGATAGATAACACTTGGCGCTGTGGTAATAATATCAAGATCAAATTCTCTTTCAAGCCTTTCCTGAACGACATCCATATGGAGTAATCCTAGAAAACCACAACGAAAACCAAATCCTAAAGCTTGGGAGGTTTCAGGTTCAAATTGTAAAGATGAATCATTTAATTGTAACTTTTCAAGAGCTTCTCTGAGGTCATTATATTTTGAAGACTCGATGGGATACAATCCACAATAAACCATTGGATTCATTTTACGATACCCAGCTAAAGCTTCTTTTGCCGGATAATTTGCTAGCGTGACAGTATCGCCAACTCTTGTATCCTGAATTGTCTTGATGCTAGCGGTTATATATCCCACATCACCAACCATAAGATAATCTCTCTTTAATGCTTTCGGTGTCATAACTCCGACTTCTACAACTTCAAATTCTTTATTATTACTCATTAGTTTGATCGTATCACCTGGTTTAACGATACCATTCTTAACACGAATACTAAGAACCACACCTCTATAAGCATCATAAGTAGAATCAAAAATCAGTGCTTGTAACGGTTGATTGATATCTCCTTCAGGAGCTGGTATTTTATGAACAATCTGCTCAAGAATTTCTGGAATGCCAACGCCGGTTTTGGCACTAGCCAATACGGCTTCTGATGCATCAATCCCAATGACATCCTCAATTTCTTGCCGAACCTTCTCGGGTTCAGCAGCAGGTAAGTCAATTTTATTGATAACAGGAATTATCTCCAAATCATTATCAATGGCTAAGTACACATTCGCTAAGGTTTGGGCTTCTATTCCTTGTGCGGCATCAACGACTAGAATGGCTCCTTCACAAGCCGCAAGGCTACGAGACACTTCATAAGAAAAATCGACATGTCCAGGGGTATCAATCAGATGGAAAATGTAAGTTTCACCATCACTTGCTTTATAAGCCAATTCTACTGCATTTAATTTTATCGTGATGCCACGTTCTCTTTCTAGGTCCATCGAGTCAAGTAATTGGTCTTGCATCTCTCTGTCCGATACCGTATCAGTTTGTTGTAAAATTCGATCAGCTAAAGTTGATTTTCCATGATCAATATGGGCAATGATCGAAAAATTTCTGATTCGTTTTTGTCTTTCTCTTAAATCTTCAGTCATTATGATGATCGCTCACTTTCCTCTTCATCAATCAATTATAACAATTATAGTACCCTTTGTCATTGATACTCTGGGAATAAGGCGTTGAGTATGGCATGTGCGACATCACGAGATTTACCAATTGCTGGAAAGATGTGCATCGACATCATGGGATTAAAGTTAGCCTCTATTATGGCGTATGGCAGATTGCCAGGCACCCTCACCTGATTAAGTTGTTCCGTTTTTTTTGGTATATCGATAATCATATCCACACCACAAATTTTGGCGTTTAAGGTTTGAGCAGCTTTTACAGCAATTTCTTTATAAAAGTCAGGAATAAAATCGGTCATGTCAACAGAGTCTCCTCCTGTGGATATGTTAGAATTACGTCTCAAATAGACGACTTTATCTTTAGGAGGAACAGCATTGAGAGAAGAATACCCTTGCTTTTTAATTTCTGCTAATACCGAGTCATCAATAGTGATTTTGACCAATGGCTTTTCATGTTCGTTCCCTCTGAGTAAGCTACTATTTTTTGTAGAGATTAGAGAGTTGATTGCGTTTTTCCCATCTCCAATAATATGAGCTGGCACCCTTTTTAGCACTGCCAGTACGTGATTATTCAAGACAAAAAAGCGAAATTCCGTCCCGGGTTGGAATAGTTCAATAATAACCTGATCATCATAGTTAAAGGCATGTGTCAAAGCTATCTCAAATGACTGTTTACTGTCCTCTTCTAATCCCTCTAGTATGCTGATTCCTAGTCCAAAATTGGTAGATTTAGGTTTTATAACAATTGAGTTATGGCACCAAGATGGAAAGGACTGTCGGGCTATATCTTCATTGTCATATAGTTGACCAATTGGGACATGGATGGCATTTTCGGCTAGTAGCTTCTTAGTGACAACTTTGTTAGCCATTAACAGTGGCGTAATGTAATTATCCAAGCTAGTCATATTACCATCTTTAACGTATTCAATGTGATTCTTATAGCCAAGACGCAATATTTGATCAGATCTATCGATGACTTCAATCGTCAATCCAAGTCTAATAGCATCCATCATTATCGCTTGGGTTGATAGCTCTAAATCTTGAAAACCAGGAAGTTCATAGTAGGTTTCCTTGATTTTATTCTTTTGTATAAAACTATCTTTTGCTATTTTTTCTAGATCAGAAAAATCATCCATAACTGCATAAGCAGGGGTCAGACTAACATCTTCTATACGTTCCTCGCAAACTTCTAGTACTTCTTTCATGATGTGTAACGTTGTCGTTGCTATGCCATCCGCTACGATTTCTAACATTTCTCGCATTTGAGATAGAATCGTCCGTGCCTCCCCCATTAAATTTGGATCAAGTGGAGTAGAAGGAGTGCTTAGAGCTACTTTTTCTAGTTTTTTCTTATATGTAGAAATTTTAGTAACATCATAGCTTAACGTGTCAGTTAATAAAAACAATAAGAACAAATGCGTAAAATATAGTTGAGACGAGCTGATTCCTAAGGGATCATAAGGATCTACATCTATTTGTCTAAATTCAATATACTTGATGCCATCAGTAACAACATCAGTGATAGAGTCGGCCCCTCTAAACCGAATAGGTTCATAAAGCTCCTTTTCTGCTACCAAATGCCCTTCTTTAACATATGATGTTAATTGTTTGGCAAACTCTGCCAGTGATTGGTAATCAAAATGAATAGAAGAATCGTTCACATAGCCGTATTTGCTCGAACGTAGGGAACGTACTGGTAATTTTGGTAGTTGTGCATGAGCTAATTCAAAAAAGTCTTTATGAGTTATAGGTGTTGCAGCAAATAAATAAACGTAAAACCATTGATACATCTGGTAGTGTTGTGCAATCTTAAAATAACAATCGTTTTGAAATGACTTAAAAGAAGAGTACTTCGAGTCAGTCATTTGAGTTAAGGAGTAGAGTCTCTTTAGTAATTCGTTATCTAGTCCAACATTAAAATGAATACCACTGATCAATTGTCTTGTCTTTCCATAGCGTTTGATCAGATACTTTCTATAATCAACTTCTCGTTCATCTTCTAATTGAGACACTCGTAAGTCACTTAGGCCCTTATAAGAATAAGGCATACTGAGAGGCCAAATCGATTCATCATCGTCCAGATTTCGATAACCAACAGCCGTAATTGCAGACAACCACTCTAGTGTAGCCTTTACAGAATGACAAGTTGGCGTAATAAATTCTAATTGTGATTCAGCAAAATCCGTTTGTATAAAGGGATGCTGGCTTCTATTTCCTAAACTTGTCGGATGTGAAGTTTGAGCTATATTCCCGTCTTCTGTTATTCTTAGTCCTTCTCGTTCAATCCCGAATGTCCCTTTAAACCACCGAGATTTTGCGATAGGATCACGTTTGATTAAATGTAAAATGTCCACAGTCATTACTCCTCATTTTTAACAACTAAAATTTATTACTCTTAGTTTATCAGATGAAAGCTTGATATAGAAAGGATACAACTCAAAAAAAGTAATGCAAACCAATATGAGTTCACATTACTTTTTTTAATTTAACTATAAGTGTGCATCAAGCCTTATTTTTTATTCCAATACCTCTTCATTTTATCAAAAAAGTTGGATTCTTCTTCACTAACTTGATTGCCCATTGTTTTACCATATGCTCTTAGAGCTTCTTTTTGCTCATCATTCAACTTCTTAGGTGTCATGACCTTGATAGTGACATGTTGATCACCATTTTGGTTTCCTCTCAATTTAGGAGCACCTTTGCCATTCAGTCTAAGGCGAGCGCCACTTTGGATGCCAGCGGGTATTTTCATCTTTATCGGACCATGAACAGTAGGAACTTCTACTTCGTCACCCAAGGCAGCTTGAACAAAATTAATTGGTAAAGTAAAGTATATTTCCGAACCATTACGTTCAAAAATGTCACTTTTGGCTACTCTAAATATGACATATAAGTCACCATAAGGACCACCATTTTTACCAGCTTCACCTTGACCGCTTAACCGCATTTGGTGACCATCTTCGACACCAGCTGGTATCGTAACAACCACTTTATGTTGTTCTTCTACATGACCTGTACCATGGCAGGTAGGACATTTTTCTGTTATTTCTTGCCCCGTGCCATGACAGACATCACAAGTAGTTTGTGTCATTACTCGGCCAAATGGCGTATTTTGCTCAACATTTATCACACCACTCCCGTGGCATTTATGACACGTTTTTGGAGAAGTACCAGGTTTTGCACCTGTACCATTACACGTTTTACAGACGCCATGGCGGTGATAATGTAGCGTTTCTTTCTTACCAGAAATGGCTTCTTCAAAGGATAGATCAATGACATATTGTAAATCTTGTCCTCGTTGAGGCGCATTTGGATTACGAGTCCTTCCGCCTCCTCCACCAAAGAACGTGTTAAAGATATCATCAAACCCACCAGTAAAACCACCACCGTTGAATCCACCAAACCCATCAAATCCACCATTAGCGCCACCGCTCCTAAAATTAGGATCAGTAGCAGCGTGACCATATTGATCATAGGCTGCTCTTTTTTGAGCGTCACTAAGACATTCATAGGCTTCGGAAACTTCTTTGAACTTTTCCTCAGCACCGGGCTCTTTATTGATGTCAGGATGGTATTTTTTTGATAACTTGCGATACGCTCGTTTGATATCTTGGTCAGAAGCATCTTTGGCAACACCTAAGACTTCATAGTAATCTCTCTTTGCCATTAAATTGCCTCCTCAAGTATATTATTTGTCGTCGACTTCTTCAAAGTCAGCATCCACTACATCATCGTCACCCTTTGAAGCGGCTTCTTCTGCAGCTTTTTCTGCTTCAGGAGATTGTCCTGCTGCAGCATCTTTTTGAGCTTGTTCATAAAGCTTGACTGACAGATTTTGAACAATTTCGTTCAAGGCATCTTTTTTAGCTTTAATGTCGTCTACATTATTTGCTTCCAATGCAGCCTTTAAGTCATCTCTAGCTGTTTCAGCCTTCTTTACTTCAGCATCATCGACTTTACCTTGAAGTTCTTTCAATGTTTTATCGACTGTAAAGACTAGTTGGTCAGCTTCATTCTTCAAATCGACTTCTTCTTTACGTTTCTTATCTGCTTCTTCATTAGCTTCAGCATCTTTCACCATACGATCGATTTCTTCATCAGATAATCCAGAAGTAGATTTAATCGTGATGGCTTGTTCTTTTTGGGTTCCTAAATCTTTGGCACGAACATTTACGATACCATTCTTGTCGATATCGAAAGTAACTTCGATTTGTGGAACACCACGAGGAGCAGCAGGAATATCTGTTAATTGGAATCTACCCAATGTCTTATTATCGGCTGCCATTGGACGTTCACCTTGTAAGACATGGACATCAACTGCTGGTTGATTATCAGCTGCTGTAGAGAAGACTTGTGATTTACTTGTTGGGATTGTCGTGTTGCGATCAATTAGTTTCGTAAACACACCACCCATGGTTTCAATACCTAGTGACAATGGAGTTACATCTAGCAATACTATATCTTTAACATCACCAGAGATGACACCACCTTGAATAGCGGCACCCATTGCGACTACTTCATCAGGATTTACTGATTTATTTGGTTCTTTGCTCGTTTCACGTTTTACAGCGTCGACTACTGCTGGAATACGTGTTGACCCACCAACCAAAATGACTTCATCAATATCGCTAGGTTTTAAATTAGCATCTTTTAAAGCTTGGCGAACAGGATTTTTTGTACGATCGACTAAATCCTCAGTTAATTGGTCAAATTTAGAACGTGTCAATGTTTTTTCGAGATGCAAAGGACCGGTCTCTCCAGCTGAAATGAATGGTAAGCTGATTTGAGTTTGAGTAACACCGGACAAATCTTTTTTAGCTTTTTCGGCAGCGTCTTTAAGTCTTTGCATTGCCATCTTATCTTTAGATAAGTCGATACCATTTTCTTTTTTAAATTCAGCTACGAGATAATCGATAATCTTGTTGTCAAAGTCATCTCCACCTAAGTGGTTATCCCCTGCTGTAGACAATACGTCAAATACGCCATCACCTAATTCAAGGATAGAAACATCAAATGTTCCACCACCAAGGTCAAATACCAAGACTTTTTCTTCCGTATTCTTTTTATCTAAGCCATATGCTAGAGCAGCTGCTGTTGGTTCATTGACGATACGTTCAACTTCTAATCCAGCAATCTTTCCGGCATCCTTAGTTGCTTGACGTTGCGCATCATTAAAGTAAGCTGGCACAGTAATAACAGCTTTTTCAACTTTATCACCTAAATAATCTTCAGCATATCCCTTAATATATTGTAGAATCATTGCTGAAATTTCTTGTGGTGTATACGATTTGTCACCAACTGTTACTTTGTAGCCACTTTCTCCCATATGACGTTTGATAGAACTAACAGTATCAGGGTTAGTAACAGCTTGACGTTTTGCAACTTCACCAACTTGAATCTCGCCATTTTTAAAAGCGACAACAGATGGTGTTGTACGGTTACCTTCTGGGTTAGGGATAATTTTTGCTTCATTACCCTCTAGTACTGCTACTGCTGAATTTGTCGTTCCTAAGTCTATACCTATTATTTTACTCATGTTCTATGATCTCCTTTATGTTTTATTGCGTTACGATAACCATTGCAGGACGAATCACTCTGTCCTTCAATATGTAGCCCTTTTGTAGGACTTGGCAAACCACATCGCTCTTTTGACCTTCACTGGCTGGCATGGTTTGTACTGCTTGATGATACTTAGGGTCAAATGGTTCACCCAATGGGTCAATCACTTCAATTCCCTCATCTTTAAAAGCTTTGACGATAGAGTTTTGTACCATTTCAAGTCCCTTCACCAAATTATCGAGGTGATCGACAGCAGGTTTTATCTCTAACGCGCGTTCAAGATTGTCAATGGCTGGCAACAACTCGGTTGCTAAGGTCTGTGATCTATATTTTGCGTTGTCTGACCGCTCTTTAGCGTTTCTTTTTTGAATATTTGCTAATTCAGCTGAAACACGTAAAATTTGATCTTCCAACCTTTCGTTTTCTTCTTTAAGCTTGTTTAACTCATCTGAATCAACTGACTTAGGTGAGAATTTGGCATCTTCTGTAAGAGCCTCATTAGACTTTGAAGGGTTAGTCTCAGATGTAAAAGTTTGGTCTGTTTTTGTTGTATCCACCTTAGGCGTTGATTCATTTGTTTCTTTATTATTTTTTTCTGATTTTTCAGAAGTGTGATTGGTCACTTCATCATCTCCTTTATAGCTATTGTTTGTCATTAAAATGATTTTCTATAAAACGCATCATTGTAATCAATTGCGAATATGGCATATTTACCGGTCCGATAACTGCCATGAGCGCATCTTCAGTTTCATTTAGGTGATATCTGGCAGATATGACAGAGAAATCAGTCAAATCTGCTAATCCAATCTCTTTACCGATTTTTACTTGTAGTGGTTGATTGATAGCTACAAGTTGTGTCAACTCTTCTTCGTCCTCTAACAGCCGATAGACTCGTTTGATTCGGGAAATATCGTCACTAGAATCGAGAATATGTTGTCGACCTGAGATATGGATATAATCATCAGATGCGATACTAAAATAATGATACAATTGTTTAATCAATCTGGTTAATGACTGCTCATCAGCCATGTTCATCGATGAAAGCCAGACTTTGATATTTTGTTGCCCTACTCTTGTAGAATAATTAATCAAAAGCGCTTGTAATTGCTTTTCAGCTAATTGAATCGTTTTATTGTCAAATGATTCCTTGAAGACTGCAAGCCTTTGCTTGATGGTTCCATTGTCTAGTAACACTATCAACAAGAGTTTATCAGAATCTACTGCGATCAGTTTAACGTTATAAATCGACGGTTCGTCTAATTTTGTCCCAACTAATACTGTTGTAAAATGGGACAACTGTGCTAACAAATCAGCCGTTCTCAAAGCAAATTCAGCATGATCACTCGATTGTTGGTCAAACCAATCTGCTAGGAACACCATTCTGTCAAATGGCTTCTCAGAATCTTCGGTTGGTAATATGTGATCGATATAGTAACGATAGCCACTTGTTGAAGGTAGCCTACCAGATGACGTATGGAACTTCTCGAGAAAACCTAGAGACTCCAATTGCATCATCTCATTACGAAGAGTGGCAGAACTAACATTCAAATCTCCTTTTTCCATCAATGTTTTAGATCCGATGGGTTCTCCAATCTCATAATACAATTGAATAACCAATTGTAATACATGGATTTGTCTTTTGGTTAACACTACACTCACCTCTTTTTAGCACTTGAACAGGCTGAGTGCTAACCCTGATAATAAGATAACACCGTCTTTGCATAATGTCAAACCAAAAGGCTATTTTTTATAGAATAATTTTACTGTGTGCTAACGTTACTGTATAAAGCTTTTAAATGACATCATAATAGGAAAATTTGAATTTAAATCTAGTTCGTAATTGAGAGAAATCACAAGAATACTTCTAGCTATATCTCATTATCGATCAAGTAGCATAAACTCAGAAAAAACATCATTGCCAAGAAAGATACCTCGTCGAGTCAATGCGAGATGATCACCATCTAAAGTAATGAGATCTTTTTCCAATAACTGACTGATTTCATCCCCATACAACTCTCCTATCGACTGACCGAATTTCTTTTCAAACAAAGAAATAGAAACACCTTCCATTTGTCTTAAACCTAAGAAAAAGAACTCTTCAATCTTCATTTTTTGACTAAGAGGGAGTGTATTGAATATTGGTAACTCATGCTTTTGTAACGGCTCCATATAATGGTTGATTGGACCTAAGTTTTGGTACCTGGTGCCATCTAGAAGACCATGTGCACCAGCTCCAAAGCCGTAATAATCTTCGCCATTCCAATAGGCTTTATTGTGAGTACTTTGAAAGCCAGCTTGAGCAAAATTGCTAATCTCGTAATGCTGTTTACCTGCATTTTCCATAGATTCAATGGCCATTTCGAACATATCTGCTTCGATATCCTCGCTAGGAAGAGGTAGTTTACCTTGTCTCATCAAATTATAGAAGACCGTTTTTTGCTCTAAAATCAATGAATAAATGGCATAGTGTGGCAAGTCTAGCTCTAACGCTTTTGTCAACGAATCCTGAAAATCTTCTAGCGTTTGGTTCGGTAATCGGTAAATCAAATCTATTGAAATATTATGAAAACCTATCTGTTCAGCGAGATTGATTGCCTTGTACACCGTATCGCACCGATGAATTCGGCCTATTTTTTTGAGTAAGTCATCATTGAACGATTGAACACCAAAACTTAAGCGATTGACGTTATTTCTTTTAAAACAAGTCAATAAGTCGTTAGTTGCATTATTAGGGTTGCATTCAATGGTAAACTCTCCACCTCTGCGGAGTGGAAGATAGTTTCTAATGCCATCAAAAAGAACCTCAAACTGCTTCACAGATAAAGCAGTTGGGGTTCCTCCTCCAATATAGATCGATTTGAGAGGTAAAATCGTTTCTCTTTCGTTCCAAAGTCTGAATTCTTCGATTAGTAAGTTAACGTAATCGTCGACTGGTTGTCCCTCGATAAACACTTTATTGAAGTCACAATAATAGCAAATTTGTTCGCAAAAAGGAATATGGATATAGGCACTGGTCATAATGGTCTCCTTCAGCAACGTTTGGCATTTTAATAGTTCGCTTGTTCCTTTAAAAACGCAGTGGCATCTCGCTCGTCCTGATGCATTTGTGCAATCAAGTCATCAGCCGTTTCGAACGCGACTTGTGAGCGTAAATAGTTCAAAAACTGCACTCTAATTACTTTTCCATAAATCATTTTGGAAAAATCAATAATGTAGATTTCAACAGTTTGTTCTCTCCCTCGTTCAAATGTTGTATTTCGTCCAATCGATGCGACACCACCATACCAGTGTCCCTCTACTAAAACGGTCACAGCGTATACACCTTCTCTTGGTATAATAGCCTTTGGATCCAACTCCATATTAGCCGTTGGAAATCCTAATAGGTGTCCACGATGATCGCCATGAATGACTTTTCCGACAAGTTCATAAGGATAGCCTAGCATTCGATTTGCATTCGCCATATCCCCATCATTTAAAAATTCTCTAATGCGTGTGGAACTAATTTTACCATTTAGAAGTCGTTCTTCGGGAATAGTGACAATATCAAACCGATTATCGGCATATTTTGGTAATAAAGGCATATTTGCGATTTCTTTTGGACCATAAGTATAATCAAATCCAGCAACAACTGTATCGGCATGTAGTGCGACAATATATTGGCTGACAAACTCGACAGGTTTCAAATGGGCAAATTTTTTCGTGAAGGCTACTTCGTAGTAAATATCGACGTGATTATCTGCTAATAATTCTAACTTACGTTGCTCAGGAGAAATATACCGAATTTTATGTTCATCCACATTTTGAAATACGATAGCTGGATGGCGGTCAAAACTCATCAACGCTAGTTTGATGCCTTTACGTTTGGCAATGGTTAACCCAGTTTTAATGACTCTTTGATGTCCTCTATGTAGACCATCAAAGAAACCAAGGGCGAGTACAACAGGTTCATTTGGAATGATGGATGGGTCATATGGATGCTTTAGTTTTATAACTTTCATGCGATTATTCCTCTCACTTATATAAACATTTTTAAAGGCTTGATTAAATGGTCTTTAGTAGGGTGATGATCATAGACGGCAACGGGTTTTCCACTCTTAGTAAACACAAATGGGAAATCTTGTATGGAAATATCAGCAATCTCAATGGTGCCACCGTTTATAACAATTGTCTCTAAGTTACTTGGAATTTCTTTTCTGTGAAATTTTTTGAGCGCCTCGTCTATTGGTAGGAGGTACCTAGGCGGCTCCTTTTCAAACTCCTCTAGTCTGACAGATTGATCTAAATCAAAGCCGCCACTTTCTGTCCTCATTAAATAAGACATCGTTGCAGGGAATCCGAGTTTCTGACCTAAATCGACTAACAAGGTTCTAATATATGTCCCTTTTGAACAAGTTACAATGATATCGAAAGATGCCGTTTTATCTTTATCATCATAATGTATCGTTGAAGTACGATTAAATTGATAGATATGTGCTTTTCGGCGAGGCCTTTCCACGACTTGGTTATTTCTGGCATATTCATAAAGTTTTTTACCCTTCACTTTCACCGCAGAATAATACGGTGGTATTTGAATAATATCACCAACCATGCTTTTGATGGCATGATCAACAATAGATTCGGAAAACGGATGTTCTACTGCTCTACGATCAATAATTTTACCTTCTATATCTTCAGTTTCGGTAGCTATACCGATCAATACTGTTCCCCTATAAGTCTTTGGATAATCTAAGAGATATTCTAGTGTTTTGGTTCCCTTTCCTATACCTAATGGCAATACTCCCTCTACCATTGGGTCAAGAGTTCCAGAATGTCCAACCTTTTTCGTTTTCAGAATGCGACGGACACGATTAACACAGTCATGACTTGTCATTCCCTTTCCTTTATATAGGACAACCAATCCATCCATAATATCCTCTCCTTGCTCATACTAGTTGAGTATACCATAAAATAATGTTCAATGGCTGTACAGTAAGATTGATTAATGTGGTAAAATGTCAGTAATAAGGTAAAGGAGTTTTCAAATGACTGCCATAAAAATAGTAACGGATTCAACCGTCGATTTAACTGATGCTGAATTGAAGAAACTTGATTTGACGATTGTACCTTTAAATATCAATTTCGAACACGAAAATTTTATTGATGGTGTGACCATTACCAAAGAAGAATTTATTAAAAAGATGTCAGAGTCTCAGACGTTACCAAAAACGTCTCAACCCTCTATCGGTGAGTTTGTCGAAGTGTACAATGATTTAACTTCAGATGGTAGTACGGTCATCTCTATTCATTTGACGGATGTCATCAGTGGGACAATCAATGCGGCGCAACAAGCTGCTCAGTTAGCTGATGGCGATGTACGAGTCATCAATTCAAAAATGACATCAAGAGGGTTAGCGCGCCAGGTGTTAAGAGCGTGTGAATTGTCGCAGACTGACGCTAGCGTATCTGAGATTTTAACAGAGATCCAGAAAGTACATGATAAAACATTTCTATATTTGGATGTCATCCATTTGGATAATTTAGTAAAAGGTGGTCGAATATCTAAAGCTGCAGGATTGATCAGTAATTTATTGAACATCAAGGTGTTTATGCAACTAACTGATACAACTCTAGTCACTATAGGTAAAGGACGAGGAATGAAAGTGGTTCAAAAACACTTTGACCTTTTACGTAAGGATTACCTATCATCTGGAAAAGCGATCAAGGCCATCGATTTTGCCCATGCAGGACTCTCACAATTCAACCAAGCTATTATCGATAGCTATAAAAAGTCTTTCCCAAATATCCCTATTACTGTTACATTCACTAGCCCAGTTATTACGACACATACTGGTGCAGATGCAATGGCGATCATAATAGAAGAATTATAATAAAGCAACACTAAGTGCCTAGATAAGATAACACCTTGGTTAGATTACCTAACTAATCGAGTAGGAGGAGCCTCACGGCTCCGACCTCTCACACCACCGTACGTACGGATCCGTATACGGCGGTTCAATATCTTGCGTAAGCAGACTCTACCATTTCGCTTAGGGATACTAAGCCCCAGTGGTGGAGTCTTTCGTTTGTAAGGGCCCAGTGAACCTCTGGTGATTTAGATAATCTCCAGTATTTCTTTCTGGAATAACCGATTCTTTTGGCACTATCTAAATTTAATCCATATTTTAATAACTTCGTTATTTTTGTTTTTGGTAGTTTCCATCTTTTGAGAATAAGCTGTCTGATTCTGTGATGTATCCAAGGTTCTATTTCTTTCTGAATAA
>NZ_ATXL01000016.1 GCF_000421665.1 Bavariicoccus seileri WCC 4188 | reverse complement strand
TGCTTCTCGACTGACACATCATGCTCGTCGAGTTCAAATCCAATTCAGTTGTGCAAATGTGTATGACAAAGAGTTTGAAACGATTCTTCAGAATTTAACTTACCTATGATTCGAGTGTTAAATCGATAATTTTAAAAATTATTCAAAAAAACAAGGGGAAAGTGCGCTCTTTTTTAGTAGAAATGAACTTTTCTTTTCTTCCGTTAGGAAGGAATCTAATCGATTTGTAAAAAAGAAAGAAACATTTCAGTTTCGCCTAATTTTTTGATAAAAATGTCCCTGTATAAAAATCTATGAATGATTCAGGAGATATCATGGATGAATTTGGGACCATGGCAGATATGGACGAATTGATTGCAGAAGGACACAAACGCAATATCAAGATTATCATGGATTTAGTGGTTAACCACACGAGTGATGAGCATGCCTGGTTTGTTGAAGCTAAGCAATCAAAAGATAATCCTTACCGAGACTATTATGTTTGGGCAGATCCAGATGCTGAGGGAAATCCGCCAAATGATCTTGGGTCGACTTTCTCAGGTTCTGCTTGGGAATATAGTGAGTTAACAGGACAGTACTACTTACATTTATTTAGTAAAAAACAACCTGATTTGAATTGGGAAAATGAAAAGGTTCGTCATGCGGTTTATGATATGATGAACTTTTGGATTGACAAGGGAATTGGTGGTTTCCGGATGGATGTCATTGATTTAGTTGGGAAAAAACCATTTGAAAAAATTACAGGAAACGGACCTAAATTACACGACTATCTACAAGAAATGCACCATGCTACATTTGGGGGCAAGGATTTGATGACGGTTGGGGAAACTTGGGGAGCGACTCCTGAAATTGCCAAGTTATACTCCAAACCAGAACGTGACGAACTGTCGATGGTATTTCAGTTTGAACACTCTGGTTTAGACCAACAGCCATGGAAAGATAAATGGGATCTACAAGACCTCTCCATCCCTGCCCTTAAAGAAGTGTTCACTAAATGGCAAACAGAATTATCGTCTGAAGGTTGGAACAGTTTATTCTGGAATAACCATGATTTGCCACGCATCATCTCGCGGTGGGGAAATGACAAAGACTATCGTGTAGAGAGTGGCAAGATGCTTGCAATCTTGTTGCATCTGCAAAAAGGAACACCTTACATCTATCAAGGGGAAGAAATTGGGATGGTTAACTATCCTGTAGAATCAATCGATGAAGTCGATGATATTGAAAGTATCAACATGTACAACGACCGATTAGCACGTGGCTATGCGAAAGAAGATATTCTCAAGTCAATCAACGCTAAAGGCCGTGATAATGCGAGAACACCAATGCAATGGGATTATTCCGAAAATGCTGGCTTTACAACCGGTACACCGTGGTTGCATGTCAATCCAAACTACCATGAAATCAACGTAAAGCAAGCGTTAGAAGATTCAAACTCGCTATTTTACACCTATCAAAAATTGATCCAATTACGTCATGATAATCCAATCGTTGTGTGGGGTGACTTTACCTTAGTAGATACAGCTGATGAGAATGTGTTTGCTTATTATCGAGAATTAGATGGTCAAAAATGGTTAGTAGTAACCAACTTCCAAGCGAAGAAAACAAGCTTTGAACTGACAGAAGAACCAAAATCAACCATCATCCAAAATTATAACGATAAAACCTACCAAAAAGGCCAATTAGACCTTGAGCCATACGAAGCGGTTGTTTTTGAAATTAAGTAGTGACTAAACACGTTTAGCTTCGAGCAGTAAGGAACTCAACGAGAAATTCAAGAGAATTTCGATGTGGAGAGAGTTAGTGCCGAAGAAGCTGTGTTTGGAGCACAATTAACAAGTAGAGACTAAACACGTTAAGCTTCGAGCAGTAAGGAACTCAACGAGAAGGTAAGAAAGTTGTTCGGCTATTACCAAAAAAAGACGATTTTGGAAGCAATATGACGAAAAAAGAGATGCAAGGTTCGAAACAGAAGAAAACTAATACAACTAAAACCATACAGTGGATAGGAATAGGGGCAGTAATGCTCCTATTGTTTATAGGGATAGGATACGGAGTTATGACGTTAAATAGTAGCAAAGGAACAGAGGGCAATGAGGTTCAGGTCAGGGTTTCATTAGACAAAGCAATGTATGATCCTGGAGAAACAATCCAACTGACGCTTACAGCGGATGCTGAGGTATTAGGGGCGAAGAAGGGTCAGTATGAAGTGACAGTCAAACAGTTGGATAAGACGGTCGATGTGTTGACGGGTGAGTGGACGGCGACGGCTGATAATCAGATCGATGAAATCATCAAATGGACGGCGCCGAGTGATGATTTCAAAGGGTATTTGTTTGAAATAAGACTTGACGATTCTAAAGGGAAAATAGTAACGACAGCAACAAGTGCTGCTGATGTGTCGAGTAGGTGGACCAAATTCCCACGTTATGGGTTCTTGACAAACTTCGATAAGGGCGTTGAGACGGAAGGTATCATCGATCAAATGAAAGACTGGCAGTTGAATGGGATCGAGTACTATGACTGGAAGTATTTACACCATCAGTTGATTCCTGAAGATGGGTCGATGGAATGGCAAGACTGGGCTGGACGTCATATTAGTGGTGAAACAGTCAAGAGTTATATTGCGGATGCGAAAGCAAAGAATATGACCAATATGTCCTATAATATGATCTATGCTGCCACCAACAATTATGCCAAATACGGCATCAAAGATGAGTGGGGTCTTTGGTATGCTGAAGACCATGAAAGTGGCAAAAACAAAGGAGATCGGTTTACCTTCTCTATGGGGGCCAGTCCTACAGGGCAATCCAACTTATTCTTTTTTGATATCAGAAATCCTGACTGGCAAGACTACATCATTGCTAAAAACCTCGAAGCGTTAGAGGTGATGGGCTTTGATGGCTGGCATGGCGATACAGTCGGCGAATGGGGTAAAATGTGGTCGAATGATATGCTTGGCGATGACTCACAAGGCTTTTATGTGAAAGACGGCTATAAAGCGTTTCTGGATAAGGCAAAGGCAGAACTCGAGGGGTATCAATTATCTTTCAATCCAGTTGGAGCTCAGGGGATCGAACAAGTCAATGCTTCTGCTGTTGATGTGTTATATGCCGAAATCTGGCCATGGGATCATGACAGTGAGGGCGTCCAATACAATACCCATAACAGCTTGAAACGAGAAGTCGACCAATCGCGGAAAGAATCAGGCGGTAAGTCGCTCATCATCCCAGCTTATATGGAGTATGATTACGCCGATAGCGTGATTGACCAGCCTTTCAATATGTCGGCGGTATTATTGACAGATGCGGCAGTCTACGCTGCGGGCGGATCTCGGATTGAACTAGGTGATGGACAAGCAATGTTATCAAGCGAGTATTTTCCAAAGCACCATCTTTATATGACAGAAGAACACATGGCTCGCCAAAAAGGCTTGCAAGATTTTATTGTAGCCTACCAGAATTTACTACGTGATGGCTTGGAAGATAATGGGAACAGGATTGAGATTGTGGATTACGACCAATCTGCTGATGGAGAACCTAATACCGTATGGACCTATAGCAAATCAGGGAATGAACAGGATACTATCCAATTGATTAATCTTGTTGGTGTGTCTGACAATGAGTGGCGAGCTAATGATGGGCAAAAAGAAACACCCGAATTATTGACAGATATGACTGTCAAGTACTATACGGATGCTTCTTTTAAAAGCGCATGGGTGACGTCACCAGACCCTGCCTATCAATCACAATCGAGAGAGCTGGAGATGGAAACAGGTCAGGATGCCAACGGGAACTTTATAAGCGTTAAAATACCATCCCTTGAGTATTGGGATATGATTTACTTTAGTCAGACAGCTAGTGAACCGAATGATCAGAATGAGACAATTGGTGTTGTAGAGTAACAGAATGATTTGTGGTATATAAGTTAGTACAGAACTTAACGATGAAGGAAAGAGGGCAATAACTCAGATGACGAAAAAGCGAACGGATAAGTGGTGGAAAGATGCTGTTGCTTACCAAATTTATCCGAAAAGTTTTAAAGATTCTAATGGTGATGGTATCGGAGATTTGAATGGTATTCGTGAAAAGATAGGCTATTTGAAGGATCTCGGGGTTGATTTTGTCTGGCTGAACCCAGTCTATCAGTCTCCTAATGTCGATAATGGCTATGATATCAGCGATTACCAAGCGATTAATCCAGAGTTTGGGACGATGGACGATATGACACAATTAATAGAAGAAGCCCATGCGAACGGTATCAAAGTCATCATGGATCTCGTTATCAATCACACTTCAGATCAACATCCTTGGTTTCTAGAAGCCTGTAAGGGGGAAGATAATCCCTATCATGACTATTACATCTGGTCAGATACGGCAGAAAAACCAAATGACTGGCAATCGATTTTTGGAGGATCTGTCTGGGAGTATGTCCCTAGTCTCAAGAAAAACTACTTTCATGTTTTTGCGAAGGAACAACCCGACTTGAATTGGGAAAACAAGCAAATGCGCGAGTCAATCTTTCGGATGATTCGCTGGTGGCTTGATCAAGGTATCGATGGGTTTAGGATTGATGCCATCTCTCATATCAAGAAGTCGTCTTGGGAGACCAAAGCTCGTCCTGATTGGCCTCACTCACCGTTTACAAATGTCAAAGGAATCGGTAAATACTTAAAAGAGCTAAGTGCAGTCTTCAAAGAGTATGATATTGTGACAGTCGGCGAGGCGTCGGGTGTGACTGCCGAAGAAGCCACGGAATGGGTTGGTAATGATGGGTATTTCAATATGATCTTTGAATTTGAGCATATTTCGCTCTGGCAACGTGATAAGAACGAAGCCGTTGATGTAGTTGGTCTAAAAAGGGCCCTGGGTCGTTGGCAAAGAGCCTTAGACTATGGTGAAGGTTGGAATGCTCTCTATATGGAAAATCATGATGTTCCACGTAGCGTTTCAGTTTTTGGGAATGATACACCACAGTATAGGGCAAGGTCAGCCAAGGCACTAGCCACTATGTATTTACTCTTACAAGGCACACCTTTCATTTATCAAGGCCAAGAACTGGGTATGCCTAACATGACCTTTACGGCTATTGACCAGCTCGATGATGTGACGGCAAAGAATCAAATCAAAGATTTGCTCGGTGAAAAAGACCAAGCCACCAAAACCCTTGAAATCTTAGAACTCATGAGTAGTGTCTCACGTGATAACAGTCGGACGCCTATGCAGTGGGATTGGAGCGATAATGCTGAATTTTCAACTGGTAAGCCATGGATGGCGGTCAATCCTAATCATAAGACAATCAATGTGGCACAACAAAGGGTTGAAAAAAGCTCGATTTTAAATTACTACAAGCAACTAATTCACCTTCGTAAAACAAAAGAAGTGCTGGTGTCTGGTCATTATGTGGACTATCTACCAAAACACAAGCAAGTCTATGTGTATGAACGCTTCTTAGAAAAGGAACGTCTTTTAGTTATTGTGAACTTAACTAAAGATGAAGCTGAAATAAAGTTGCCGCAAACAGTTGTTGGAAAAGATTGGTCGCTACTCTTGACTAACAGTGTTGAAGACAAAAGTCAGCAAACGACTGTTATAGCATCAAAAATGACGATTGCACCTTATCAAGCACTGGTATATGTGCATAACTAATGTATAATCGTAAGTAATGATAGCGATTACGCTAATCTCATCCAAACTAACCAACAGACAAAGTAGAGGAAATGCCATGGTAGCAACGATAAAAGATATCGCCAAACGAGCAGGGGTCTCGACCGCCACCGTATCACGAGTCATTAATGACATTGGCGGATACGGGACGGAAACTAGAGACCGCGTCTTGCAAGCTGCAAAAGATCTTGGATATTATAAAAATGAGACGGCTACAAGTTTGGTGACTAATAAAACCAAGACGATAGGAATCATCATCCCTAATGTGAGTACTAATTTTTATGGGAATATTGTCAATGGTATTGAAGACGTTGCCTATGAACATGGCTATAGTGTTATTTTGACGCATGCGGGTATCGAAGGGAATCGCTTGGGGGATAGCTTAAAATTAATGGCTAATCGCCGTGTTGATGGAGTGATCATTGTATCCATTTATCTCGGGAAAAAACAACAAGAATTAATTACTTGGCTCAATTTGCCAACTATATTATTGTCAACGCAGGCTGAGGGAGACACGTTGCCTTATATCAAAGTTGACGATTATCAAGCAATCTATCAGGCCACTCAGTATATGATTGATCATCATCACCCAACCATAGGACTAGTGGGAATCAATGATACAGATAAAATAGCTGGATTACCTCGGCTAAAGGGTTATTTGGACTGTTTGAAACAACATAACCGGCCAATAGATCGCGACTATATTGTGTTTGGAGATTTTAGTTTTGATGCTGGAGTAGCTGCGATGCAACAATTTTTTAAACAAAAAAAGATACCTTCAGCGATTGTTTGCGCTAGTGATGAGACGGCTATGGGTGTTAAATCAGTTGCCTATGAAAATGGCCTAACAATCCCTGATGATCTCTCGATAATTGGTTACGATGATACAAGTATTGCTTGGATGAGCTCACCACCATTGACAACGATTGGCCAACCCCTTTACGAGATGGGAGCCAAAGGTTGTGAACGTGTGATTAAAGCCATTGCAGATAACTGTGAAATGGTGTCAGAAATAGTTCCTTTTAAACTGATGGTTCGAAAAACAGTAAAAACTCTAAACGATAAGCCGTGCTAATGGTAGCACGACCTATCGTTTTTTAGAGTTGTTGATTGCAGCTTATTAGAAAAACGAGGAAACCAGAAATTAAAGGAAGATTAAAATAGCTATTATAGCGTGAAATACCCTTGAAAATGTTGACTTCACTTTGTCATCATGATATTATTCGTAAGGTGCTTTTATTCTATCCCTGATTATTCAGACGTGCTGATTGAAATAAAAGTGCACACAGACTAGGCTTACATGGTCTATTTTTATTTTGACATCAAAGAACCGCCTGGATGTGTGGACCAAGATATAAAGAATTAAAAAGGAGGAAACGATTCATGCCAACTATAAACCAATTAGTCCGCAAACCTCGCAAGTCTGCAATTACTAAATCTAATTCTCCTGCGTTGAACAAGGGCTACAACAGCAAGAAAAAGGCTCAAACGACTACTCTATCTCCTCAAAAACGTGGAGTTTGTACCCGTGTCGGCACAATGACGCCTAAGAAGCCTAACTCAGCATTACGTAAGTACGCGCGTGTGCGGTTATCTAACTTGATTGAAGTGACTGCTTACATTCCTGGTATCGGTCATAACCTACAAGAACATAGTGTTGTATTGATCCGTGGAGGTCGTGTTAAAGACTTGCCAGGGGTTCGTTACCATATCGTTCGTGGTGCGCTTGATACAGCAGGCGTTGACAGCCGTCGTCAAGGTCGTTCTAAATACGGTACTAAAAGACCTAAATAAAACTACACTTAAGAAAGGAGGAGTATAAATGCCTCGTAAAGGACCAGTCGCAAAACGCGATGTTTTACCAGACCCAATTTATAATTCAAAATTAGTAACTCGTTTGATCAACCGTTTGATGGTTGATGGAAAACGTGGAAAAGCAGCTACAATTTTATACAGTGCATTTGAAATCATTAAGGAAGAAACTGGCAATGATCCAATTGAAGTGTTTGAAGAAGCAATGAAGAACATTTCACCAGTTCTTGAAGTAAAAGCTCGCCGTGTAGGGGGTTCTAACTATCAAGTGCCTATCGAAGTACGTCCAGATCGTCGTACCTCACTAGCTTTACGCTGGTTGGTCAACTATTCACGTTTACGTGGAGAAGATACAATGGAAACTCGTTTAGCTCGTGAAATCATGGACGCTGCTAACAATAGTGGTTCTGCTGTTAAAAAACGTGAAGATACTCATAAAATGGCTGAAGCTAATAAAGCTTTTGCTCATTACAGATGGTAATCGACATGTTGTTGATCAATTCTTTATTAATGAAGAAAGAGGTGTTCTAGACTTATGGCGAAAAGAGAGTTTTCTTTAGAAAAAACTCGTAATATAGGAATCATGGCCCATATCGATGCCGGTAAAACAACCTGTACCGAACGTATCTTGTACTATACTGGTCGTATCCATAAAATTGGTGAAACTCATGAAGGGGCTTCACAAATGGACTGGATGGAACAAGAACAAGAACGTGGGATCACCATTACCTCTGCGGCTACAACGGCGCAATGGAAAGGTTATCGTGTCAACATCATCGATACGCCAGGTCACGTGGACTTCACAGTTGAAGTTGAACGTTCGCTACGTGTATTAGATGGTTCAGTTGCAATCTTGGATGCTCAATCTGGGGTTGAACCTCAAACAGAAACGGTTTGGCGTCAAGCGACAACTTACGGTGTTCCAAGAATCGTGTTCGTCAACAAGATGGACAAGATTGGTGCTGATTTCTTATATTCTGTAAAAACCTTACATGAACGTTTGGAAGCTAATGCAAATCCAGTTCAATTACCAATTGGTGCTGAAGATGACTTCCAAGGAATCATCGACCTTATTACGATGAAAGCTTATATCTACGAAAATGATTTAGGAACAGATATCTTAGAAGAAGAAATTCCTGAAGAATATCGTGATCTTGCTGAAGAATGGCATACTAAATTGATCGAAGCTGTTGCCGACACAGATGAAGACATCATGATGGCTTATCTTGAAGGTGAAGAAATCTCAACAGATGATCTTAAAAAAGCAATTCGTAAAGCAACCTTGTCAGTTGATTTCTACCCAGTATTTTGTGGTTCTGCGTTTAAAAACAAAGGGGTACAATTATTACTAGATGGTGTTATCGACTACTTACCAGCGCCAACAGACGTTGAATCAATCAAAGGTCATCGTCCAGGAAATGAAGATGAAATCGTTGAACGTCATGCTGACGACAGCGAACCATTCTCAGCCTTAGCCTTTAAAGTTATGACGGACCCTTATGTTGGTCGTTTGACTTTCTTCCGTGTTTACTCTGGTACATTGGAATCAGGATCATATGTTCAAAACGCAACAAAAGATACACGTGAACGTGTTGGACGTATCCTACAAATGCATGCGAACCACCGTCGTGAGATTGCTGAAGTCTTCTCTGGCGATATCGCAGCAGCAGTTGGATTGAAGAATACGACTACTGGGGATACGTTATGTGACTCTGATGATGAAGTTATTCTTGAATCAATGGTCTTCCCTGAACCAGTTATTGAAGTGGCTATCGAGCCAAACTCAAAAGCTGACCAAGATAAGATGGGGATTGCTTTGCAAAAACTATCTGAAGAAGATCCAACATTCCGTGCCTCTACAGACCACGAAACAGGCCAAACAATCATCGCAGGTATGGGTGAACTTCACTTGGATATCATCGTGGACCGTTTACGTCGTGAGTTTAAGGTAGAAGCAACAGTTGGTGCACCACAAGTTTCATATCGTGAAACATTCCGTGCTGCAACTCAAGCTGAAGGTAAGTTCGTTCGTCAATCAGGTGGTAAAGGTCAATATGGTCACGTATGGATTGAATTTACCCCTAATGAAGAGGGTGCTGGCTTTGAGTTTGAAAATGCTATCGTCGGTGGTGTGGTTCCTCGTGAATACATTCCTGCCGTTGAAGCTGGACTGAAAGACGCAATGCAAAATGGTGTGTTAGCTGGATTCCCAATGGTTGATATCAAAGCTAAATTGTATGATGGTTCTTACCATGATGTCGATTCATCTGAAACAGCCTTTAAAGTTGCTGCTTCGATGGCTTTGAGAGCAGCTGCTAAGAAAGCTAAACCATCTATCCTTGAACCTATGATGGCTGTTGAAATCACAGTACCTGAGGAATACTTAGGTGATGTGATGGGACACGTTAACGCTCGTCGTGGCCGTATTGAAGGAACGGAAGCTCGCGGAAACGCACAAATCGTTAAGGCAATGATTCCGTTATCTGAAATGTTTGGTTATGCGACGACACTACGGTCTTCAACACAAGGACGTGGAACCTTCACAATGCAATTTGATCACTATGAAGATGTTCCTAAGAGCATTGCTGAAGAAATCATCGCAAAACATGGCGGTAAATCAGAATAAGATTGCCGCAGCAATACGCTTCGCGGTTGACTAAACAACTGTTGAATCGTTATAATTTAGGCAATAGATAGTCTCTATCGACTATTGCATTAAAAAATACATCACACTTAATTTAGGAGGAATAATCAAAATGGCAAAAGAAAAATACGACCGCACAAAACCCCATTTGAATATTGGGACTATCGGCCACGTTGACCATGGTAAAACAACATTAACAGCTGCAATTACAACTGTATTAGCAAAACAAGGGTTCGCTAAAGCGACTGACTACGGTTCAATCGATAAAGCTCCTGAAGAACGCGAACGTGGTATAACTATCAACACGTCTCACGTTGAATACGAAACTAAAACTCGTCACTACGCTCACGTTGACTGCCCAGGCCATGCTGACTATGTTAAAAACATGATCACTGGTGCTGCACAAATGGACGGCGCTATCTTAGTAGTATCTGCTGCAGATGGTCCAATGCCACAAACACGTGAACATATCTTACTTTCTCGTAACGTTGGTGTTCCTTACATCGTCGTTTTCTTGAACAAAATGGATATGGTAGACGATGAAGAATTATTGGAATTAGTTGAAATGGAAGTACGTGACCTCTTAACAGAATACGACTTCCCTGGTGACGAAACTCCAATCATCGCAGGTTCTGCTTTGAAAGCATTAGAAGGCGATCCTGAATACGAACAAAAAATCTTAGACTTGATGGATGCTATTGATGACTACATCCCAACTCCAGAACGTGATAACGACAAACCATTCATGATGCCAGTAGAAGATGTATTCTCAATTACTGGTCGTGGTACTGTGGCAACAGGCCGTGTTGAACGTGGTGAAGTTAAAGTCGGAGACGAAGTTGAAATCGTTGGTATCACTGAAGATACTATGAAAACAACTGTTACCGGTGTTGAAATGTTCCGTAAATTGTTAGACTATGCTCAAGCTGGGGATAACATTGGAGCATTGTTACGTGGTGTAACACGTGACCATATCGAACGTGGACAAGTATTAGCTAAACCAGGTTCGATTACACCTCATACAAAATTCACTGCTGAAGTGTATGTGTTGACTAAAGAAGAAGGTGGCCGTCATACGCCATTCTTCACTAACTACCGTCCACAATTCTACTTCCGTACAACTGACATCACAGGCGTATGTATCTTACCAGAAGGTACTGAAATGGTAATGCCTGGCGATAACGTTACGATCGAAGTTGAATTGATCCACTCTGTTGCTATCGAAGAAGGAACTCGTTTCTCTATTCGTGAAGGCGGACGTACTGTTGGATCTGGCGTAGTATCTAAGATCGAAGCATAATTTAACTATTGTGAAAAAAGCGCTCAGACCCGAGCCACTGGAATCATCAAGCTGTGATAGCAAACTATCAGAGAAGGATAATCAAGTGGACGAGGGTCTGCTTTTTTGTGTAGAAATATAAAATAAAGGATATAACGGGTGGAGGTTGACTGAACCTACCGTTATATCCTTTTTATCTTTATATCTATTTTATCTTTATATCCTTTTTAATTTCTATATTCTGTTTAATGTCTATGTTAGATAGCATTAAAACAACTATCATCGCAGCTATTCTCAAAAGAGTAAAACTAAAGCTTGGATATCAGCTATTTTCCTCAAGGTATTGATAAGCGATTTGAGCTAGAGTGGCACTTGTGACTTCTAAGACGTCATCGTTCCAAGCAAATTTTGGATGATGGTGGATTGCTGGAGCGCCGTCAGGTTCTTTTATGCCGACATTATAGTAAGAAGATGGCACTGCTTCGCAAAGATAGGCAAAGTCTTCTGCGCCAAGGCTTGGGAAAATATGTTCATGAACATTCTCTTCGCCCGCGTAATCACTCAAAGCTCTTACCACAACATCAGTCATGTCATTGTCGTTGATAACTGGTGGATAGGAAGGCATGAAGTTGAAGGTATAGCTAGCATCGTTCAAGGCACAGATGCTCGCCAGGGTTTTTTCGATTAGTTGACGCGCTTTTTCTCTTGTCTCTGGATAGAGTGTTCTCAAAGTGCCACCTATTTCACACGTTTCTGGAATGACATTCAACCCATCTCCAGCATGGACTTTAGTGATTGAAACAACGATCGGTTTAACGGGATCAAATCGTCTAGCTACCATATATTGAATTTCAGTAATGAATTGAGCGGCTAATGATATTGGGTCGATGCTGTCGTGAGGATGTGCGGCATGTCCCCCAATTCCGGTGATCGTGACTTCGAATTCATCAGGTGCTCCCATCATTGCACCATGTTTCACCCAAAGTTCTCCTTTGTTTTTATCACCAGCTAAATGGAGTCCAAAAGCTGCAGATACGGTTGGGTTTTCGAGAATACCTTCATCAATCATTGGTTTGGCGCCACCATCAGTTTCTTCAGCAGGTTGGAACATGAGTTTAACATTGCCATGTAGTTGATCTTTTAGGTCGTTCAGAATCATAGCCGCGCCAAGTAAACCGGCAGTATGTCCATCGTGACCACAAGCGTGCATCTTATGCGCAACTTTTGAAATGTAAGGGACATCGGCTTCTTCGTCTACGGGTAGCGCATCCATATCTGCTCGTAATAAAACAGTTTTTCCAGGATGTCCCCCCTCAATAAGACCAACTACACCAGTGCCGGCTAACGGTTGATTAGGGATGCCTAAATCATCTAAGACTGAACGAACTAGTGCTTGGGTTTTGAACTCTTCATGAGCAAGTTCAGGATTTTGATGAATCGTTCGGCGTAACTGTTTCATCTCACTTAAATGAGCTTTAGCTCTCTCTTTTATGTGGGTAGTCATTGAAGTAACTGTAGCTCGATCAGTTGTTTGGCGGTTTGTGTCATAATCATTTGTGGTGTGATTGCTAGTTGTGTGATGTGGTGTGGTCATTAAAGTTCGACTCCTTTTCTATAACGGCTCAAGAATTGTTGCGTACGATCATGGGTAGGGTGCTCAAAGATGTCTTCAGGGCTGCCACTTTCTAAGACGACGCCTCCATCCATAAAGATGACGGTATCTGAGACATCACGTGCAAAGCTCATCTCATGTGTCACGACTACCATAGTCAGTCCTTCTTTGGCCAGGTCTTGCATAACGGCTAATACTTCGTCGATCATTTCAGGGTCTAGTGAACTTGTCGGTTCGTCAAAGAGGAGGGCTGCTGGTCGCATGGCCAGGGCTCTGGCGATTGCTACCCGTTGTTTTTGACCACCTGACAGTGTTTGAGCATTCTTGCTGGCAAATGGCGCCATCCCGACTTTCTCAAGCAGTTGCATCGCATAGGCGGTGGCTTCTTCTTTCGTCTTTTTTAAAATCTTGACTTGAGGAACGACACAGTTTTGCAATACGCTCATGTGATTGAATAAATTGAAGTTTTGGAAAACAATTCCAACAGTGGTATGTAGTTTTTTAGATGGGATAGTCCCAATTGGATCACCGTTGATTAAGACTTCACCACTGTCAAAAGTTTCAAGGGTATTCAGACACCGTAGTAGCGTTGATTTCCCTGAGCCTGAAGATCCTATGATTGAAACGACTTGTCCTTCATTTACCTCTAGGTCGATGCCTTTTAAGACATCGTGTGGACCAAATGATTTGTGGAGATCTTTTACGGTAATAAGCGGTTGGTTTTCACTCATTATGGTTGTCCTTTCTATGTTTCTATGCCTTTGCAACTATCAGTTTTTAGGTGCGAATTGAGTATTATCCGAAACGGACGCTGGATAGCTCGATGGTTTTTGCTTCGAACGATCCCAGAACAATTCAAATTGTTTCAACAAAGCGGTCAATACAATTGTCAAGAACAAGTAGATAGCACTTGTAATGATAAAGGTTTGAAACACGAGGTAGGTTGATGATGCAATCCCGTTTGATACAAAAAATAGTTCAGTAATAGCAATAATGTTTAAAACGGAAGTATCTTTGACGTTGACGACCAGTTCGTTGCTCAATGCTGGAATCACACTTCTAACAGCCTGGGGTAATATGATCGTAAACATGGTTTGCCATTTTGAGAAGCCCAAGCTTTGTGCTGCTTCGAATTGCCCTTTGTCGAGGCCGTTGATACCACTTCGAATGGTTTCTGCCATATAAGCACCCGTGTTGATACTTACGACGATGATACCTGCAACAGTGTTCCCGTATGGAAGGTTCGACCATTGGAAGCCATCAAACAGCATCGAAGCTCCATAGAAGATGACCATGGCTTGTACCATCATAGGAGTTCCTCTAAAGATGGTGATATAGATTCGCGCTATGATATCACCAACTTTGGATTGACGGACAATCGCAACGAACAAGGCAATTAAGAATCCGATTACGGTTGCTGTTAGGGAAATAAATAAGGTGGTCCAAGTCCCTTTTACTAAAGATTTGTAGTTGTTTTTAAGTATTTCTCCGACTTGTTTAAAGAAAGAAGTTTCTGTCGCAGCTCCGTAATTGACGGCGGCATCCATCAGTTCTTCACGCTCATCAGTTGAGATGGTAGCTAAAGCATCATTGATTTGGGTTACGAGTTCAGGGTTATCTTTGTTAACACCAACTGCCACACCGTTCATATAAGGTTCAAGTTGGAAGCCCTCGTCTCCGACCAAAGGAAGATAGACAAGGTCAGGATTGTTGGCGTTGATTGAGCGGCCCGTACCATTGTCTGCTACAAAGCCATCAATCTCACCAGATTGTAAGGCGATGGTCATCGTTGGGAAATCCTTCATATCTTCAAGACGATTAACACCAACTAACTGATCTAGTAAGGCGCCATGGTAAGTTCCAACTTGAGAAGTGATCTTTGCGCCAGAGAAGTCATTAATGGTTGAAGCATCTGCTAACGGACCTCCTTTTTGAACAACGACACCAAAAGCAGCGTCTGTGTTTATATAGTAGATATCCGAGAAGTTAATTTGTTCTGCCCGTTCAGGTGTTGGTGACATCCCAGCGACGATGGCATCGATCTGATGTGTTTGCAGTGATAAAATCAAACCTTCCCAGGCAATTTTCTTGATCACCAATTTTTTGCCAAGTTTATCTGCAATACGGCGAGCAATCTGAACATCATAGCCATCGACATATTGGCCGCCATCAATCGGAACAGCAGTATCGGAATAATCCGCCTGCGTCCAGTTATATGGTGCGTAAGCCCCCTCCATCCCAACAACGAATTCCTCTGTTGGCTCGCTTGAGTCATCAGTAGTTGCTGATTCATTATCTTTATCGCCACAACCCGTTAATACCAGTGCTAAAACAAAAAGAGTAAAAATAAAGAATACGAGTTGTTTTTTCCAGTTTGTACGGTGTTCTTGTTGCTCTATCATAATGTCCCTCCTTAGATAAGTTGAATGAGAGACGAGGCACGCTTGCGACTAGCAAACGGTGTAAAAAGCAAAGAGACTTCAACTAGATCAGCTGAAGTCTCTAAAAACGTATCACACACGTGTAATAGTATAGCGCCAATCCCAAGGATCGAGTGATAGTGATCTTCTCAACTATCCCCACAAGATGATTATGTCTAATGATCTTGTTCGGCGATGATTACCTTTCAATGGTTTCCTAGCATACCTGCTCCACCATCTACTCTGATGCACCGCTACCTCTATCTGCTTATTCAATTTAATAGCATCTTAATGAAATCAGACAACATTGTCAATAGTTTATGCCAAATAGTTTAATCAAAATCTCATGAAAGAAAGAGGCGCCCGCCGCCAGTTAAAACGGTGAACAAGGTCGTCAAGACAAGCTGCTCTAATCGACTGGATGCCCCATAAACGTTCAAAAATAAGAAATAGATTAAAATTTGGCGTTTATAAAATAAAACGTAGAAAAAGCTTGCTATCATAGTGTTATCTCTGTATAATGTCAAGAGTGTGTTATTATGTTTAGGCACTCGTATGCCCATTTACACACCCCCTGTCTGAATAGATTGGGGAAGCTTAGAAGCGAGAGGTTGCGACACACCCGGACGCTTTGCCACGGAAGGGTCGTCGGAAATTCACGTGGAGCTAGTCATTGATAGACAATTGACGAAGGAGGGAAAAAACATGGCAAAACAAAAGATTCGGATCAGACTTAAAGCTTACGAACATCGTGCGCTTGATCAATCTGCTGAAAAAATCGTAGAAACTGCAAAGAGAACTGGTGCTGGTGTAGCTGGCCCTATTCCGTTGCCAACTGAAAGATCACTTTATACTGTGATCCGTGCAACGCATAAATACAAAGATTCTCGTGAACAGTTCGAAATACGGACACATAAACGTCTCATCGATATTTTGAATCCAACACCTAAGACAGTTGATGCTTTAATGAAGCTCGACTTACCTAGCGGTGTGGATATTGAAATCAAACTATAATAAATAAATGGAGGTGTAACCATGACCAAAGGAATCTTAGGACGTAAAGTAGGAATGACTCAATACTTCACTGAATCTGGTGAATTAGTACCAGTTACTGTTGTTGAAGCAACGCCAAACGTTGTTCTTCAAGTAAAAACTGTTGAAACAGACGGTTATGAAGCAGTGCAATTGGGATACCAAGACAAACGTGAAGTATTATCGAACAAACCTGAAAAGGGTCATGTATCAAAAGCAAATACTACTCCTAAGCGCTTCATTCGCGAATTCAACAATGTAGCACTTAGTGAGTATGAAGTAGGAAAAGAAGTAAGTGTAGCTGAGTTTTCAGCTGGAGACATTGTTGATGTCACTGGTACATCTAAAGGTAAAGGGTTCCAAGGAGCTATCAAGCGCCACGGACAATCACGCGGGCCAATGGCTCACGGTTCTCGCTATCATCGTCGCCCTGGTTCAATGGGTATGGCGTCAGATGCGTCTAAAGTGTTTAAAGGTAAAAACCTACCAGGACAAATGGGCGGTACTCAAATAACGGTTCAAAATCTTGAAGTCGTTCATGTTGATGCTGACAAAAATGTTATCTTGATCAAAGGTAATGTACCTGGTTCTAAAAAAGCACTTGTTAAAATCCAAACAGCACTTAAATCAATTAAATAATAGAAAACGACGGAAGGAGGATAACACATCATGCCAAAAATCACTTTATTAAAACAAGATGGAACGCAAAACGGTGACATCGAATTAAACGATGCTGTTTTCGGTATCGAACCAAACGAACATGCTGTTTTTGATGCAGTACTTGCACAAAGAGCTTCTCTTCGTCAAGGAACACATGCCGTTAAAAATCGTTCTGCAGTTTCCGGTGGTGGCCGTAAACCATGGCGCCAAAAAGGGACAGGTCGTGCCCGTCAAGGATCGATCCGTTCACCACAATGGGTTGGCGGTGGTACCGTATTCGGACCAACTCCACGCTCATATAGCTACAAATTACCACGCAAAGTGCGTCGCTTAGCATTGAACTCTGTGTTATCACAAAAAGTAATCGACAACGCATTAGTAGCCGTTGACGAATTAGCATTTGAAACACCAAAAACAAAAGAATTTGCTAATGTATTGAACAACTTGAACGTTTCAGGCAAAACATTAGTTGTCCTTGAAGAAGGAAATGATGTTTCAGCCCTTGCAGCACGTAACCTACCAAACGTTACAGTGATCACTGCAGCTGGGTTGAACGTACTTGA
This sequence comes from Bavariicoccus seileri WCC 4188, assembly GCF_000421665.1. Classification (GTDB taxonomy): domain Bacteria; phylum Bacillota; class Bacilli; order Lactobacillales; family Aerococcaceae; genus Bavariicoccus; species Bavariicoccus seileri. The sequence goes on along the minus strand of NZ_ATXL01000016.1, from coordinate 28,368 downwards.
CGTTATTTATAACGACACAGTAATCATTACAAAAGCCGCTCTTAGCACGACAGAGGAGGGTCTTAAATAATGGATGCACGTGATATTATTAAACGCCCAGTTATAACTGAAGCTTCTATGATAGCGATGGACGACAAGAAGTATACGTTCGATGTTGATGTTCGCGCTACAAAAACACATGTTAAAAAAGCAGTTGAAGAAATCTTCGATGTTGAAGTAAAACAAGTCAACATCCTAAACGTTCGCGGTAAATTGAAACGTATGGGACGTTACCAAGGCTATACAAACAAACGTAAAAAAGCCATCGTAACACTGACTGAAGCTTCAAAAGACATCAAATTATTCGATGAAGAATAAACACTAATTAAGTAAACAGGAGGGAAACGAAGTGGCGATTAAAAAATATAATCCAACCTCTAACGGTCGTCGTAATATGACGGGTTATGATTTTAGTGTAATCACTAAAACAACACCAGAAAAAACATTGTTAGAATCAGCTAAAAACAATGCTGGCCGTAACGCACAAGGTAAAATCACTGTACGCCATCAAGGTGGCGGTCATAAACGTGCTTACCGTGTGATCGATTTTAAACGTAATAAAGACGGCATTGCCGGAACTGTTGCAGCAGTTGAATATGATCCAAACCGCTCAGCTAATATCGCATTAATCCATTACGCTGATGGCGTGAAAACTTACATCATTGCTCCAAAAGGATTGACTGTAGGTCAAAAAATTCAATCAGGTGCTGATGCTGATATCAAACTAGGGAATGCTTTGCCATTAGCAAATATTCCAGTTGGTACAATCATCCACAACATTGAAACAAAACCTGGTAAAGGTGGCCAATTGATTCGTTCAGCTGGAACTAGTGCTCAAGTACTAGGAACAGAAGGCAAATACACTTTAGTTCGTTTGAACTCAGGCGAAGTACGCATGATTTTGAGCTCTTGCCGTGCCACTATTGGTACAGTAGGAAATGAACAACATGAATTGATCAACATCGGTAAAGCTGGTCGTTCTCGTTGGAAACGCAAACGTCCAACTGTTCGTGGATCTGTTATGAACCCTAACGATCACCCACATGGTGGTGGTGAAGGTAAAGCTCCAATCGGTCGTCCATCACCTATGTCACCATGGGGTAAGAAGACGCTTGGCTTGAAGACACGTAACAAGAAAGCACGTTCAAACAAATTGATCGTACGCGGACGTAAAAAATAAACTTAACTACTATTGAATACTAATCAAAGAGTTACTCATGAAAACTTTGTAAAGGAGGACCTGACATGAGCCGTAGTCTGAAAAAAGGACCTTTCGTCGATGATCATTTGATGAAAAAAGTCGAAGCAGCTTCAAATAGCGATAAAAAAACGGTGATCAAAACGTGGTCACGCCGTTCAACTATCTTCCCAATCTTTGTGGGACAAACCATTGCAGTATATGATGGTAGAAAGCACGTTCCAGTTTATATCCAAGAAGATATGGTAGGTCATAAATTAGGCGAATTCGCACCAACTAGAACATTCCGTGGACATTCCGGGGATGACAAAAGCACGAAAGTAAGATAACGAGGAGGGAATCAACCATGGCAGAACGCATCAATAGTGCTACAGCAACTGCGAAAACGGTCCGTATTGCACCTCGTAAAGTGCGCCTAGTAATCGATTTGATCAGAGGCAAAAAAGTCGGCGAAGCAATTGCTGTATTAAAATACAAACAACGTTCAGCATCACCAGTCATTGAAAAAGTGTTACTATCAGCGATAGCTAATGCAGAACACAACTTTGACTTAGATATTGAAAATTTAGTTGTAACTGAAGCATATGTAAATGAAGGACCAACAATGAAACGGTTCCGCCCACGGGCAAAAGGATCTGCTTCACCAATTTTAAAACGTACGAGCCACATTACGATCGTGGTATCAGAATCAGAGGAGGGATAATCAGTGGGTCAAAAGATCAATCCAATCGGAATGCGTATTGGTATCATCCGTGACTGGGATGCTAAATGGTACGCTGACAAAGATTATGCAGATTACTTACACGAAGATTTGAGAATTCGTGCTTACATCAACGAAACACTTAAAGAAGCATCTGTTTCAACTATTGAGATCGAACGTGCAGCTAAACGGATCAACATTTCGATTCATACAGCTAAGCCTGGTATGGTCATCGGTCGTGGTGGTTCAGAAGTTGATAAATTACGTCAAAAATTAAATGATATGACAGGTAAAAAAGTTCATATCAACATCGTAGAAATCAAAAAACCTGACCTAGATGCTAAGTTAGTAGCAGAAGGAATTGCGAAACAATTGGAAAATCGTGTAGCGTTCCGTCGAGCACAAAAACAAGCTATCCAACGCACAATGCGTGCTGGTGCGAAAGGAATCAAAACCCAAGTTTCTGGCCGTTTGAACGGAGCAGATATTGCGCGTGCTGAATCATATTCAGAAGGTACTGTTCCATTACATACCTTACGTGCTGATATCGACTATGCTTGGGAAGAAGCAGATACAACCTTTGGTAAATTGGGTGTTAAAACCTGGATCTACCGTGGTGAAATCTTGCCAACAAAAAATAACGATAAAGGAGGGAAATAAGCATGTTAGTACCTAAACGAGTAAAACACCGTCGTGAATTCCGTGGAAAAATGCGCGGAGAAGCAAAAGGCGGCAAAGAAATCTCATTTGGCGAATACGGATTACAAGCTATTTCATCTAGCTGGATCACTAACCGTCAAATAGAAGCATCTCGGATTGCCATGACTCGTTATATGAAACGTGGCGGGAAAGTATGGATCAAGATTTTCCCTCATAAATCCTATACTGCTAAAGCTATCGGCGTACGGATGGGTTCTGGTAAAGGGGCTCCTGAAGGCTGGGTATCACCAGTTAAACGCGGTAAAATTTTATTTGAGATCGGTGGAGTTTCTGAAGAAGTGGCCCGTGAAGCATTACGTTTAGCTTCTCATAAGTTGCCAATCAAGACGAAATTCGTGAAACGTGAAGAAAATGGTGGTGAATCGAATGAAGGCTAATGAAATCAAAGAGCTATCCACTGAAGAAATGATTGCTAAGGAAAAAGAATTCAAGGAAGAATTATTCAACTTGAGATTCCAACTTGCAACAGGGCAATTAGAAAACACGGCTCGTATTAAAGAAGTCCGTAAATCGATTGCACGCATTAAAACTGTATTGCGTCAACAAGAATTGCAAAAGTAGTACTTCAGTAAAGGAGGCAAATAAATGTCATCAGAACGTAACGAACGTAAAGTTTATCAAGGTAGAGTCGTTTCTGACAAGATGGACAAGACAATCATCGTATCAGTTGATACATACAAATCTCATCCAGCTTACGGAAAACGCGTTAAGTATTCAAAACGTTTTAAAGCACATGATGAAAATAACTCAGCAAAATTAGGCGATGTCGTTCGGATTATGGAAACTCGCAAGCTATCAGCTACGAAACATTTCCGCTTAATCGAAATCGTTGAAGAATCAGTTATTATCTAATGATTTAACAGTATCGAAGGGAGGAAATTATCGTGATTCAAAGTGAAAGCCGCTTAAAAGTAGCTGACAACTCTGGCGCTCGCGAAGTCTTGACCATCAAAGTATTAGGTGGATCTGGACGTAAGACAGCTGGTATCGGTGATGTGATTGTTGCAACTGTTAAACAAGCAACACCAGGTGGCGTTGTTAAAAAAGGCGACGTTGTTAAAGCAGTAATTGTACGTACGAAACATGGAGCACATCGTAAAGATGGTTCTTATATCAAATTTGACGAAAACGCATGCGTTATTATCCGTGACGATAAAAGTCCTCGAGGAACTCGTATTTTTGGACCAGTTGCTCGTGAATTACGTGATAACAACTACATGAAAATCGTTTCACTAGCTCCAGAAGTAATCTAGAACGAAGGAGGTGCCTCACTTATGCACGTAAAAACAGGTGATAAAGTAAAAGTTATCGCAGGTAAAGATAAAGGAAAAGAAGGCGTCATTACAAAAGCTCTTCCTAAAGTTGATCGTGTGATTGTTGAAGGAGTCAACATTGCAAAGAAACATGCAAAACCTAACCAAGCAAACCAAGCTGGCGGGATTATCGAAGTTGAACAACCAATCCATGCTTCTAACGTTAAGAAAATAGAAGAATAATCGAGTAACTATAGGGAGGAGGACTCATCAATGAACCGTTTGAATCAAAAGTATAAAGAAACTGTTGTACCATCTTTAGTTGAAAAGTTTGAATATGCTTCAGTCATGCAAGTACCAAAAATTGAAAAAATAGTGATCAATATGGGTGTGGGTGACGCTGTTTCAAATTCTAAGAACTTAGAAAAAGCAGTTTCAGAATTAACACTTATTGCTGGTCAAAAACCAGTTGTCACAACAGCTAAAAAATCAATCGCTGGATTCCGTTTGCGTGAAGGTATGCCAATCGGAACTAAAGTAACGTTACGCGGCGAAAGAATGTATGACTTCTTAGACAAATTAGTAACTGTATCTCTACCTCGTGTACGTGACTTCCGTGGAATCTCTAAAAAAGCATTTGATGGACGTGGTAACTACACACTAGGGATTAAAGAACAATTGATTTTCCCAGAAATTTCTTATGATGATGTTGATAAAGTTCGCGGTATGGATATCGTTATTGTAACGACTGCCCAAACAGATGAAGAAGCACGCGAATTATTAACGCAACTAGGAATGCCATTCCACAAATAATCCAAGGAGGCGAGTAGTTTGGCTAAAACATCAATGGTTCAAAAGAACCAAAAGAAACAAAAATTTTCTACACGTGAGTACACGCGCTGCGAACGTTGTGGCCGTCCACACTCCGTTTATCGTAAATTTAGACTATGCCGTATTTGCTTGCGCGAACTTGCCTATAAAGGTCAAATTCCAGGCATGAAAAAAGCAAGTTGGTAAAATCTTAACATAGAGGAGGTAATCGGTAATGGTTATGACAGATCCAATCGCGGATTTCTTAACACGCATCCGCAACGCAAACATGGTTCGCCATGCGTCATTGAATGTACCAGCTTCAAACGCTAAAGTGGCTATAGCAGACATTTTAAAACGTGAAGGTTTCATCAGAAACTACGAAGTTAGCAAAGATGACAAACAAAACACAATCAAAGTGTACTTAAAATATGGTAAAGATAGCGAACGCGTTATCACCGGATTAAAAAGAATTTCAAAACCAGGTTTACGAGTTTATGCAAAGTCAACTGAAGTACCTAAAGTACTAAATGGTTTAGGCATTGCAATCATTTCAACTTCTGAAGGTGTGATCACTGATAAAGAAGCTCGTGCTAAAAATGTTGGTGGCGAAGTATTAGCTTACATTTGGTAATCAATAAGGAGGTGCAATCCAGTGAGTCGTATCGGTAAAAAAGTTATTGAGATTCCTGCTGGCATAACAGTATCAGACAACGATCATGTCGTGACTGTTAAAGGTGCAAAAGCAGAATTACAATTTAAATATGATCATCGTCTATCTCTCAACCAAGATGGCAACATCTTATCAGTTGTTCGTGATAACGATAGTAAAGAAAGTCGTACGATCCATGGCACAACTCGTGCTATCATCAACAATATGATCGTCGGTTTAACAGAAGGCTTCAAAAAAGAACTAGACCTGATCGGTGTTGGGTATCGTGCACAATTACAAGGTAAAAAACTTGTATTGAACGTTGGGTACTCTCATCCAGTTGAGTTCGATGTACCTGAAGGTATAGAAATCGAAGTTCCTAGCAATACAAAAGTCATTGTTAAAGGTTACGATAAACAAGCAGTTGGTGCTTTAGCAGCTAACATTCGTGGTGTACGTCCACCTGAACCATATAAAGGTAAAGGAATTCGTTATACGGATGAGTATGTTCTTCGTAAAGAAGGTAAAACTGGTAAGTAATAACCAGTTTTTTAACTATGTCAATCAACCAATTCGGCGTCAGAAGGCAGTAGCCTAATCGCGACGACTTGGATAAATAAAAAGTTATAGAGGTGAAAATTGTGATTTCAAAACCAGACAAAAATAAAATACGTCAAAAACGACACGTTCGTGTCCGCAGACATATTTCTGGTACTGCTGAGTGCCCACGCTTAAATGTATTCCGTTCAAACAAAAACATCTACGCTCAATTAATTGATGACGTAGCGGGTGTGACGCTAGCAAGTGCCTCAACTCTAGATACCGCAGTTTCAGAAGGAACTAAAGTTGAACAAGCCAAAGCAGTTGGTAAACTGATTGCTGAACACGGCAAAGCAGCCAACATTTCTAAAGTTGTGTTCGACCGTGGCGGATATCTTTATCATGGCCGTATCAAAGCGTTAGCTGATGCAGCTCGTGAAAACGGCTTAGAATTCTAGAAGAAGGAGGAAATACATTAATGACTAGCATCGACCCAAACAAATTAGAATTAGAAGATCGCGTTGTAGCAATCAACCGTGTTACTAAAGTTGTTAAAGGTGGACGTCGTTTACGCTTTGCTGCACTCGTTGTAGTTGGCGATAAAGATGGTCACGTTGGCTTTGGTACTGGTAAAGCACAAGAAGTTCCTGAAGCGATCCGTAAAGCAATTGAAAATGCTAAGAAGAGCTTGATCGAAGTTCCTCGTACTGGCTCAACAGTTCCTCATGAAGTAATTGGAGAGTTCTGTGGTGGACGTGTCTTATTGAAACCTGCTGTTGCCGGTTCTGGAGTATCAGCTGGTGGACCAGTTCGTGCCGTCATCGAATTAGCAGGTATTTCTGATATTACGTCTAAATCATTGGGTTCAAATACCCCAATCAACATTGTCCGTGCGACAGTTAAGGGATTATCTGAATTGAAGAGAGCAGAAGATGTTGCTGAATTACGCGGTAAAACCGTAGAAGAATTATTGAATTAGGAGGACAACCACATGGCAGATGTAAAAATCACATTAAAGAAAAGCTTGATCGGACGTCCTCAAAATCAAATCGCAACTGCAAAAGCTCTTGGCTTGACTAAGATTCGTTCTAGTGTTGTCAAAACTGAAAGTGACGCGATCACTGGTATGGTCAATACGATCGCTCATCTAGTAGATGTTGAGGAAGTTAAATAAATTTAAAGTTAAAAGGAGGTGCCTTGTTAATGAAACTACACGAATTAAAACCTGCTGAAGGGTCTCGCCGCGAACGCAACCGTGTTGGTCGTGGTCAAGGATCTGGTAATGGTAAGACATCAGGTCGTGGACAAAAAGGACAAAAAGCACGTTCAGGTGGTAAAGTGAGATTAGGATTTGAAGGTGGCCAAACACCATTATTCCGTCGCATTCCAAAACGTGGTTTCAAGAATGTTAACCGCGTAGAATACGCCATTGTTAATGTTGATAGTTTGAACCGTTTTGAAGATGATGCAGTAGTGACACCAGTTGAATTAGTTGAAGCTGGCTTAGTCAAAGCTGAAAAAGATGGCATCAAAATCCTAGGAAACGGCAAACTAGAACGTAAAGTTACCGTTAAAGCACACAAATTCTCTCAATCAGCTAAAGAAGCGATTGAAACAGCTGGTGGAACAGTAGAGGTGATCTAATGTTCAAATTGCTGAAAAACGCCTTACAAGTTAAGGATATTAGACGTCGATTAGCGTTTACAGCAGCTATGCTGTTGTTATTCCGGATCGGCGCGCACATCACCGTGCCTGGTGTCAATTCTGGTGTGATCAGTGCGATCGCTAACCAAGGGTTGTTTGGGTTATTGAATACATTTGGTGGTGGAGCATTAAGTAATTACTCCATCTTCGCAATGGGTGTTTCGCCTTACATCACCGCTTCAATCGTTGTTCAGCTATTACAAATGGACATAGTTCCTCGGTTTGTTGAATGGTCAAAACAAGGTGAAGTAGGTCGTCGGAAGTTAAATCAAATGACGCGTTACATCACGATTGTTTTAGCTTTCATCCAATCTATCGGACTGTCAATCGGGTTTAACTCCCTGTCAAATTTTGGGTTGATTACAAACCCTGGTATCCAAACCTATTTGACCATTGCACTAGTACTAACAGCTGGGACAATGCTCTTAACATGGATTGGTGATCAAATCACGGTTCATGGTATCGGAAATGGTGTGTCGATCTTGATTTTTGCTGGGATCGTTGCTCGTATTCCTGAAGGATTAGTCGGTTTTTATGACACCTATTTTGCAGGAAAAGAATTAAGTGAAAACTGGACAAATATCGGTTTTGCCGTAGGACTAGTGATCGCTATGATCTTGATCGTCGTATTCGTTGTGATCATGGAAACAGCGCAACGTCGTTTACCGATCCAATACTCTAAAAGAGCTAGTGGGAGTCATGAGACTTCATGGTTACCACTAAAGATTAACTCTGCAGGTGTAATACCTGTTATCTTTGCTAGCTCATTTATGATGGCTCCTGCAACAGTCTTACAATTGCTGAATACACGTTATTCAGACGCAGGATGGTTTAAAGTGATGAATACTATTTTCAACATGGAAGAACCAGTAGGAGCAGTTATCTATACAGTCTTGATTATTGTCTTTACTTATTTTTATGCGTTTGTGCAAGTTAACCCAGAAAAGGTTGCCGAAAACTTGCAAAAACAAGGAGGCTATATCGTCAGTGTACGACCAGGTCGTGGCACGGAAGAATATATCTCAAGCTTGTTAATGCGTTTGAGTACTGTAGGGGCGTTTTACTTAGGGCTTATCTCAGTAGTTCCTATGATTGCGTCAGCGTTATGGGACCTACCAAGCGGTATCCGTTTGGGCGGGACTAGTTTACTGATCGTTGTCGGTGTTGCTCTTGAAGCAGCGAGACAAATCGAAGGTCGGATGGTAACTCGTAAATATAAAGGCTTCATTGAAGAGTAAAGGGGAGTAACACGTGAATACAATTATTATGGGATTACCTGGTGCTGGAAAAGGAACCCAAGCAGAACAAATCGTTGCCACTTATCATATCCCTCATATTTCAACAGGTGATATGTTTAGAGCAGCTATGAAAAATAAAACTGACTTAGGCCTCAAAGCTAAGGAATACATGGATAATGGTGAGTTGGTTCCAGATGAAGTAACGAATGGGATCGTGAAAGATCGTTTAGCACAACCAGATACAAAAAATGGGTTTCTATTGGACGGATACCCAAGAACGTTGAATCAGGCAAAAGCTCTCGAGGAAACGATGAAAGAGTTCGGCCGTTCAATCGACTTAGTGATCAATATAGATGTTGATCCAGCAATCTTGATGGACCGTTTAACAGGACGTATCATCTGTTCAAAATGCGGTGCCACTTATCATAAGCTTTTTAACCCACCAAAGGAAAAAGGCGTTTGTGATCGTTGTGGATCAACCGAATTTTACCAACGTGATGATGACAAACCGGAAACAGTTAAAAATCGGATTGAAGTCAATACCACTCAATCTGCTCCGATCATTGAGTTCTACAAAAACAAAGGCGTTCTTAAAACTGTTAATGGGGCAGAAGATATAGATAAAGTATTTGGGAAAATCCAAGATTTTTTTGAAGAAACCAAGTAAAGAGTGTACGTAACTTGCATAAAACCGCTCTGTTACGCTATAATTTAGCAGTTAGAAGATTATTTGCCTTTTTAAATGCAACCAATGAGAAGAGGAGGATCAGTTAATTTGGCAAAAGAAGATGTCATTGAGATCGAAGGAACAATTAAAGAAACTTTACCAAATGCGATGTTTAAAGTTGAACTCGCAAATGGACATGAAGTTTTAGCACATGTTTCTGGTAAAATCAGAATGCACTATATCAAAATTTTACCAGGAGATAAGGTAACAGTTGAGTTATCACCGTATGACTTAACTCGTGGCCGTATTACTTACCGCTTTAAATAAGCAGCCTCGCACAACCAAGGAGGGAAAACGATGAAAGTTAGATCATCAGTAAAACCAATATGCGAAAAATGTAAAGTCATCAAGCGTAATGGTAAAGTAATGGTTATTTGTAGTAACCCTAAACATAAACAACGTCAAGGATAATATTGAAGGAGGTGCCCGTAAATGGCTCGTATCGCAGGTGTCGATATTCCACGTGACAAACGTGTCGTAATTTCGCTAACTTATATTTATGGTATTGGTACAACTACTGCAGAAGCAGTATTAAAATCTGCTGACGTATCAGCAGAAACTCGCGTTCGTGACTTAACAAATGATGAGTTGGACCGTATTCGTGCTGAAGTTGACAAACTTAAAATCGAAGGTGACTTACGTCGCGAAAAGAATTTAAACATTAAACGTCTACAAGAAATCGGTTCATACCGTGGTAGCCGTCATCGTTTTGGTTTGCCAGTTCGTGGTCAAAATACCAAAAACAATGCACGCACTCGTAAAGGACCAGCTAAGTCTATCGCTGGTAAGAAAAAATAGTTAGAGTAAGGAGGTAACAAATTAATGGTTAAACGTAAAGTTGTACGTAAACGTCGTGTCAAAAAGAACGTCGAAAATGGGATCGCTCATATCCGTTCAACATTTAATAACACGATCGTAATGATTACTGATGCACACGGTAATGCAATTTCTTGGTCATCAGCTGGATCATTAGGGTTCCGTGGTTCTAAGAAATCAACACCATTTGCAGCACAGTTAGCTGCTGAAGCTGCTGCCAAAGGTTCTATGGAACATGGCATGAAGGCTGTTGAAGTTACAGTAAAAGGCCCAGGTTCAGGTCGTGAAGCTGCAATTCGTTCACTTCAAGCAACTGGTTTAGAAGTTACCGCCATTCGCGATGTAACACCTATTCCACATAACGGATGCCGTCCTCCAAAACGTCGCCGTGTATAGAGCTTAGATGACTGTGTGCTTACGTTTTGAAAGGGGTAAAGGCTAATGATCGAAATTGAAAAACCTGTTATTGAAACGATTGAGATCAGCGAAGACGCAAAGTTTGGCAAATTTGTCGTAGAACCACTCGAACGTGGCTATGGCACAACTTTAGGCAATTCACTACGCCGTGTTCTCTTATCTTCGCTTCCAGGATTTGCAATTACTGATATCCACATCGATGGTGTTTTACATGAATTTTCTACCGTTCCAGGAATGGTTGAAGATGTGAGCACTTTGATTTTGAATTTGAAGAAGATTGCATTGAAAAAAGCAGATGAAGAAGATGCTGTATTAGAAATCGATATAACTGGCCCCGCAACTGTGACTGCTGGCGATATTATTCATCACAGTGATCTAACAGTTTTAAATCCAGACTTATATTTATGTACCATGGGCAAAGGCCAACGGTTACATATCACTATGAACGCCAAAAGTGGTCGTGGTTATGTTCGTTCTGAATATAACAAACATGAAAATATGCCAATTGGAGTTATTCCGATTGATTCTTTATATACACCGGTTTATAAGGTCAACTACCAAGTTGAAAACACTCGTATTGGTCAAAAAAACCTTTATGACAAGTTGACGTTAGACGTATGGACTGATGGTTCAATCTCACCAGAAGAAGCTATCTCTCTATCCGCAAAAATCTTAACCGAACACTTGAATGTATTTATCAACTTAACTGATGATGCTCGCAAGGCTGAAATCATGGTAGAAAAAGAAGAAACACAAAAAGAAAAAATGTTGGAAATGACGATCGAAGAATTAGATCTTTCTGTTCGTTCATACAACTGCTTGAAACGTGCTGGTATCAACACTGTGCAAGAATTGACCAACAAGTCCGAAGCGGAAATGATTAAAGTCCGTAACTTAGGACGTAAATCACTTGAAGAAGTGAAACATAAGTTAGAAGAACTTGACCTCTCATTACGTCAAGATGATTAATAAAGGAGGCGCAAAAACGAATGGCATATCGTAAACTTGGTCGTACAAGCTCTCAACGTAAAGCTTTATTACGCGACCTAACGACTGATCTCATTATTAACGAGCAAATCACTACAACTGAAGCTCGTGCGAAAGAAATTCGTTCGACAACAGAAAAAATGATTACGTTAGGTAAAAAAGGTACTTTAGCAGCGCGTCGTCAAGCAGCAGCATTTGTTCGTAATGAAGTTGCTGATGTTCGTGAAGAAGACGATGATATCGTTGTTGAAACAGCATTACAAAAATTGTTTGGTTCTTTGGCTGAACGTTATGCAGATCGTCAAGGCGGGTATACTCGTATCTTGAAGATTGGCGAACGTAAAGGCGATGGAGCACCTATGGTTATTATTGAATTCGTATAATCAAAGGGGTGTCTAGCGGTCTTAGACTGCAATAAAAGTCACTAACATTGAATGAATGAGTGTTATGATGATGAAGAGAGTGTCTCTTTTAGTCTAGCTCGCGTGTCTCTTGGCTGTTAAGGTAACAGCCAAGAAGACCATTCATCATTGTTTGTGTTTTTTTTTATCATTTTTGTGAGATACGTCTACAGGTCACACGGCTTAAAACGATTATAGTTTTCATAATAACGAGAGATTGTACCTTAGAGGCATTTTGATTCTTAATAAGTTATTTATATAGTCCCTTAATAGGGTGACAAAAACAGGTAATCAATTGATTGCCTGTTTTTTTGACCTTACTGTTTAGTTTTTCTAACATCGAGTATCATTTTTTCTGGAACTAACTACCTAGAACCAATTGCTGACGGTTTCTATGATTAATTGGAAATTTAGTATTGTCAGTAATACTGTACAAATCCATCCTAATGAGGCGACCCAAAATTTATTCTTGAAACGAGGACCCATTATTTTTTCGGAGCTTGTGTAATAGACAAGTGGTACCATTGAGATAGGTAAGGCAATACTTAGAAAGACTTGTGAGCCAACGAGTAGGTTGTCCAATGCTATTTCATTGCCACCGTAATATATCGTGACGATTAATACGGGGATGACGGAGATTAATCTGGTAACGACACGACGTGCCCAAGTTGGGATATGCATTTTGATGAAGCCTTCCATGACGACTTGACCAGTCAGTGTTCCGGTAATTGTCGAGTTTTGTCCACTAGCTAATAGAGCAACTGCGAAGAGGACACTCAACACTGGGCTAGCGACGGCACCAGCAATCGAAGAATCTCCCAGTGCATTATATAAGGAACGGAAGGTCCCAAGTTGATTACTATGGCCGAAGAACAAGGCGCTACCAATAATGAGAAGTAGACAGTTCACTAGGAATGCTGCAGATAATTGGATGTTAGAATCCCATGTGGCGAAGCGTACAGCTTTTGCCACATGATCATCATCCTGACGGTCATATTGACGTGTTTGTGAAATAGAAGAGTGGAGGTAGAGATTGTGTGGCATAACAGTCGCGCCAACAATACCTAACGCCATGGTTAATTGCCCATGCTTTAAAATATCACGATGTGGAACCAATCCTTTAAGCATAGCGGGAACATCTGGGCGAGCTAAAACGACTTCGTAGATAAAGACTAACATGATCACGGTGATCAGGGTGACAACGATGGCTTCGATTTTGCGAAAGCCTAACTTCATCAAAACAAGTAACAACAGCACATCGAAAATCGTTAACGTCACCCCGACAATCAATGGAAATCCAAATAAAAGTTGTAAAGCAATCGCACCACCGATAACCTCAGCAATATCGGTCGCCATAATAGCAAGTTCAGTCACAATCCATAAAACGATTCCTAGCTTTTTGCCGGTGTGGGCTCTCGTTGCTTGTGCGAGATCCATGTGTGTCACGATTCCGAGTTTAGCAGCCATATACTGGAGTAACATAGCAATTAAGCTAGATAGTAAAATAACAGACATCAGTAAGTAACCATACTTTGCGCCACCACCGATAGAAGTGACCCAATTACCAGGATCCATGTATCCGACAGCCACTAAAGCACCAGGACCAGAAAAGGCAATCAGATTTTTCCAAAAGTCATCTGAATCAGGAATCGAAACAGAATTATTGATTTCCTCAAGACTTGGCCCATTGGCATAGGTTACAAATTTGTGATGATGATTTGTTTCTTTTGATCGTTTCATTATAAAGTCCCCTTCATGTACAACTTAAGCACACTTAATATCTAACCGTATTCTACTCTTCGACTTGTAAATTCACAAGAGAATAATCCGATTTATTCCAATATTTTCAGAAAATGGAAGAAAGACTCCGATTATTTGAAACTTACAGTGCGACTAGACCACTAGTTGTACCGGTATGACTAGATATGTGTCAAGACAATGCTGTAGCCTTTAAAATTGGCGACAGAGAAAGTGTTAGAGGACTTTTAATTTTTGGGAAACTCTTCCTTTTTTTGACACAACATGTTTATTTTTCGCTATAATAAGAACGTTAGCTTTTTAAGGAGGACGACGTGAGATATGGCTTTGATCGAAATGAATCATATTACTTTTAAATATAACGACACAGATGTCAGATTAGCTTTAGATGACATCTCTTTAGCCATTGAAGAACAAGAATGGGTCGCGATCATCGGACATAATGGCTCTGGAAAGTCGACGCTTGCCAAAACGATGAATGGCTTGATTGCACCAACGAGTGGGACAGTAATGATTGATGGTATCGAGATGTCGAGCGACACGGTATGGGAGATCCGTCAAAAGATGGGGATGGTCTTTCAGAATCCAGATAATCAATTTGTCGGGGCGACTGTTGAAGATGATGTTGCCTTTGGACTTGAGAACGCTGGAATTGATCGGAACGAAATGATGACACGAGTGGATGAATCCCTTGAAGCTGTAGGTATGACGGCTTTCAAGACCAAAGAGCCAGCAAGGCTATCTGGTGGGCAAAAACAACGGGTCGCTATTGCTGGGGTCTTGGCATTATCGCCAAAGATCATTGTATTAGATGAGGCAACTAGTATGCTTGATCCGAAAGGACGTCTTGAGGTCATTAAGACAATTCGGGCAATCAAAGCCGAACAAAAATTGACAGTGATCTCTATTACCCATGATATCGATGAGGCAGCTCATGCCGATCGCATAGCGGTCATCGAGGAGGGCGCGTTAAGAGAATTTGATACCCCCGCCAATGTGTTTGATCACGGGACCGAATTACTAAAAATGGGATTGGCCCTTCCTTTTTCAGAACGGTTGAAATTAGCTCTCAAGCAAAAGGGCTTTGAGTTACCAGACGAGTATTCAGATCACGAAAGGATGGTGAAGGCTTTATGGACATTACATTCGAAAAAGTAAGTTATGCCTATCAAGTCAACACCCCTTTCGAATATCTCGCTTTAGAGGATGTTAACTTTAAAATCGAAGATGGTAGCTTTACTGCTTTGATTGGTCATACTGGAAGTGGAAAGTCTACCATTCTACAACATCTGAATGCCTTAGTGAAGCCAACAAAAGGAAAAGTGATTATTGGTGACACAACGATCACACCCGAGTCTAACTTGAAGGGGCTAAAGAGCTTGAGAAAGAAAGTAGGCTTAGTTTTTCAATTTCCTGAAGCACAGTTGTTTGAAGAAACAGTCGGAAAAGATATCGCCTTTGGACCACAAAATTTTGGTGTTGCACCAGAAGAAGCCATGGAGATGGCCAAGCAAGCTTTAGAGCTTGTGGGACTAAACGACAGTTATTTAGACCGTTCTCCTTTTGATCTGTCAGGAGGACAAATGAGACGTGTGGCGATTGCGGGCGTTTTGGCGATGCAACCTGAGGTACTCGTGTTAGATGAACCAACGGCTGGATTAGACCCAGCAGGATCGGTTGAAATGATGGCTTTATTCGAGCGTCTACATACCGAAAAAGGTATGACAATCGTCTTAGTTAGTCATCAAATGGATGATGTTACGAAATATGCGGATAAGATTGTCGTTTTAGAAGGCGGTACAACGATTAAAGAAGGGACACCTGTAGAAGTCTTTTCAGACCCTAAGTGGTTAAAAGACAAGCAATTAGGTGTTCCTACAGCACTAGCATTCTATCAGGAATTAGTTGATTTTGCCGACTTTAAGCCAGGCATCTATCCATTGACACTTGATCAGTTAGCAGATACTGTTGCGGGTCAGTTGGAAGGAGTCGACCATGTTAGATAAATTTATATTTGGTCGTTATATCAAAGGAGATTCTTGGATCCATCGTTTAGACCCAAGAACGAAATTAATGGCCAGCTTTTTTTATATTGCTGCTGTATTTTTAGCTAATAATATGTGGACATATGTGGTCAGCTTTGTCTTTGTCATGTTAGCAGTAGTGGCATCAAAAGTGCCTTTTCAATTTTTTATCAATGGCGTCAAACCACTGATCTGGTTGATTTTGTTTACGGTCATTTTACAGATTTTATTTACCGGTGGTGCTGATCCAATTTGGCAATGGGGCATCATCAATATCACAAGATTTGGCATCATTAATGGCATATTTATTTTCTGTCGCTTTATCTTGATTATTTTTATGTCGACACTGATGACCTTAACAACACCACCACTTGGGATCGCTGATGCTATCGAGTCTCTTTTACAACCGTTAAAAGTTATCCATTTTCCAGTTCATGAATTAGCTTTGATGCTATCGATCGCCTTACGATTTGTGCCAACGTTGATGGATGAGGCTCAAAAAATAATGAATGCCCAAAGAGCTCGTGGCGTTGAATTTGGTGAAGGAAACCTTTTTCAACAAATGAAGGCAGTCGTACCAATCCTAGTCCCGTTATTCGTCAGCTCATTTGAGCGTGCCGATGACCTTGCGACTGCAATGGAAGCTAGAGGCTACCATGGTGGAGAAGGTCGTACTAAGTATCGTATCTTGAAATGGCAAAGCAGAGACATTGTGGCCGGATTATGTTGTGCAGGACTACTCGTTGTATTAGTGGTGCTTAGAGCATGAGGCTAAAAGGAATCATTGCTTACGATGGGACCCGTTACGTTGGCTATCAAGTCCAACCTAATGGGAACAGCATTCAAGCAGAACTTGAAAAAGCGTTGAAAAAAATGACCAAAGGGATAGCCCTTAAAGTCTATTCCGCAGGGAGGACAGATTCAGGCGTCCATGCGAGGGGTCAAGTCATCCATTTCGATTATCCTGTTGCTATAAAGCCAGAGAATGCTCTCAGAGCACTTAATAGCCTGTTGCCGACTGATATTCGCGTTGTTGCTTTAAAAGCTGTGAGAGATGATTTCAATGCGCAGTATCACAGCCAAAAGAAGCGATACCGTTATCAAATGAACACCGCAACTATCCAAGACCCCTTTACAAGGCTTTACATGTGGCATCATCCCTATCACACCAAAATAGAGCCAATGAGAGAGGCCCTAGAAGTGATTGTTGGGGAGCATGATTTTACGAGCTTTTGCTCGACGAAAACGGATAAAGAAAATAAAGTGAGAACCGTTTATCGATCAGATATTGAAGAAATTAGCCCAGATCGCTTTGACTTTGTCTTTGAAGGCAACGGATTTCTCTATAATATGATTCGTATCTTAGTTGGGACCAGCGTTCAAATCGGCGATGGTCTGAGAACCGTAGAGACAATGGCAGAGATATTAAAAGCAAAAGACCGCAATGCCGGAGGACCCACCGCCCCAGCCCATGGCCTCTTTTTAGAACGCGTATGGTATCCCGAAGAAGTTGAAAATGTGTCACTTGATACAGACATGGAGTAAAAATTCAATTCGAGCTAGAAAAAGGGTATTAAAAGAGTATCAAAAGAGGAATTTAAACGAGAAAAATGTCTAAAATGATGATTTATAGTCAGTCAAAACATTGACAACCATCAGCATTTTAGGTATCATTGTGAATGGTATTGTTTGCCCCACGATGGAGCCCCGGAATCTTTATTGTGTTCAAACAACAGTTATAATTGGAGGAAAAAACCGTGCGTACAACTTATTTTGCAAAACCTAAAGAAATTGAACGTAAATGGTACGTTGTTGACGCTACTGATATTCCATTGGGACGCCTATCAGCAGTCGTAGCAAGCATCTTACGTGGTAAAAATAAACCAACATTCACACCAAATGTGGATACTGGCGACTATGTTATCGTGATCAACGCTGGTAAAATCGGCTTGACTGGTAACAAAGCGAACGATAAATTATATCATAGACATTCAAACCATCCTGGTGGATTGAAAACTACTACAGCTGGTGAATTACGTGCTAACAAACCAGAACGTTTGATTGAATTATCAATCAAGGGCATGCTTCCAAAGAATGCTTTGGGTAGCCAAATGTTCCGTAAATTGTTTGTTTATGGTGGCGAAGATCATAAACACGCCGCACAACAACCAGAAGTATTAGACATCAGTTCATTAATCTAAGGAGGTAACAGATATTGGCACAAGCTCAATATATCGGCACAGGCCGTCGTAAAAACTCTACAGCTCGCGTACGTTTAGTACCTGGTACTGGAGTTATCACGATCAATAATAAAGATATTACAGATTACATTCCATTTGCACACTTACATGAAGTTGTTAAACAACCTTTAGAAGTGACAGAAACATTAGGAACATATGATGTTATCGCTAATGTAAATGGTGGTGGCTTCTCAGGACAAGCTGGAGCAGTCCGTCACGGCATCGCTCGTGCATTGTTAACAGTAGATCCTGATTTCCGTAAAGCATTGAAATCAGCTGGTTTGATCACACGTGACCCACGTATGAAAGAACGTAAAAAACCAGGTCTTAAGAAAGCTCGTAAAGCATCTCAATTTTCAAAACGTTAATATCCTTTATATATCAACGTTTCTGGCACTTTCTGATTTTTGGAAAGTGTCTTTTTTTGTACGCTTAGGTACGAAAAAATGTACGAGATTTTGAATAGGCTGTTTTTAAGACCTAGGTTAGGAACCATATAATTGTTCTTTTTAAGTTGTTTAGTTGTTATTTTAAACTGTTATTTATTTCGCTTGGCGAGCTTCATCCAGACGTTTCTCGAATTTCTCATAGGTGGAAAGATCCACAACGTTCGGTGTATTAACGTATATCTCTGTCGTTTTGATATCCGAGTGGGTCAAGGCTTGAGAAATTTGAGCCATCGTTGCACCACCTTCACGAGCTAAGGTACTAAAGGTATGCCGCAGCTTGTGTGGATTTGTTTGAGTCAGTTCCTCATGTCTTCGGCGAATGGATTTTAGCCGATAATTTAAATAATCCACATGAACTGGAATGTTTACTTCGCCACTTCGATTGGCATAAGTGAAAAGAAACTGTTCTTTTGTCTGCTTAATCCCAAGCTGTAAAAGTTCTTCCTTTTGCTTTTTCTTCCATTCTTTTAAAAGTTCAATAAGGAATGTCGGAATCTTGAATTTCGTGGCTTTTCGACCTTTTGTGGATTTCAGATTGCCAAACTTATCCTTACTTTGAATCAAACTGACATAACCATTTTCAAAATCAATATGTTTCCACTGAAGGGCATAGGATTCGCTCTTGCGGTCACCTAGATTCAACGTCAGCATAAAGAGAACATAGTCTTGCATGATGAGGGAACCATTGCGATAATCCTCATTGGTTGCGTCTAACCAAGCAATCAATTCTTCTGCTGTCAGTGCTTCACCATTTAACTGACGTTCTGCTTTTAGTTGTTGTTTCTTAGGATCACCTACATAGCGAATGACTTTTTCGATCCGATTGTATTCGATATACTCTAATAATTCCGCGATATCAAAAACCTGATTGACATAACTTTTAATGATTTTGATATTGGCGTAGGTTTGGGATTTTTTCATCAATGTACGAAGCACAAAGTCTTTATTGTCGTTTAAAAACTTGATGGAATAATCCCCAAACATCGGTAGAATATGAAGACGGAAGACATCTTTTGTATTGCTAATGGTTGTAGCAGTCGGAATTTGTCGAGAACGACCTGTCGAACCAGCGATATACATATCCAACCAAACCGTTTGATAAAACTCTTTGAATTTGATATGGCCGTTCAGTTCAAAGGAACGAGCGCTTTTTTCGTTAAGGACACGTTGGATTTTTTGAGTAAGATCTTTTTCAGCCTGTTCTGCTTCTTTCTTTGTTCTGAATGTTTTGCGGTAGCGCTCGGTAGTGACACCGAGAATTTGTCGCACCTCCTTGGGGTAAAAGACCTCCAATTTGTAGTGATTGTTTTTCAATTTGGTAATTGCCATGTTACTTCCTACTTTCTTATACGCAAACCAGAACGTAGGAATGACTACGTTCTGATTATAAACCGCTTCTAGCGATTATAGCAACGCAGCCATTCATCCACGACTTGTCGATCAAAACGAACAACACCTTGAATCGTGATTCTCGGCAATCCTTGTTCGACCCATTTATCCAAAGTATTATTGGCAATGTGGAGATATTGGCAAGTTTCTTTTTTGGTTAAATAGCGCTTGTCGAGAGTGACGTCTTTTCGAACTTGATTCACACTATTCAGAATAAGTGTATAAACGCTATTTCCCAACTGCTTCATTTGCTCATCACTGAGTAAAAATTGAACTTCATTCATAGCTAACCTCCTTTCGTTAGTAAGAATCTTCATTTTCCAATTCCAGTATTTTTTGTTCGATAAAAGTTTGATCCGTTTCTGTAAATTTTTCTTTGCCCTTGGCTAATAATTCTTTCAAATAAACTTCCGCTTGATCTGGCCCATAGGCTTGTAGAAAAGCTTCATAAACCATGGCAAGAGATTTCGAGGTGGTATTCTCTAGCCAGAATTTCTTCTTGGAAAAAGTTGGCTTTTCCCGGACGACACGTAAGGGAATTTTTGGAATGCCCCCCACAAATTTGTCCCACCATTTCATATTGGGCCAACGAGCTTTATTGTGATAATTGACCGGTCCTTTGGGTTTGGTCTTGAAGCTGTAGTGGGAAGCTAAAATGCCACGAATGACCGTATTGAGTGGTATTCCTTTCGCAAGTTTTTCTATTGCTTGCCGGGCCTTTTGATCGGTTAATTCCATTTCCCAGCGAACCCATTCATTGACTTGGGCGATTTCACCTGTCTTATCTCGAATTTCTTGCTTTTTATCGTAAATCCGCAGTAGTTGAGGTTGAGCACCAATATAAAGCGTGTGGCCTGTCAGAATGCCATCTCGTAATTGACCACTATTCACTTCTCGAAAGTGGCGACTTTGAGAGCTGAGTTGGCCGTTCTTCACATATTTTTGCAAGGTAGACACTGGAGGAGAGGAGCCATCAAACAAGTCCATCGCTAAGTCTGCACGAGTGATGGTTCCTTTGGCTTTTAAAATGGTGGCTAAGAATTTCTGCCAATGCCAACCCTCAACGCTGGACATATATTCTTCATATTGGCGACACCCTTGCCCCGATAAGTTTACTAACAGATTGTTATGGTGGTCTCTTTGATGGATGATGATATCTGCAAAGGAATAGTGAGAATCGTAAGTGGGAAAAGGACTCCCTTTCTTTTCCGAAGTAAAGTCAGAAAGGGCAATTCCCAATAAATCCGCAACTTTTTCCATTGAAGCATCCGGCAATGAAAAGCGTAGAAAATCAATCAGACATTCGTTACTTTGCCGGTGTGTTTGGTTCATTCGCTTCTCCTAGCTGATAGGAGGTGGCGCTGATTTTCAACGCTGCAAATTGCCAGGTATCAATCATTGGTTGACCTTCTCCCACAAATGATTTTTTCTGAATTTTTCGGGGATAAACATTTAAACCAGTAAAACGAATGGGAATCAACTCGCCGTCTTCATAGTTATCTAAAATAGGCAGTTCTTCTTGATGCTCGACCACAATGGTGATAGGGGAGCCGAGTTCTGTTCCGCCGTTATTCAGAACCAGTTCGACAAAAGCCCGATCATAGACTTTGAAGGTGAGGATCATTAGCCCGGTCTCTACACGTTCGCCAACATGGTTCTGTTCACGTTCCATGCGCATTTGAATATCACTTTTGGCTACAACAAAACGTTGCGGGAGTTTGAATTGTTTGAGATCGAAACGTAGGCTGGCTAGATTGACAGTTTCTGAATCGTTTAGTGAGATGCTGGTTCCTTTTTGGATCATTAATTTATTTGACATGTGTATTTCTCCTTTGATTTTGAATTTAGTCTTTGTTTTAATTGGTTGAAACAAAGTAGAGTGGGTGCACGAATCAGTTGCATAAAATTTCCTCCTTTCACTAACAAGAACAATTTGGAACTCCCTATTTTCCAAAAAATGTGGAATTTCTCATAATTTTCTTTATGGATGATTTCCCTTCCATTACTACTACAATCTGAGTAGGGTAATTTTTCGAAACAACAGACAATTGAATTGACTTGTAAGAGATTCTTAAGCTATTTGCTTCTTAATCGCCTCATTTCGAAAAAGTTTCTTTTTTGAGAAAACACAAAAAAGACGTGTAAACGAACTCTGCTCTGCCGCTGGCAGCCGGTCCGTTCACACGTCTTTTGCTTTTCTATTTAGCTAATTTTGACAAAAATCGAATCTTTGAAGAATGCTCATGAGGCCTTTTGTAGCAACCTTCAGAGAGATTTCTAATGAGTTCGGTACCCCCGTGTTACTAACGGGGAATCACATATTGATAATTGACTATATTACTTAGGTTAAGGAACTAGGCACTTATTTTATGAATCATATTGGATATGGCTTTCCATAGTCTCTTGTGCTGTATAACAGTCAAGTTTTTCAAAAAATAGAGGGTTCTGAACTTGTAGGAGTTCATCTATGATTCCTGGTGACTCAGTTTTCGAAATATCAAGATAGAATGTTAAGAAAGTTGAGAGTATACGACGTCTTTCTTTAAGTAAAGCTACTTGTTCCTCACCCGAGGATGTTAAAAAAACACCTTGATAAGAAATGTGCTGAATCATATTTTGATTTACCAGTCTATCCATTATTTCTGTAACAGAAGAAGGCTTGACCTCTAGGATATCAGCAACCTGTCTATTTCTTACCAACTTTTTATCTTTACTAAGTTTGTCAATAACTAGCAGATACTTTTCTTGGGTTGGTGTCAATGTTAGTTCTCCTTTCAAGTAAAATCAGTAGCATCCTACGTTATTAAACTGGGGTGTCTTTATGTAACATATCTAAAAATAATCCTAAGAAAAAAATTAGCTAAGTAATAATTTGTCTTTTGATGATATCTTATCGTAATGAGATATCTGAGGACCGCTCAATCATCAAAAGTCGTCCCTCTAAATAAACTACAAGAATAATTACTTAGAGGGAAACTTTAAAATATCAATATGTTTTTAACATTGCTAATCTAGACCATCATGAATTTTGTTTAGATTCCATTTCATCATTGTATAGTAGGTATCGCCTTCGGAACCTTCTTTTGCTAATGAATCAGTAAAAATTTTGGAATAAATTTCTAATCCCGTTTCATCGGCAACTTTATTCATTGACTTAGATGAAACAGAGGTTTCTACGAACAAATGTTTGACATCAGAGTTTTCTATTTTAGCTAACACAGCTTTCATTTGTTTGGGAGTACCTTGAGATTCGGTATTGATTTCCCAAATGTAAGCTGGCGCAACATGATAGGCTTTTGAGAAGTATTTGAAGGCACCCTCTGAGGTGACCAATAAACGCTGTGATTCAGGAATATCGAGAAATTTTGATTGCGCTTCCTCATGTAACTTTTGTAATTTTTTGATATAAGCATCAGAATTAGTTTGGTAATAATCTGCATTTTTTGAATCTTTTTCCTTTAAGACTTTGGTGATTGTTTTGACGTATTGAACACCATTGGCTAAATCAAGCCAGGCATGAGGATCTTCTTCTTCGACGTTGGTTGTTAAGTGCTCCGGTGTTACACCTTCACTGGCGGCGAAAACATCTTTATCGAATTCTTTATGAGCAGTGCTTACCAACTTCTTGAACCAACCACTACCGCCAGTTTCTAAATTCAGTCCGTTGTGAAATAAAACTGTTGCATCTGTTGCTTTTGAGATATCTTCCGGTTTAGGTTCATACTCGTGGGGATCCACGCCGCGTTGAACAATACTATATAGTTCAACGCGATCTTTAGCCACATTTTTAACCATGTCTTCCAAAATCGAGTTTGTAGTTACTACGCTGATTTTTTTGGAATCTGTTGATTGTTTGGAATCTCCACTTCGTCCGTTGACAAAAAAGATTACTCCGGCGACGGCTGCGATCACTACTACGATGGTTACTAATTTTCTTTTCATATTTACGCCTCTTTTCTATTTTTGTGTATATGTAACAAGTTTTGTTTTGGTGAGAAGATAAAGGAAATTAAGAATAACCCTGCTGCGACAATAACAATCGCTGGACCAGAAGCCCAGTTGAATGTGTAGCTGAAGTACAAACCACAAATTGATGCGACAACACCAAATATAGCGGAGAAAACAAGCATCACGGACAAGCGGTCGGTCCAAAAGTATGCTGTTGCAGCTGGCGTAATTAACATGGCCACTACTAAGATGATTCCGACAGTTTGTAATGCTGATACGGTTACTAGCGTTAAGACGAGCATAAGGCTATAGTGGATTAGTTGGGTATTTAATCCATATGTTTTAGCGAAGGTCTGATCAATGGAAGTGATTAACAATTCTTTATAAAATACTTGTACAAAAATAATCACAATTCCTAAAACAATTGCCGTTGTGATCATATCACTATTACTAACAGCTAGAATGTTTCCAAATAAAATATGGTGTAGATTGGTTGAGCTTTCGGCCATAGAGATTAAAATGAATCCCAATGCATAAAAGAAGCTGAAGACAACCCCTATTGCAGTATCTACTTTGATTTTACTATGAGAAGCCACGTAGCCGATTAACATTGCAGCTAGTACACCAAAAATAGATGCTCCAATCAAGATATTTATACCTAACATATAAGCAACAGCAACCCCTGGCAATACTGAATGAGAAATAGCGTCCCCCATCAAAGACATTCCTCGTAGAATGATGAAACTCCCAATAATCCCAGACATAATCCCCACCATTATTGCAGTGATTAATGCACTTTGAAGGAAATCATATTTTACTAACGCTTGAAAAAAATCCGAGAGAGCAGTCATTCAATTTACCTCCTGAAATAGAACTGAAGATAAGTCATCACTGAATGCTTTACTGATATTCTTCGAATTGTAGACTTCTTGAGTTGGCCCAAAGTCAATGATTCCGTGATTCATAATGACTAATTCATCAAAGTAATCATAAACTTTATTTAAATCGTGATGGATAACGATAATGGTTTTTTGTTCGTCTCGCCATTGTTTTAAAATAGCCATGATGGCACGCTCACTTTCCACATCAATTCCAACAAAAGGTTCATCTAAGACAACAATTTCTGCCTGTTGTAAAATTGCTCGAGCTACGAATACCCGCTGTAATTGTCCGCCTGACAAATTACCTATTTGCCGATTAGCAAAGTCAGTCATTTTAACTTGCTCAAGAGCTGCATCACAAGCAACACGTTCGCTTTTTCCTGGAGTCTTAAACAATCCCAGTTTTCCATAACTACCAGTTAAAACCAAATCATAGACATTGATTGGAAAACTGAGATCTAAATCCTTTCGTTGCTCTACATAGGCAACCTTCTTTTTTACTGTTGCCATTGAATGACCATCAAGCGCGCTACTACCTGATTTTGGATGAATAAGACCCAATATTGCCTTGATTAAAGTAGATTTACCAGCTCCATTAGGTCCGATAATGCCAGTAATCTTCCCTGCATTAAAATGGACGGATAAATTATTGAATACCGGTGTATCGCAGTACGCAACAGATAATTTTTTTACAGTTAACAAATAAAAACCTCCTATAAAAACTAAATTTTTCCAATTTTAGTATAACCTATAAAAATATTTTGGTCAACCTTATTTTTTTAGGTTTGTCTAATATTTTGCTTTAATTTAATAAAAAAGAGGTGTATGCTTATGATGTTTTTAAAGGAAGGTGGAAATATTTTGAAAGATACAACAAGTCAGTCCGGTAAAGAGCACAAACCTCGATTAATTCAGCATGCGAATGGTCCCTCTTTAGAGTAAATTAACGGAACTGTCGAGGTACCCAAAGGCAAAGGCTTTTGGAAAATCCTGTTCGCCTATTCTGGACCGGGAGCATTAGTTGCTGTGGGATATATGGATCCAGGCAACTGGTCTACTTCGATTACGGGTGGGCAAAACTTCCAGTATTTATTAATGTCGGTCATTTTAATGTCTAGTTTAATTGCAATGCTATTACAATATATGGCTGCTAAATTGGGAATTGTTAGTCAAATGGATTTAGCTCAAGCAATTCGAGCGAGAACGAGTAAAAAACTAGGAATCATTTTATGGATTTTAACGGAATTAGCGATTATGGCAACAGATATTGCGGAAGTAATTGGCGCATCAATTGCTCTTTATTTACTTTTTAATATTCCGCTTGTCGTCGCAGTCTTTATTACGGTATTTGATGTTTTATTATTATTGTTGTTAACGAAAGTTGGTTTTAGAAAAATTGAAGCAATAGTTGTCTGTTTGATTTTTGTAATTCTTTTTGTGTTTGTTTATCAAGTAGCGTTGTCTGATCCTAATTGGGGGGATGTACTTAAAGGATTGGTTCCGACTGGTGAAACGTTCTCCTCTACACATTCAATTGGTGGTCAAACGCCTTTAACTGGTGCATTAGGAATTATTGGTGCAACAGTTATGCCTCATAATTTATATCTACATTCGGCTGTGTCTCAGACTCGAAAGATAAATCGTACGGATGAAGATGAAATCGCCAATGCTGTACGATTTTCAACATGGGATTCTAACATTCAATTGACTCTCGCTTTTTTGTTAACTCCTTATTGCTCATAATGGGAGTTGCTGTTTTTAAAACAGGGGCAGTGAAAGATCCATCATTCTTTGGGTTGTATGAGGCTTTATCAAATCCGGATACATTGAGTAACGGAATTTTAATCACCGTTGCAAAATCAGGTCTTCTTTCTACATTATTCGCAGTCGCGTTACTAGCTTCTGGACAAAATTCAACGATTACCGGAACTTTAACTGGACAAGTAATTATGGAGGGATTCATTCATATGAGAATGCCAATTTGGCTAAGACGTTTAATTACGCGTTTGATTTCAGTTATCCCAGTGTTAATCTGTGTAATTATTACAAGCAGGCAAGGAACGATTCGGGAGCACACAGCGTTAAATACACTAATGAATAATTCACAAGTCTTCTTAGCTTTTGCGTTACCATTTTCGATGGTACCATTATTAATGATGACCAATAGTGAGGTGGAAATGGGAAGCCGGTTTAAAAATTCGATAGTTATTCGGATACTAGGATGGGGTTCAGTAATTGGATTGACATATTTAAATTTGATTGGATTGCCCGGCCAAATTGAAGGTTTTTTTGGTGAAAAGGTGACATCAAGCCAACTTGTACTAGCTGATTCTATTGCCTATGTCATTATCGTCGCAGTATTACTACTGTTAGCGTGGACAATTATTGAACTGTATAAAGGAAATAAAAAATATAATCAATTAATTAATGAAAGGTAAGATGCACTATGGAAGGATTTGATGAATTTAAAAATATTTTAGTTGGGGTAGATGAATCAGAAGGAGCTCAAAAAGCCTTTCAATATGCTGTAAAGCAAGCGAGTAAAACTGGAGCCGCATTACTGATTGCCTCAATTTTAGAAATTGAAGAGTTGAATGTTTATGAAGCGTTAGACCCTGAGTACTTGAGCCAGAAACAAAGTCAATTGTTACTTAATTTGGAAAAGTACAAACAATATGCAGAAAATAGCGGTGTAAAAAACATTCAGCTGTACAGTGGAGAAGGTGATCCGGCCGAGGAAATTACTAAGACGATTTTGCCAGCAACATCTGCAGATATGTTAATCATTGGCTCGCGATCAATGCATGGGATTAAAGGATATTTTGGTTCACATGCTACTTATATGGTTAAAAATTCTCCAATCTCAATCACGGTTATTAAGTAACTATTTCAGATAATATATTGGAATTTTTTCTTAAACCGGGGGGAGCTTAAGAGGAAAGGCTGGGAAGGAATTAAACTCCGTAAAGGTGATAGAGCATTAGTATTTAAGCAAAATGTGAATTGAGAGGATACCGTTTAGAATGATTTAAAAATCTAGTTTAGTTTTCTATGTGGAATTTTTCTTATTATCCAGTGAGCCCTTGAATCATGTTATATTAGGCAATAAGAGATTCAATAGGGAGCTGATGAGATTATGTCCGATTACAAATATTCTACCTAGATAATTCATAGTTTTATGAGTTTGCGCTCTAAAACCGTATTTCTTCAACATTTGTAAAGAGTTTCTTTTTTCACCCATTTGGTGCGTGAAAAAAGAACACCTTTCTGTTAATGTAGATTTGACGAAAATACAAAACAGAGGTGTTCTATATGTCAAATTTACGCGATAATCGACTAAGTTTCAATAAAAATGTTCAAATTTCCTCAAAAAGTGAAAAGCTATCTTCCCATGGCGGATTGATTTTGGTTCGTGAGTTCCTCGAAAAAATTCAGTTTAATAAATTAGTGAAGAAAAATGTGCATTTTGAAGACAAG
>NZ_ATXL01000015.1 GCF_000421665.1 Bavariicoccus seileri WCC 4188 | reverse complement strand
AAAGCGAACTTACGTTTGATAAAAGCTGTGAAATTTGGTACAATAAGCTAGTAACACTTTTAAGGGAGCGTTACGGATTCGACAGGCATAGGTCGGCTGTTCAAGGCGATCCGAAGGTTACGTCTTCGCAAAAACGTTACCAGTTAAATATAACTGACAAACAAGAAACAAACACTTTAGCATTCGCAGCGTAAAACCTGCTTGCTAAGATCCGACTAACATCGTCCATGTGTTAACACCGGGTCCTATAATCAGTGGACTACGACTTGCTTATCCGTCTGTTAAGTAAGTAAGAGATTATCAGACTCGCAAAGATTGATGCTTGTTTTTGGGCTAGATCCGCGTTAAATCTAAACCATAAACTATGATTGTAGAATTGGACAAGTCGTTATGCTTGGACGCGGGTTCGACTCCCGCCGCTTCCATATTAGTCTCGTAAACTTACAGTGTTTACGGGCTTTTTTATTTGCTTTGCGCAAAATCAGCGCAAAAACTAGTCTTTGAATGAAAACTCAACAGGGTAATAATTGATAAAATAATGAATCAAAAATTTAGAAAGGAAATATCAAGATAAAGACAACATCAAGATTAAGATAGGATCAATATTAAATAGCTACGTCAAAATCAAAAATCAGTAAGCAACAATAAAAAATCATTAAAAGTAGCAGTCTACAACAAAAAATCTCACTCCCTTGGTTCACCGGCCATCGGAGTGAGAATGTAGTAGGCATACCCTTTTGGTATGCAGATTAATTATACCATCGAGGGCTCCCTAGTTGTCTACTGATTTTCTCAGCCATTTTTCTCATTATACAAGACACATCATTTTAGAAGTTGATATTGTTTGTATTGTCACTGTTTACAACACGAACATATGTTCTTATAATGGAGAGAGATAGTTCTTCTAATGGGGGAGTCAGGATGGATATTCCAACATCAGCTAATGAAACATACGCATTTGAGCAGCATTATTATGAGTTAGTCACTTTTTCTGTGCCAGTTCATTTGATTAAGTATCAACTAATCAAAACAATGGAAGGGTTTGGGAAGCCAAGGTTTCAAATTCCGCCGACTCATTCTAAAAATGGCTTACCATTATGGTTCGTATTCAAGATAGAAGGGGAGAATTACTACTATCAACGTGTGGTGTGCGAGGATAAGACAATCAGGGCTTATAATGATCAACTGCTTTACGGAATGGAACATCGGCAATGATTTTAGAACATAGTTTAGTTGTTACTCATTGCTCAAGCTTTTAGGTTGTTTTTTTAAGTGACCTAGACTACGATTATAATAGAGCTAAACTACAGAAGAGTTAAACCACAGAGTTGTTTGTTTTTAAGAAAGAAGGTCCGTATATGAAACTAAATTTCACAGCTGAAGCCATCACACTTTTACAACAGAAATATGATCAGGTAACTTCCTATATTCTTGCTGTCAATGATGGTACCAATGCTTTCTCTTCATCTGAAGGCTGTTGCATGATAGGTGATCGTTTTCTGTTACAACCCATCACTGAAATAATTGAACCTTATACGGTAAAAATTTCAATTGAACCCTTTACAGTATATACAGCCGCTTATGACCAGATGTTTCTATCTGGCGATTTGACATTAAGTATTAGCCCATCTACTCATAATTTGCAACTTAACGATAGTCGCGGAATTGTAGACTATAACGTTGAAGTGAAACAATTTCTCAATCAAATTTCTACTAGCTAGTGTGGGAAAAAGTTAGGTTGAAAAACACATATCATCAACGTGTTAATCATAATGGTTATAGTCATATTGGAAGATAGACCGTGCAATCAATCAACAAGCAACAATTAACTAACAATCAAATCCATGATCAAGAGAGTTTTCTGGGAGACAGTAAGTGTACTTCTAGAAGCTCTTTTTATGTTACCAAAATGATGTACTTCAATGCTGTTACCAAAAATGATAGCAATTAAATGAGTTAACTCAAATGATGTAAGCGAAATTAGGTCATCAAAAAATATTTTACTATTGTTAGTATAATCACTAAATTTTTTGTGAGTTTTCGATTATAATTAAATTATAGACATCCTGTAGTTCCTCTTCTATTAAGAAACACGATATCGTCGACTATAGTTACCGATCATTGTCCATAACTACTAATAAAAGCTATTCGTCATCACTAGTAGTTAGTATCAGAAAACTTCCTTTAAAAAAGCTGTTGCTTTAGACCTATTTTGTCATGTCATAGAAAAACCAGTAAACTGTCGCTTGTTCTTCTTTCTGCCACTTGTCATGTTTCTCTTTTGCTTAGGTTTCTCCTCAGGAGGTTGATTTTAATGGTTGATCGTGTTCTTTCCGCTATTCCCGATTTTAATGATCAGTCTTATTATTTTAATAATGGTATCCATGAAAGTTTGTATGAATTTTTAGGCGCTCATCCAGTTGCTGAGGATGATTCTAAAGGTTTTCGTTTTGTCGTTTGGGCACCTCGCGCTAAATCAGTGGCCTTGCAAGGTGATTTTAATGACTGGCGTTTGGAGGCGATGACGGCACTTCCCAATGGTTTGTGGGGGATTGTTTCATCAGATGCTCGGGTCGGTCAGTTTTATAAATTCATGATTACCGATCAAGTAGGGCATCAAACGTCCAAGATAGACCCATTTGCTCACCAGTTTGAAGTGCCACCAAAGGATGCTTCGGTGTTAACGATTTTAGACCCTTTTTCTTGGACCGACCAGCGATGGCTTTCTAAAGTCAAACGAACGGATTATACCAAGAAACCGCTTAATATTTATGAAGTCCATTTTAGCAGTTGGCGTACGCATCCGGATGGTCGTTATTATTCATTTAAAGAGTTAGCTGACTCTTTAATCCCTTATGTCAAAGAGTTAGGGTACACACATATTGAGTTTATGCCGTTGATGGAACATCCATTAATTGCCTCTTGGGGGTATCAGATTACTGGTTATTATGCTGTAGCTGGTCGTTTTGGCACTGTCAACGACTTAAGAGAATTTGTCGATCAGGCTCACCAAGCAGGAATTGGTGTGTTAATGGATTGGGTTCCAGGGCATTTTTGTCGTAATGAAGTTGGGCTAGCTTATTATGATGGGACGCCAACTTTTGAGTACGAAGATGTGAGACGGGCGGATAATGTTGGTTGGGGGTCTCTTAATTTTGATTTAGGTAAGCCTCAGGTGCGCAGTTTCTTATTATCTAACGCCTTATTCTGGTTAAAAGAGTGTCATATCGATGGTCTTAGAACGGATGCCGTTAGTTTCATGATTTACCGCGATCATGGGAGTTTTAGGGAGAACTGGGTTCCAGCTGAGGATGGCAGTAATAAAAATTATGAGGGCATCTCGTTTCTACAACATCTGAATCAAGTCGTTGCTAAGAAATTTCCACAGGTGCTGATGATTGCTGAAGAAGCGACCGATTGGGAAGGTGTGACGGCAAAGCCACAAGGTCTTGGTCTCGGGTTTGATTTCAAATGGAATATGGGTTGGATGAATGATCTGATGCGCTTCATTGAATTGCCAAACGAGCAACGGTCATCCTCCTATCGCTTATTGACCTTCCCATTGATGTACGCCTTCAATGAAAAGTATATCTTGGCAATTTCTCATGATGAGGTGGTCCATGGCAAGGATTCGATGCTCGGAAAAATCAAGGGTGATCGGTATAACCAATTCGCGATGTTGCGGGCTTTCTATGCTTATCGGTTAGCTTTTCCTGGGAAAAAGCTCCATTTTATGGGTGAGGAAATCGGTCAGTTCTTGGAATGGCGAGAATATTCCGAGTTAGAGTGGGATGTGTTAGAGCGACCTTTCAATAAAGAATTTCAACAGTTCGTCAAGACGGTCAATACCTTATATCAAACTGAAAAAGCCTTATACGAGAGAGATCTTGATCAAACAGGCCTGACTGTTCTAGAAGCTGACGATGCCCAAGCTGTCATCTTGAGTTTCATGCGTCAGGGGGAAAAACCACGGGACTTTTTGATAATAGCGACTAACTTTTTACCCCAAGAGCATCGCCCATATCGTATCGGTGTGCCTTATCGTGGGACCTATGAGATTCTCCTGAATTCGGAGATGACAGAGTTCGGTGGGACTTGGACCAAGGAAGAAGGACCGTTCCAAACGTTTGAAGAGGTTACTAATGGCCAACCTTATGCCATCGACGTGATTCTACCAGCTCTTTCTACAATCTATATCCGGCCAAAACGGGTCTACGGTGTTTTAAAGAACTAACTGAAAGCTATTTTGTTGTCATGATACCATTTGATATTGCTCCGTGTTCCCATCCATGCCACTTTTGCCAAATTCTGTCACTTTGTTTTTTTAGGACGAAGGAGGGGTGAGAGTTCTTATCTTCTAGAACTCGTATAGTCATGAAAGAAAAGATTATTGCAATGATTTTAGCAGGTGGTCAAGGGACCCGTTTGGGTGTACTGACCAAAAATATTGCCAAACCGGCTGTTCCTTTTGGTGGAAAGTATCGCATTATTGATTTTGCCTTAAGCAATTGTCGTAATTCTGATATCCATCAAGTTGGTGTTGTGACACAGTATCAACCATTACAATTGAACAAGCATATTGGAAATGGGGCTGCCTGGGGATTAGATAGTAGGGGTGGCGGCGCCACGATTCTTCAACCCTATTCTAGTGCTGATGGCGAGAAATGGTTCAAGGGAACTGCCCATGCTATCTATCAAAATATTGACTTCATTGATTCAAAATCACCGGAGTATGTTTTAGTCCTTTCTGGTGATCATATCTACAAAATGGATTACTCTATAATGTTGGCTTATCATCAAGAAAAGAATGCCAGCTTGACAGTTGGCGTTATTCCAGTACCTTTGAAAGAAGCCAGTCGTTTTGGGATCATGAATACAGATGCTACAGGGCGTATTATCGAATTTGAAGAGAAACCAGCTGAGCCAAAAAGTAATTTGGCGTCAATGGGAATCTATATCTTTAATTGGTCTAAATTAAGACGCTACTTAGTGGAAGATCAAGCTAAAGAACGTCAACTTGAAGATTTTGGTAAGAATGTTATTCCAGCTTACCTGAAAAATGGAGAGAATTGTTTTGCCTATTCTTTCGATGGCTACTGGAAAGATGTTGGGACGATTGAAAGTCTATGGGAAGCCAATATGGAGTTTCTGGATTTGAATCATCCGCTACATATCAGAGAAGAAGACTGGCGAATCTATTCGCAAACACCGCTGTCGCCTCCACAATTCGTCACTGAGACGGGACGGGTGTCCGATACGATGGTCGCTGATGGTTGTTATATCGCAGGGAGTGTCTCTCATAGCATTTTAAGCCAGGATGTTAAAATAGGGAGCCATGCTTCTGTTAAGAATTCCTTGGTGATGTCTGGTGTATCAATCGGTAAAAATGTCACGATTGACTATGCCATTATCGGTGAAAATGCTGTTATTGCGGATAATGCTGTTGTTGTGGGCGAAAAAGAAGCTATTGCAACTATTGGCTATGATGAGATAGTTGGGAGGATTACCGATGAAGATTAAAAGCTGTGCGATTTTAAATCTTACTGAGCCAAAGGATGCCTTAAAACCATTGACATCAAAGAGACCGATTGCAGCTCTGCCGTTTGCTTGCCGCTATCGTATTATCGATTTTGCCTTGTCCAATATTGCTAATGCAGGAGTAGAGTCTTGTGCCATGTTTATTTCTGAAAGTGGGCGTTCTATCTATGATCACATTCGCTCTGGTAAATATTGGGGACTAGATCTCGCATCTGCTGGCGGTATCTTCACTTTCTCACAACAAAACTGGCGTCGAGAATATGATTTGAGTCATGGAAACGAGTATGAGATCTATGAGGACCACCAGTTATTCCTATCTAAATCAAATGCAGAGTATGTGTTTGTTCTGGGAACTCAGATCGTGGCCAATGTTGATTTAACAGCCGTTTTACAGTTTCACGAAGAAAACAAAAAAGAGCTGACGGTTGTCTATCAGAATATCGAGCAAAAACAAATTGTAGGTAAACTGAACGAACCCGTTTTAGTCTTTGACGAAGGGGGCAACTTCTCCCACATTACGCAACACGAAAAACTGGAGACAAGTGATCAAGATCGTTTCCCAGTCAGTTTGAATATGTTCGTTTTAACGGTGGATACCTTGAATCAAATCTTTGAATGGGGCTACCGGGATCATGTCTACCTTGACACAGATCAACTGATTCTCAATTACATTGAGGAATTAGAAGTGAGTGCTTATGAGTTTACGGGTTACACAGCCAATGTCGATAGTATTGAGGCCTACTTTAAGGCCAATATGTCTTTACTAGAAAAAGGAAAATTCGATGCCCTGTTTCATGGAGCAAATACAGTGATCACCAAACCTAAAAATGGAGTTCCTACTTATTATGATAAGGACTCTTTGGTTCACACGTCACAGTTAGCCACTGAATGTATTATTTTTGGACAACTCACCAATAGTTTATGCTCACGCCGAGTAAAAGTTGGTAAGGGATCTACAGTTGATCATACCATCTTGCTTCAAGGAGTCACGGTTGGGGAAAATGTCCAATTGAGTTACTGCATTTTGGATAAGCAAGTCGTGGTAGACGATGGGGCAGTTATTGAAGGGTCCCCGGAAAATATTGTGATCGTTCCAAAGGGACAGCATGTATCTGCATAATGAGAGAGGGGTTAGTCAATGAAAGTACTATTCGCTGCGGCTGAAGCTGCACCATTTTTTAAGACGGGTGGGTTAGGTGATGTTGTTCAAGCGCTACCAAAAGAGCTCGTAGCCCTAGGTGTCGATTGCCGTGTCGTGTTACCTTATTTTTCCAAAAAAATCCCTGACAAATTTAAATACCAACTGAAAGATGTCACCCACTTTACGTTTGAGGTAGGGGGAAAAGCGCAATACTGTGGAATTAAACAGTTAGAGTATCAAGGGGTCGTTATTTATTTCATTGACAACCTCACTTATTTTGGAAGAGATAGTCTATACGGCTATTGGGATGATGGAGGAAGATTTGGCTATTTTTCGCTAGCAGCGATTGAAATGCTTGAAGTCATCGACTTTATCCCAGATATTATCCATTGTCATGATTGGCATACTGCTATGATTCCAGCCTTATTAGTGGACAAGTATCATTGGAAAGAGCCGTTGCAACGCATTCGAAAAGTTCTAACCATTCATAATCTGCGTTTTCAAGGAATTTTTCCGGAAAGTATCCTTGATACTGTTTTTGCGACAGGTCGCAATATCTTTACCGAAGACGGAATCAAGTTCTACAACCAAGTTAACTACTTAAAGGGCGGCATCAATTTTAGTGATCGCGTGACGACCGTTAGTCCTAGTTATGCTGAGGAAATCAAGACGCCAGAGTTTGGGGAATCACTAGATGGGACACTAAGATATAACGATTGGAAACTGTCAGGAATCATTAACGGGATAGATACCACCTATTATGACCCTGAAACTGATCCTCATCTGAAGGCACCTTTTTCACTGGCTGACTTGAAGGGAAAAGTGGCCAATAAGATGGCGCTCCAAAAAGAACTGGGCTTACCTGATGATGAAAAAATTGCCATGATTGGTGTGGTCAGTAGATTGACTGATCAAAAGGGCTTTCAGTTATTGGCAGAGATTGGTGAAGAGTTGCTACAAGCTCAGATTCAATTGGTAATCTTAGGAACTGGTGAACCACAGTACGAACAAGCGTTTTCGACTTTTGAGTCTCGTCATCCAGAAAAATGCCGGGCAATTATTGCTTTCGATGAAGGACTAGCGCAACGGATTTATGCGGCTAGTGATCTTTTCTTGATGCCTAGTGCATTTGAACCCTGTGGATTATCGCAGATGATGGCGATGCATTATGGCAGTTTACCAGTGGTTCATGAAACTGGAGGACTTAGAGACACAGTCGTTCCATATAATCAATATACGGAATCAGGAACCGGGTTTTCATTTCAAAGGTTTGACAGTTACTGGGTATTAGCTATGATCAATAAGGCTTTAGAGCTTTATTATGATCATCCAAAAATCTGGCGAAAATTGGTCAAAGAAGCCATGTCAAAAGATTTTTCTTGGAATGGACCAGCAAAAGATTATTTGGCACTGTATACAAGTTTGATTGCTGATGATGCTTAATGTGTTTAAAAAACTTTAGAATAGTTAGAATGGAATGCATTTATGACGCGAGACGAAGGGAAGATGCCTAATGCTATCGGAAGTCAAAACATTTCAAAAAGAATACATGACGCAGTTTGAAGACCTATATGCTTATAGTTACGAAGAAGGAACTGATACGGAACGCTTCCTTGCATTGGGATTATTATTACGCCGTTACTACGGAGATCGGTGGAAAGAATCTGTTTCAGAATACCGTCAAGACAAGAAACGACAAGTGTATTATTTCTCGATGGAGTATTTACCAGGACGGCAACTCAAGTCAAATTTGCTGAATCTAGGATTACTCCAAACGGCACGGACGGCTATTGATGGTCTAGGGCTTGATTTTGACCAGATTGTTCGTGCGGAAGTCGATCCAGCGCTTGGAAATGGGGGGTTAGGTCGTCTGGCTTCTTGCTTTATGGACTCAATGGCCTCAACTGGAATTGCTGGGAATGGGTGTGGTATTAGATATCGCTATGGCTTGTTCAAACAAAAATTTGTCAATGGTCATCAAATTGAACTGCCAGAGAATTGGCTCCGTAACCTGAATGTCTGGGAGGTCAGACGTGAAGGAAAAGCTGTGACGGTCAGATTTGGAGGCACAGTGGAGTTAGTCCCTAATGCCGATAATGACTTGAAGCCAGTTTATCATAATACGCAAACGATTTTAGCAGTGCCATATGATACCCCACAAATTGGCTATCATAATAAGACAGTGAACACCTTGCGCTTGTTTTCGGCTGAGGTCCCCTATGAAGATGAGACTGCCTATCAAACCCCACAGGAGCGCAATGCTGTTAAGCAAATCACCGAAGTTCTCTATCCTGATGACTCCAATTATGAGGGTAGGCTCTTGCGGTTAAAGCAGGAATATTTCCTATGTAGTGCGGGAATTCAAACGATTGTCAACCACTTTAAAGGCCTCAAGTTAGAATGGTCAGAATTCCCTGAAAAAGTGGCGATTCATATCAATGACACCCATCCAACACTGTGTATTCCCGAGTTGATGCGCATCTTATTAGATGATGAGGGACTAAGTTGGGAGCAAGCGTGGAATATCATTCATAAAACATTTAGCTATACCAATCACACAATCCTAGCTGAGGCGATGGAAAGATGGCCAGTCGATATGGTTGAAAGAACACTCCCTCGGATCATGCAGATCATCTGGGAGATCAATCGCAGGCATTATCTGATCAAAGGGGCATTATATGGGCAAGACATTGCGCATAAGACAGCCCCAGTCATTGATGGCCAAGTCCAAATGGCCCATCTAGCCATACTAGCGAGTCATAGTGTGAATGGGGTCGCAAAATTGCATACCGAGATTCTAGAAAACTATACCTTACGGAACTTTAAATTGATTTCGCCAGCAAAATTCAATAATAAGACGAATGGAATCACCCTGAGACGCTGGGTTATGCTGGCAAATGAGCCGTTATCCAATTTGATCGATCAACGGATTGGTAAGGAGTGGCGAAGTAGTCCTAAGGAAGTTAGTTTACTGAAAGCCTATCAAACCGACAAGAAGTTGTTAAAGGAACTCTTAGCAGTCAAAAAGGCTAATAAGGAACGGTTTGCGGCTTATGTTGCTGATCAAATGAACATTGAGATAGATCCAAATGCCTTATTCGATGTTCAAATCAAACGGCTACATGCCTATAAAAGGCAATTACTCCAAGCGCTTCATATCATTGATCGTTATTGGAGAATCAAAGAAGATCCAGGATCGATTCAACAACCAAGAGTCTTTATCTTTGGTGCAAAGGCAGCACCAAGTTATCACTATGCGAAAGAGATCATCAAGTTGATTAATGCTTTGGCAGACCTTGTTAACAATGATCCTGAGGTGTCTGAGTTCATTAAAGTGGTGTTTGTGGAGAATTATGGGGTTAGTCTCGCAGAGTTAATTATTCCGTCTGCTGATTTGAGTGAACAAATCTCTCTATCGGGTAAAGAAGCTTCTGGAACGAGTAACATGAAACTGATGGCGAATGGGGCATTAACAATTGGAACACTTGATGGGGCAAATGTTGAAATCAGAGATAGTGTCGGTGAAGATAACCTCTTCTTGTTTGGGTTGAAAGCTGATGAAGTTGAGAATCTTAAGGCGAGTCATATTTACCATTCTGCTGATTACTACCATAACAACCCTAGAATCAAACGTATTTTGGATACCTTGATTGATGGGACAATCCCAGATATCGAGGAAGAAGGTCGTGACATCTTTGATTCGTTAGTGACTTATAACGATGAGTACTTCTTGTTGAAAGATTTCGACAGCTTTGTGGATGCACAAGATCAAGCAGACCTTGCTTTCCAAGACCCTCACGAATGGGCTCGGAAATGCTTGCTCAATATTGCGGCGAGTGGTAATTTCTCGAGTGACTATACGGTCTTACGTTATGCGAAAGAAATCTGGAAAGTGGATCCAGGCTTACACCTGTTCAATATCCAAGATTTCTCTTGAGATTTTGAGTTAATCGTTTTTGAATTAATCCGTTGTTGATTTGCACTATTGTTGATTTGCTCTGTTTATGAGTTAATTAGTTTTTGAGTTGATAGTCTCGTATAAAAAATAAGAGAAGAGTAGAGTAAGATAAATATCAGAACATGGAAAAGAAGTTGCGGTCTGTAAATTGATCACAACTTCTTTTTTCATCTTTGCGGAGTTGATAGAATGCTCAGTAGTCTTTTTAAGGCGAAATTTTCAAAAAAATGTTAAACTTTAGGGAGAGTAGTTTCAATTTTTAGTAAACATGCTACACTATAAAACAGACTGTTTGCTTTTTAAGAAAGCAACGAAAGAGAGGTAACTGATGAAAGTATGGCTTGATAAGATCAAACAAAATGCTTTCGTTCAACATTTCATGGCGACATGGGGTCGGGTCAATCTACCGATCCAAGCATCTAGTATTGCTTTCTTCGCGTTACTAGCACTTGCTCCGATGGTTCTTGCCATCGCAAACTTGATTCCTTTATTGCCAATCCCAACTCAGGAGGTTTTATCCTATTTGGAATTAGCTTTGCCTGGAGACATTTATGGGATGATCGAACCGATTTTATCGAGTTATCTGAATCAGTCTACGGGTGGTGCTTTATCGATCAGTATTTTAGTGACCTTATGGCCAGCTACAAAGGGATTAGGGGCATTACAGAATGTGATTAATGAAGTCTATGGTGCTAAACCACGGTCCAATGTCATCTTCGCGCGTGTGTTATCCTTCTTATTCGGATTAGCAGTAGCTGGAGCGATTGCTTTGGTATCCTTCCTATTTGTTTTTGGTGATGTGATTGTTGACTTCCTGCGAGAAACATTCGATATTAATTTCCGGTTGTTAACCGACTTTTCAATCATGAAATGGATTGGGACGATTTTGGTGATGTTTACAGCAAGTTTATTGATTTATTTGCTCTTACCAAATGTTAAATGGTCGTTTAAGTTTGCTCTCCCAGGATCAGCGTTCTTAACGGTTTGCTTCTTGGCGATTTCACAACTCTTTTCGTTATATGTTAGCTTTTTTGGCTCATCATTAGGCTTGGGAACACTGAGTATTGGTGCTTTTATGGTCTTAATGATGTGGTTATACTTTGTCGCAATCAGTATTATCTTAGGCGGGTTTATCAACGTGTTTATCTATCGGCTATATTATCCTGAAGATAAAACGCAAAAACCCTTATTGGCAGAGAAAGAGGAAGATTGATGCAACGACTTAATCATTTTAGAGAAAAAAGAGATCAACGTATTGATTACGGCATCATTTTAAGTGTTATGTTGCTTGCTTTGATCAGTATTTTGACGATTTTATCAACAACTTATATCCAACCAGACAATGGGTCCTTATTGCCTGCT
Organism: Bavariicoccus seileri WCC 4188; assembly: GCF_000421665.1. Lineage (GTDB taxonomy): Bacteria > Bacillota > Bacilli > Lactobacillales > Aerococcaceae > Bavariicoccus > Bavariicoccus seileri. The sequence continues at coordinate 34,258 of NZ_ATXL01000015.1, read as the reverse complement.
ATTATGCAATTAGTCTGGTATGCTGTCGGGATTGCTGCGGTAATCGTGATCATGTTATTTGATTCCGAGCAATTATGGAAGTTAGCCCCAGTCGTCTATGGTATCGGCCTGGCATTATTAGTTTTGGTGCTTATTTTTTACGATCGAGCAACGTTTGAGAGTAATGGGGCACGTAGTTGGTTTAGAATTGGTTCTTTATCCTTCCAACCCTCAGAAATATTTAAAATTGCGTTGATTATTATGCTAGCACGGGTGGTGACAGAGCATAATTTGGAGCATAAAGATCGGACGATTCATACGGATTGGGTTCTTTTTGGAAAAATCTGTCTGTTTACCTTCCCAGGACTTTTTTTGGTTATTATTCAAAACGACTTGGGGACAACCTTAGTTTTATTAGCAATTTTTGTAGGGATCTTGATGATGTCAGGTATTAGTTGGCGAATTCTTCTCCCATTTTTCCTCTCCATTGTAGCTATTGGCGCGATTTTAATTTATATCGTAGTTGTCGATCGAGAATTACTCCTAAAAATAGGGTTTAAAAATTACCAATTTGCCCGGATAGACTCGTGGCTTAATCCATATTCCGATCAATCGGGCGATGGCTTTCAACTTTTCCAAAGCATGAAGGCTATTGGGTCAGGTCAATTACTTGGAAAAGGTTTCGGTCAATCTGATGTTTATGTACCAGTTCGTGAATCCGATATGATTTTCTCAACGATTGGTGAAAATTTTGGCTTTGTTGGCGGCTGTGTTTTATTACTGATTTACTTCATCCTGATCTATCAAATGGTCCGTATTTGTTTTGATACGAAAAACGAATTTTATGCCTACATTGCTGCCGGGGTGATTTGCATGATCTTATTCCATATCATAGAAAATGTGGGAATGAGCATCGGGCTATTGCCACTAACTGGTATTCCATTGCCATTCATTTCACGTGGTGGTTCAGCCCTAGTCGGTAATATGATGGGGATTGGGTTGATGATGTCGATGAGATACCACTATAATTCTTCAATGTTTGAAGATAATGAGTTATAATCATATTGTATAAAGAAAAGTAATAGAAAAACATATCAAGCAAACTAAAAAATCAAGGAGAATGATTAGACGATGAAATTTAGTGAAAATGGCTTTTGGATCAAACAAGATGGGGATCAATATACGGTTGGTTTTGGCTCAAAGAATAGAGACGATGCGGGACAAATCAGCTTTGTGAGCTTACCAATGATTGAAACTTTAGCTGAAGGGGACACATTACTCGATATTGAAGCGTCAAAAGCTGTTACTGAGCTTGTAACACCAATTGAGGGAAAGGTAGTCACTTGGCATAAAGAACTAGAAGATCACCCTGAATTGTTGAATAGCACGCGTCTAGAAGACAACTGGATCGTGATATTGAATGATGTTGATGCTAATAGCTTTGAAACATTATTAGAAGAAGATCCTTACACTCCAGAAGCTACTACTGAAACAGAATAATCTATAGCATTATTAATTAGATCATTATTGGCTAGAATGACTAAAATTATCTTTTATTATTTCTAGGTTATGCTTAGGTGTGAAGCGCTTTATTATGTTAAAATTGAAGTGTATCAAATACTGAATGGGGAGCGTTATAGAATGAGTAGAGAAATGACTGCTTTAAAATTTTATTTTCGCAATGGCGAAACTTGGACAATCGACCGTAGATACATTGGAGATTTGTGGATCAAACAAATCACAACAAGTTTTGGTCGTATTCACGGGGGAGACTTTGTAGAGATCCATCCATGTGAAGGATTCAAGATTGAGATTTTTCAAGAAGGCGATCATGTTGCCTCAACTGATATCAACCTTGGCGGATTAGAGTCCGGTATGTTTGATCGCGCATTGAAATATCAAGATATTGAACGGATGGAAATTTTATTCCGTACTGGAACACCAGAATTAGTTTATTTCCCTTATAAGGATAAAGACACTCAAGGATTGGATAACGTGTATCAATCGACGAAAGTCAGTGAAAAGACAAGTAGTTTATACATTGTAATTTCTCCAGATACTACTGTCACAGATATTTACACAAAACAATTTGAAGATTAAGAAAGCACATGGTTTCAACTCGGGGTTTATACCAAATAATTCCAATAAATGATAAAAACAGTTCATACAACATCATTATTGAATGTTGTATGAACTGTTTATTTATAAGCAAAAACTATTTGTTTTATTGGTTTTACTTTGATTTATAAAACAAATTTCAGGAGTAGACAGACTATGTTATAGGATTTTTTAGCTGTCAAACTAAGACGGAGTGTTTAGCTCTATATAGTGGCTTACTCGTTCGATAAAGTTATCAAACAAGCCTTGCATGGGTTTATAATCATTTAGTAACAGTTCTGGATGCCATTGGACTGCGACGACGCTTTGGGTCTGGTCCGCACTTTCAAAGGCTTCAATCAAATGATCAGGACTGTAAGCTGTTGGTTTGAATTCAGCAGAGAGTTCTTTGATGGCTTGATGGTGAACGGAATTCACTAAGACATCTCGACCGATAATATGGCGTAACTCGGAGTCTTCAATCACTTTGATATGATGTGTCGGATAAATGGGATCCGTAGTTTGGTCATGTTGGACAGTCAGTCGGTCGTATTGAGAGATATCTTGATAAAGTGTGCCACCTTTAGCGACATTTAAGATCTGCATCCCTCGGCAGACGGCGAAAATAGGCATATAACGACTGAGAGCTAATTTTATAGCGGTCAATTCAAACAGGTCTCTTTCAGGATAAGATTCTTTCACTTTTAACTGCGGTTCTTCTCCGTAGTGGATGGGCGAGACATCTTGTCCACCAGCGAGCAATAGACCGTCGACTCTTTCGAGATAAGCGGCAGCTAGCTCGGGTTTTGAGACAGGAATCACTACTGGCAAGCCACCAGCGTGCTGTACGCCTCGCACAAAGCCATCTGGAACATAGGTAATCGGTAATCGGCGGAGTTCATTGAAATCGCTACGGCGGTTGCCGATGATGCCGATAATGGGTTTCATGTATTGCGTTCCTCCTCACAAGTATAGATAGTTATAGGTATATCTTACAGACTTCAAATCAAAAAGCAATAGATTTTTAATAAAAGCTGGGCGAAATAACCTTTTGCTTAATAAAGAGCATGTGAAAAGATGCATTTTGAATTTAACGCCTTATTGGGCTAAAATAAGAAAGAATGATTACAGTTAGTCACGTCAAATAGCGTTTTAAAAGGCAATTTTTAGGTTAAGGAAGCAACTGCCAACTAGGGGATAATGGTTATTGTCTTAATGAGTGTTATAAACGATGTTTTATCAACAGATTATTATCAACAAAGTATTATCAACAGAGTATTATTATTGGAGTATCATCAATGACGAACTAATAAAAAAGATTAGAGGGAGAATAACATGTCAACGTTAACGGTAAAAAATCTACATGTTTCAATCGATGGTAAGGAAATCCTAAAGGGTGTCGATTTAGTGATGCATACGGGTGAAATTCACGCTATCATGGGTCCAAATGGTACGGGAAAATCAACCCTTTCTGCAGCAATCATGGGTCATCCTAGTTATGAAGTTACTGAGGGCGAAGTCTGGTTGGATGATATCGATATTTTAAGTCAGGAGGTTGATGAACGAGCGCGTGCTGGTCTTTTCTTAGCTATGCAATATCCGAGCGAAATCGCAGGAGTTACTAATGCCGAATTTATGAGGAGTGCCATCAATTCAAGACGTGATGATGATCATAAAATAGGAGTTCGTGACTTTATCCAAAAATTAGATGAGAAAATGGCTGTTCTCGATATGAAAGAAGAAATGGCTGAACGGTATTTGAATGAAGGCTTTTCAGGTGGCGAGAAGAAACGAAATGAAATCTTGCAGTTGATGATGATAGAACCAAAATTTGCAATCCTTGATGAAATTGATTCCGGTCTTGACATTGACGCCTTAAAAGTTGTTTCAAAAGGTGTGAACGGCTTACGTGGCCCAGATTTTGGAGCCATGATCATTACGCATTACCAACGTTTATTGAATTATATTACACCTGATGTAGTTCACATCATGATGGGTGGACGGATTGTTAAAACTGGCGATGCCGAACTAGCCAAGCAACTTGAAGCAGAAGGATATGTGGGATTGAGTGAAGAATTAGGAATCACCATAGCAGAGCCAGAAAAATAGGGGGAACCAGTATGCCAACAGAAACAATCGAAACATTTGCAGCATTAAAGGAAGAACCTAACTGGTCTGTTGAAGCTCGTGAAAAAGCAAAAGCAGTGATTGATCAATTAGATCCCCCTGTGGTAGAACGGGTCAAATTCAATCGATGGCCGTTAATGCAACAAGAGATGGGTGAAGCTTTTGTGAGCGAGTATGCCGCTGTTGAGCCTGCTATGACCATTGACGATAATGAGCCTGCTAAGATCATTCAGTATGGCAATCAAACTGTCGCAGTTGGGTTAGACCAAGCCTTGATCGACCAAGGTGTAGTGGTGATGGATCTCTTTGAAGCAATGACCGCTTATCCAGATCTGATTAAAGACAACTTGATGACTAAAGGGGTGCCAGTTACAGAAAATAATCTGACAGCCTACCATAGAGCTTATTTAAATTCTGGGATTGTGATCTATGTCCCGGCCAATGTAGAAGTAGACCAACCAATTGTTGCTCGTTTGATTCAAGATAGTACACAAAAGCAAGCTTTCAATAAGCATGTCCTGGTTATTGCCGGAGAAAATAGTCGGTTCGAATACATCGAGCAATGGGAAACAGTCGGAGATGTGCCTAATAGTGCTAATATTGTGGTCGAGTTGCTTTTGAACAGTGGAGCTAAAGTGCAATATACAGCCTTAGATAATCTTGGACCGCATAATCATATTTATTTGAACAGACGCTCTCATCTAGAAAAAGATGCTGTGATTGAATGGGCAATCGGTGAGATGACAGAAGGCAACTTGATTGGTGATTTCGACGCTGATCTTGTTGGCTATGGCAGTCAAAGCTATGTCAATATTGTCGCTATTTCGAGTGGCAAGCAGATTGTTGGGATCGACACTCGTGTGACCAATATTGCTCCGTATTCGGTCGGACATATCTTACAGCACGGTGTTATTATGGATCGCTCGACCTTGACTTTCAATGGAATCGGCCATATTTTGAAGAAAGCTCATGGGTCGGATGCCCAACAAGAAAGTCGTGTGTTGATGTTATCTGACCAAGCTAGAGGAGACGCCAATCCGATTCTGTTGATTGATGAGCACGACGTGACTGCAGGACACGCAGCCAGTGTTGGTCAAATCGATGATGAGCAGTTATTTTATTTAAAGAGTAGAGGACTAAGCGAAGAGATGGCAAAGCGCCTAGTTATTAGGGGCTTTCTAGGAAAGGTCATTAGTTCCATTTCGGTAGCAAGAATCCGGAAAGAGCTTATTCGGTTGATTGACAGAAAGTTGGGATATGATGAAGATTGATCCAACCACTATCCGCAAAGATTTTCCGATTTTGAATCAACGAGTGAATGACGAGCCATTGATTTATCTTGATAATGCCGCAACAACACAGAAACCAATCAGTGTCTTAGAGCGTGTAGCTGCTTTTTACCAACATGATAATGCTAATGTCCACCGCGGTGTCCATACACTGGCCAATCGGGCAACAATAGCCTATGAGAATTCTAGGGATACCGTCAAAGACTTTATTCATGCCTCCAAACGACAAGAGGTCATCTTTACAAAAGGGACGACGCAAAGTCTAAACTGGGTAGCAAAAGGTTTTGCAAGCAAGATTCTGAAACCAGGCGATAATATTGTCGTCTCTCCAATGGAGCATCATTCTAACCTGGTTCCCTGGCAACAGGTGGCACATGAAACAGGTGCTAACCTTGTTTACCTTCCAATGACTAAAGATGGCCGGATCGATCTTGAATCCTTTAAGCACGTCTTAGGTCCTAAGGATAAACTACTAGCAATTACACATGCATCGAATGTGTTGGGGACCGTTAATCCAATACGGAAACTAGCGGACGTCATGCACCAAAATAAAGGGTACATTGTAGTTGATGGGGCACAAGCTGTTCCACATATGCCGGTGGATGTCACCGACCTCAATTGTGATTTTTATTGCTTCAGTGGGCATAAAATGTTAGCACCAACTGGTATAGGCATTTTGTATGGTAAATTTGACTTATTGGATCAACTGACACCCCAAGAGTTTGGAGGAGAAATGATCCAAACCGTTGGCGATTTTCAATCGACCTTTGCAGATTTACCTTATCGTTTAGAAGGTGGGACGCCAAATATTTCAGGGGCAGTGGGTATAAAGGCAGCTATCGATTATCTCCAGTCAGTGGGGATGACAGAGATAGCTAGCTATGAAAAAAAACTGACTGATGTGGTCTTACCCGTATTAAAGACTATACCTGGTATTGAGGTCTACGGACCGGACCAACGAACAGCCGTTTTCAGTTTCAATATCACAGGTATCCATCCACATGATGTTGCGACAGCGTTTGACATGGAAGGTATCGCAGTCAGAGCCGGTCACCACTGTGCTCAACCCTTGATGAGGCATTTAGGAATCGATTCAAGTGTCAGAGCAAGTTTTTATTTTTACAATACACCAGCAGAAGCGAAACACTTTTTAGAGACGATACCGGTCGTGAAGGAGTTTTTTGGGAATGGGCTTATCTAATTTAGAACAATTATACCGTCAAGTGATCTTAGATCATGCACAACATCCGCACCATCATGGGTTAAGAGAAGATGACAATGGGACACGTGTCACGGTGCATAATCCATCATGCGGGGATACCTTGACCTTTGAGTTCGTCGAAACGGATGGCATCATCACGGATGCAAGGTTTGAAGGTGTCGGTTGTACAATCAGCCAAGCAAGTGCCAGCATGATGTGTGATGTGATTATTGGTAAAACAATAGAAGAAGCAAAGTTTTTAGCACAAGAATTCAGTTTGATGGTTCAAGGAGAACTCGGTGATCCTAACGATCTTGGCGATGCAGCTATTCTATCAGGTGTGGCGAAATTCCCGGCTCGAATCAAATGTGCAACGTTGAGTTGGAAAGCAATTGAGGAGTATAAACCAAAAGGGCCAGTGATTGATGAAAGAGAGGATGAGACAGATGAGTGAGATTCCAGTAAAAAATGATTATCAGTATGGTTTTCATGAGGACGTCAAATCGCTTTACGATACTGGGAAAGGTCTGTCAAAAGATGTCGTTGCAAAAATCAGTGCGATTAAGAAAGAACCCGAGTGGATGACGGACTATCGCTTAAGATCGTACAAGGTATTTGATAAAATACCGATGCAAAAATGGGGACCAGATCTTTCTGATATTGATTTTAATGACATCACCTATTTTAGACGGTCGACGGATAAACCAGCAAGAAGTTGGGATGATGTGCCGGATAAAATCAAAGATACCTTTGAACGTATTGGGATTCCAGAAGCAGAACGGGCCTACCTAGCCGGAGCTGCCGCTCAATTTGAATCCGAAGTGGTGTATCACAATATGAAAGATGAATTCGATAAATTAGGAATCATCTTTACCGATACCGATTCGGCTTTAAAAGAATATCCTGAGTTGCTTAAGAAGTACTTTGGTAAATTGGTACCACCAACGGATAATAAACTAGCAGCATTGAATTCGGCCGTTTGGTCTGGTGGGACATTTATTTACGTACCTAAAGGTGTCAAATGTGATGTGCCTTTACAAACCTATTTTAGAATCAATGACCCAGGGATGGGACAATTTGAGCGGACATTGATCATTGTAGATGAAGGAGCCAGCATTCATTACGTTGAAGGATGTACAGCACCAACTTATTCTGAGAATAGTTTACATGCGGCTATTGTTGAGATTTTTGTTGAAGAAGGTGGCTATTGTCGGTATACGACCATTCAAAACTGGTCTGACAATGTCTACAATTTGGTGACGAAACGTGCTAGAGCGGCAAAAGATGCGACAGTTGAATGGGTAGACGGTAATCTAGGAGCTAAGACGACGATGAAATACCCTAGTGTGTTTCTTGAAGGAGAAGGTGCCCGTGGAACGATGCTGTCAGTAGCCTTTGCGGGTAAGAATCAAGTCCAAGATACCGGGTGTAAGATGATTCATAATGCACCACATACCTCGAGTTCGGTGGTTTCTAAGTCGATTAGTAAAGATGGCGGAGAAGTGAATTACCGTGGTCAAGTGACCTTTGACAAAGCAGCTGAGTATAGTGCGTCTCATATTGAGTGTGATACGATTATTATGGATGAGTTGTCTAAATCGGATACCATTCCGTTTAATGAAATCCATAATAGTAAGGCGACGCTGGAACATGAAGCGAAGGTGTCGAAGATATCGGAAGAACAGTTGTTTTATCTGATGTCGCGTGGGATTAGTGAATCAGAGGCAACTGAGATGATTATTATGGGATTTGTGGAGCCGTTTACGAAGGAATTACCAATGGAATATGCCGTTGAACTCAACCGACTGATTAGTTATGAGATGGAAGGGTCAGTGGGGTAGTATAAATTAAAGAACTAGTTTTGGTTGTTGTAGTAATGATCTTAACTAGTTCTTTTTTTGAATGCTATAATTTTGGTATCCTTTTTAGTACCTTAACAACAAAACCAATAACACTTGTAGACAAAACGAGTTACCTTGAATCCTTGTGGTCTACACGTTTGCAACGATAAATATTTGAATTAGGAGAATAATGTTTATTATTTTTCATTTGTCAAATTAAGTTGGACAACTCTTGATCATCTATATCACTCAAGAATACTTCAATTGGTGTTCGGTAGTTTAATGATTTTCTGGGAATATGATTCCGTTTAGTCGCAACAGCTTGAATAAAGGACTCATCTACTTTATTGAAGTCCATTTCTTTTGGTAAACCATCTCTACGCAATGGACCATTAGAGTTTTCGTTTAATCCACGTTGAGAGGGCGTGCCAGGGTCTGCAAAATAGATATCAATATCGTTTTGATTGCTGATTTGTTTCCAGTTTGAAAATTCTTTTCCACAATCAAAAGTGATTGACTTAAATAAATTTTTTGGGACTGATTCAAACCACTTATTCAATCTGTTTTCAATGTCTAAAGCTTTTCGCCCTACGGGTTTTAAGGTGATAATCACTTTAGAGAGCCGTTCTACTAACGTTATAACAGCACTTTTGTGTTTATGACCAACGATGGTGTCGCCTTCTAAGTGGCCAAACTCTTGCGAAAAGTGGTGGTCATTGTCCCTCTCATGAATCGAGCGGCGAAAGGCCTGTTTACCACGTTTTTCTTGATGACCATTCGGTTTGCGTTTACCCTTCATGGGTAACTCAGATCGGTTAAATATTTCTCGATCAAATAGGCGATAGAGTGTCCGAACAGAACAGGCAATTGGGTGATCTTCACGGCCAACGATGACATCAGGTGTCCTCTCTTGAGCCACCATTTTTTGAACATATTTCTTTTGACTTTCAGGTAAACGAGTTAAATGGCGACCACAATTCTTTTTATTTTCCTTGTATTGCCTATAGTAGTCTAGTGCTGTACTTCCCTTTTTCAAGAAGAGATAGACCTTATGGATTGTTTGCCTTGACCTTTTGAGCAATTGAGCAGTCCAAGCAACCGATTGGTTGATTTTTGCATAAGATTCTATTAATACTAGTTCATGTGTAGTAAGATGAGTGCAGGTCATTTGTACTCACTCCTTATAATTCTTTAGTCGGAACTATCTTGAGTGTAGCACAAATGACTTTTTTAGTTGTCTAGCTTAATTTTACAATCGGCGATTTGAAAATTTTACAGGTGTAAATGAATAAAAATTTAGGAGGAAATATCATGGAAATGTATCAACCATAGGACATTCATTTAACGAAATATCTATTTTTCACAGGTAAAGGAGGCTTTGGGAAAACTTCTACAGCTAGTGCTACAGCAACTTATCTAGCTGACAAAGGGAAACAAGTCATGTTGGTTAGTACCGACCCAGCAAGCAATTTGCAGGATGTCTTTGAATTAGAACTATCAAATAAAGGGACTAAAATTCCTAATGTAGAAGGTTTAGTTGTCGCTAACTTTGACCCTGTGGAGGCGGCTAATGACTATAAAGAAAGTATTGTAGGACCTTATAGTGGTAAATTGCCAGATTAAGTTTTGGAAAATATGGAAGAACAATTGTCAGGCTCTTGTACTGTAGAGATAGCCTCATTTAATTAATTTACCAATTTTTTAACGGATAAAGGAGCCTCTACAAAATTTGATCATATTATTTTTGATACTGCCCCAACAGGTCATACTCTGAAAATGCTTCAATTACCTTCTGCTTGGAATAATTATTTAGATGAGAATGAGACCGCAACTGCTCCTTTAGGCCAATTATCAGGTGCTGTAGACAAAAATGAAATGTATGATCTGGCTGTTAAAACCTTAATTGACGGTCAGAAAACGACGCTGATGTTGGTAACGAGACCACAAAAAACGTCTTTATTAGAAGCGGATAGAGCTTCAAAAGAATTGGAAGAAATGGGGATTAAAAATCAAGCATTAATTATTAATGGGGTACTGTAAGAAGCAACAGATAAAGTATCTGAGGAAGTTTATGCTATTCAAAAGGTAGCAGAGCTGTCTAACAATCATTACGCAGTGATTGAATGGAAAGCTGAGGATATTTCAGGAGATGCTTTAAGAGATATTTTATAGTTTACGATAGAATATAACTACTCATTGACAAAACATAGATATTCATCTATATTAAATATAGATGAATATCTATGTGGAGGTGAGAATATGGATTATTTAGGATTATCAAAAATTATGAAGGCAATTGCAGAGCCTAATAGACTTCAAATATTAGATATGATTTCAACTGGTGAAAAGTGTGCATGTGATATTTTGGATAATTTTGATTTTACTCAGCCGACACTATCACATCATATGAAGGTTTTAATTGAGGCGGGAGTAGTAACCGCACGTAAAGAAGGCAAATGGCAATATTATTCTCTGGTAACAGAGAACATTGAAGAATTTCAAGAATTAATACATCAGATATTGAATACAAAACAAAAAGAAGGAGTTATTTAAAATGAGTAAAGTATCGTTGTACGAACCAGCAATGTGTTGTGACACAGGAGTTTGTGGTCCCGGAGTAGATACAGAATTGCTTCGAGTTTCCTCTATTATTCAAACATTGGAAAAAGCCGATGGTGTACAAGTAGAGCGTTTTAATTTAACAGGTAATCCTGCGGCATTCGTAGAAAATGAAAAAATTGGGGAGTTGTTACAGTCTAAAGGACCTGACATACTACCAGTTGTTTTATTAGATGGTGAGATTGTGAAAATGGCTGGTTATCCGTCAAATGAGGAGTTTAGTGTCTATACTGGTGTTAATTTCTCAGAGGATAAGAAAGAAGAACAATCAAATAGTTGCTGCTCTCCATCATCTGGATGTTGCTAAAACGAAGAAACTAAAGCTTATGAGAAGAGATTCTCATAGGCTTTTTTATTAAGTGAGACAGAATCTATTGACAATAGATAGATGGACATCTATATTATATAGAAGAACTTCTATGTATAAAGGGATGAAAGATGGATTATGAATTAACAGCAAAAGTTTTTAAAGCATTAGGAGACCCAAAAAGAGTTCAAATTGTGGATATGGTCTCTTGTGGTGAGCGTTGTGCATGTGATTTATTAGAGCATTTTGAATTTACGCAACCAACACATTCCCATCACATGAAAGTGTTAATGAATGCAGGGATTGTTCAAGCCAGAAAATCAGGGACATGGCACAACTATTCATTGAATGCGGAGAATATGAAAGTATTATCTGGTATCATTCAAAAAATCATTCAAAACACAGATGACTGTATTTGTCATACGATTGATAATGCTGCATGTTCTTGTGAGGGTAAAGGGAGAGTAATAGCTACAAAGAAAGTAACAACTGCTTAGAATGATGATGTTAAATTTAAAGGAGGAAACTAAACATGAAATTGTACCTACCAGATCAGTTACCATTAACAAAGTATCTATTTTTTACAGGAAAGGGAGGTGTTGGTAAAACAACGACTGCTTGTGGCACTGCTACTTATATAGCAGATAGTGGGAAAAAAGTTATGTTAGTCAGTACCGATCCAGCAAGTAATTTACAAGATGTTTTTCAAACAGAATTAACAAATAAAGGGAAAGAAATTGCAGAAGTTCCGGGATTAACTGTAGCAAATTTTGATCCTATAACAGCAGCTGATGACTATAAAGAAAGTGTTGTAGGACCATTTAGAGGGAAACTACCTGATTCTGCTTTAGCGAATATGGAGGAACAATTATCTGGTTCTTGTACAGTAGAGATTGCTGCATTTAATGAATTTTCTGGTTTTTTAACTGATCCAGAAGCAGAGAAAAAGTATGATTATATTATTTTTGATACTGCACCAACAGGTCACACGTTAAGAATGTTACAGTTACCATCTGCATGGAGTAATTTTATGGATGAAAATACAACAGGAGCTTCTTGCTTAGGTCAATTATCTGGTTTAGGTGATAAAAAGGAAATTTATGAGCATGCTGTAGCCACATTAGCTGATGGAGCAAAAACAACTTTAATGCTTGTAACAAGACCACAAAAGGCACCACTTTTAGAAGCAGATCGAGCTTCTAAAGAATTACAAGAGATAGGCATTGAAAATCAAGTTTTATTAGTGAATGGCGTCTTAGAGGAAGCAACAGATAAAGTATCTCAATTGATTTATGATGGACAACAAGAAGCGTTGGCACAAATGCCAGATAGTTTGAAAGCTTTTCCTGAGTACAGTATTCCTTTACGTTCTTACAATGTGACTGGTGTTGAAAATCTACGCCAATTGTTGAAATCCAATCAAGGTGACTTTTTAACTGAAATAGTCACACCAAGAGCATTTCCTAGATTGAAAGACATCGTGAATGAGTTGCATCAATCTGGTAAAAAAGTGATTTTTACAATGGGGAAAGGTGGCGTTGGGAAAACGACTATTGCTGCGGCAATTGCCACTGGTTTAGCAGATAAAGGCAAGAAAGTTCATTTGGCTACAACCGATCCAGCTGCTCATTTACAATTTGTGATTTCTGAATCCGATCAAATCAAGGTGAGTCATATCGATGAGGACAAGGAATTAGCAGATTATACAGAAGAAGTATTAAGCAAGGCTCGTGAAACGATGTCACCAGATGATGTTGCTTATGTAGAAGAAGATTTACGTTCGCCTTGTACACAAGAAATCGCTGTATTCAGAGCTTTTGCAGAGATTGTGGATGATGCCGATTGTGATGTGGTAGTTATTGACACCGCACCAACAGGACATACATTACTATTACTTGATTCTACCCAAAGCTACCATAAAGAAGTAGAGCGGACATCTGGTGAAGTACCAGAATCAGTGAAACGTCTCTTACCTCGTTTGCAAGATGGAAAAGAAACCGAAGTGGTCATGGTCACTTTACCTGAAACAACACCTGTTTATGAATCTATGCGACTACAGGAAGACTTGGATCGAGCAGGCATTGCTCATACATGGTGGGTCGTGAATAACAGTATGTTAACAAGTGGTACAACAAATCCAATGTTACTAGCCCGAGCACAAAATGAAAATACTTGGATTGATAAAGTAGCAGAATTATCTAATAATCATTATGGGGTTGTAGAATGGCATGCAGAAGAAATCTCTGGAGAAGCACTACACAATATATTGAATTAGAAGCATTTTATTTTTTTAATTGATAGATAGAAATTTTTCTATCTATCATGCACTTATTTGAATTTTATGATGGAGGAAGATGATGATGGAAAAAGAAGAACAAAAAGGATTGGGAATATTTGAAAAATATTTAACGCTTTGGGTGGCTTTGTGTATGGTTACGGGTGTTTTAATTGGAAAATATTTGCCAGCTGTTCCAGCAACTTTAGGGAAATTCGAGTATTATCAAGTATCTATTCCAACAGCAATCTTAATTTGGTTGATGATCTATCCGATGATGTTGAAAATAGATTTTACTAGTATTGTCAATGCAGCTAAGAAACCTAAAGGTTTGATTGTAACCTGTACAGTGAATTGGTTAATTAAACCATTTACAATGTACGCCATTTCAGCTTTTTTCTTTTTCGTTGTATTTAAAGGGATTATCCCAAATGATTTAGCCAAAGAATATGTCGCAGGAGCAGTATTGTTAGGTGCGGCACCTTGTACTGCAATGGTCTTTGTTTGGAGTTACTTAACTAAAGGAGATCCAGCTTATACATTGGTTCAAGTTGCGATTAATGATTTAATTATTTTAGTGTTGTATGCGCCAATCGTTGCTGTTTTATTAGGTGCTGGAAATGTAGCTGTTCCAATTAATACATTGATTTTGTCGACTGTTTTATTCGTAGTGATTCCACTTCTTTTAGGTGTTGTCACTCGAACATTCATCATAAAAAATAAAGGACTTCATTATTTTGAAACAGTATTTCTAAAAAAAATTGATAAGGTTACGATTATTGGGCTGCTCTTAACGCTAGTGATTATTTTTTCTTTTCAAGGTGAAAGAATCTTGAATAATCCACTGCACATTCTTTTGATTGCAATTCCGCTAACCATTCAAACACTATTTATTTTTGCTATTGCGTATACATGGGCTCGCTTTTGGAAGTTGCCTCATTCGATTGCTGCTCCGGCAGGCATGGTTGGAGCTAGTAATTTCTTTGAATTATCTGTAGCAGTAGCCATCTCACTATTTGGTTTACAGTCAGGGGCAACATTAGCAACAGTAGTGGGCGTATTGGTTGAAGTACCAGTCATGTTGCTATTAGTTAAAGTTGCGAATAGTACAGTTGGATGGTTTCAAAAGAATGAGTTACCTCAATCGTTAAGAAGCTAGTTTAAGAAGACTAAATTTATTACTTGGAGATGTTGATTGTGGCAGGTGTAACAAAAAAATTATCATTATTGGATCGTTATTTAACCCTCTGGATTTTTCTTGCAATGGGCTTTGGTATTGGATTAGGTTATTTTGTACCAGAGGTTGTGACAGGAATAAATAAACTGGAAGTTGGAACAACTTCTATACCTATTGCGATAGGCTTGATATTAATGATGTATCCACCGTTAGCTAAGGTGAAATATGAAGAGATGTGGCGTGTCTTTAAAGATTGGAAGGTTTTATTATTATCACTTTTCCAAAACTGGATTGTCGGTCCCATTTTAATGTTTATTTTAGCTGTTGTCTTTTTACATGATTATCCTGAATATATGGTGGGGTTAATTATGATTGGTCTGGCTCGTTGTATTGCAATGGTAATTGTGTGGAGTAACTTAGCTCAAGCGGACAATGAGTATACGGCAGGATTAGTGGCGTTCAATTCCATTTTTCAAATTATCTTTTATTCAGTGTTTGCCTATATTTTTGTGACAGTTATTCCGGGATGGTTAGGCTTAGAAACGCATGCTGTTTCAATTGGAATGGGTGAGATTGCAACAAGTGTTTTCATTTATTTAGGTATTCCTTTCATTGCAGGCTTTTTATCTCGTTGGATTCTAATAAAGAAAAAAGGAAAGAAATGGTATGAAGAAAAATTCATTCCTAAAATTAGTCCAATTACATTGGTTGCCTTATTATTTACAATTGTTGTGATGTTCTCCGTTAAAGGAGAAAAAGTCATTGAACTTCCAATGGATGTAGTAAGGATTGCCATTCCATTACTCATTTATTTTGTCCTTATGTTCTTTGTTTCATTCTTTATTTCTAAACGTATGGGAACCAGTTATCCAATTGCAGCTTCATTATCGTTTACCGCAGCGAGCAATAATTTTGAATTAGCAATTGCGGTAGCAGTTGGCGTATTTGGTATTAATTCAGGGGAAGCCTTTGCAGCAGTAATTGGTCCACTAGTGGAAGTTCCGGTTTTGATTGGTTTAGTAAATGTAGCATTGAAATTTAAGCAAAAATATTTTAAGCAAACTTAAAAAAGGAATGAGGCATCTTTATGAAAATTGTGATTATTGGTTCAGTAGCAGCTGGGACAAGTGTGGCTGCAAAGGCTAGACGAAATACAGAGGAAGCAGAGATTGTTGTCTACGACCAAGACAAGGATATTTCCTATTCAATTTGCGGGATTCCTTATTATATAGGAGAAGAAGTTGAAGAGTTAGATAAGTTGACCCCTAGAAATGCTGCATGGTTTAAAAAGCGTTATAATGTAGATATTTTTACAGAGCATCGAGTGACAGCTATTCATCCTGAAACTCAAACGCTTGAGGTTGAGAATCTTCAAACAAAGGAGAAGAAAACCGAATCCTATGATGAATTGGTTTTAGCAACAGGAGCCAAACCGATTGTGCCAGAGATTTTTAAAGCAAAGCAAGCTAATAGAAATCTTTTTCATGTTCGTACTATTCAAGATGCTGCTGCCATTCACTCATTTATTGAAAAAGAAAAGCCACAACAAGCTACTATTATTGGTGCAGGCTTTATTGGATTAGAAATGGCAGAGCAATTGGTTCATAAAGGAATAGAGGTAACTATTATTCAACGTGGCAATCAAGTCATGAAACAAATGGATGCTGATATGGCTTATCGTGTCCAAAAGGAGCTTGAAAAGAATCATGTTAAGCTCCAACTGAATACAACAATCACAAAAGTAATAGAGAAGGATGGCTATATTACTGAATTAGCAACCAATCAAGAGCAAACAATCAAATCGGATTTAGTCATTCTTGCAGCTGGTGTTACTCCGAATACTTCACTTATTCAATCGACAACTATTCAATTGGGAAAATCTGGTGCGATTAAAGTGAATAAGAAAATGCAGACAACGGTACCACATATTTATGCGGTAGGAGATGTTGCTGAGAGCTATTCTGTCATTACAGATAAACCAATATATCGTCCACTTGGATCAACTGCTAATAAGATGGGTAGAATTGCTGGTGATATCATCACTGGAGGAACACTGGAACATCGTGGTATTTTAGGAACGGGTATTGTTCGAGTTTTTGATTTAGCGGTTGCATATACTGGTTTAACAGAAAAAGAAGCTCAATTAGAAGGATTAGAGACAGCTATTCTTTATAATATTAAGCCAGATCATGCGGACTACTTAGGTGGAAAAGAGCTGACAATCAAAGCTTTAGCAGATAAAAGTAGCGGGAGAATTCTTGGGGCTCAGATTATTGGAGAGCAAGGTGTAGATAAACGAATCGACGTAATTGCCACTGCAATTTCATTTGGTGCAGTAGCAGAAGATTTGTTCCATTTAGACCTTGCTTATGCACCACCATTTGCGACAACGAAAGACCCCGTTCTTTATACTGGAATGGCGTTAGATAATGCAATAAGCAATGGAACACCTTTAATGACCCCAGCTGAATTGATTGAGCGACAAGCAAGTGGAGAACAATTGCAAATTGTTGATACTCGTTCCAAAAAACAATATGAAATTTCTTGTGTTAAAGGGGCTATCCATATTCCATTAGCAGAAATACGTGATAGAGTGGCGGAACTAGATAAAAATGTAACAACAATCACGTATTGCAATAAGGGCGTAACTGGAAATGCTGCTCAAAATATCCTGTTAAACGAAGGATTTAAAGAAGTCTATAATTTATCTGGAGGAAATAAAAATTACCAGATAATTGCCCAAATGCTCGCCTCTAACTGATTTAATGATGAAGGGATTAAATAGATGACAGAAGAAAAAGGAGCGCTGGCAAGACTTGCTGGTATCTTGGGAGCTTTCCTCGCTGCCAAACTATTAAACTATCAAATAAATGTTAGTATATTTGTAAATTTTGTTATAATTGTTGTGGTTCTATATGTTTTAGCTAAAAAAAGAGAATCTAAAGCTAAAGAAGACAGAAAATAGTTTGTCGCAAATGCAGTTGCACCTTGACTGCATTTGTTTTTTGACAAAAGAAATATGAGTAAGGAGGTAATGAGTAAATGAGCTATGCACTAGATTTAAAAGGCTTAAAAAAAGTATATGCGACCGGTGTTGAGGCGCTGCGTGGTATTGATTTAACTGTAGAAGAAGGAGATTTTTATGCACTGCTAGGTCCAAACGGTGCTGGAAAATCAACAACAAATGGAATTATTACCTCACTTGTTAATAAGACTGCTGGTCAAGTAAAGGTTTTTGATTATGATATTGATAATGATTTAGAGCGAGCAAAGCAACAGATTGGTCTTGTGCCACAGGAATTTAATTTTAATCCGTTTGAAACGGTTCAACAAATTGTAGTAAATCAAGCAGGATATTATGGTGTCTCAAGAAAAGAGGCACTGAAACGTAGTGAAAAGTATTTGAAGCAGTCCAATTTATGGGAGAAAAGAAACGTTCGTGCCCGTATGTTATCTGGAGGGATGAAACGAAGACTTATGATAGCTCGAGCATTAATGCACGAGCCACGTCTGCTAATTCTTGATGAACCAACTGCTGGAGTGGACATTGAGCTTAGAAGAGAAATGTGGGCATTTTTAAAAGAGTTAAATGAAAGTGGCACAACAATCATTCTTACAACTCATTATTTAGAAGAAGCAGAGATGCTTTGTCGTAACATTGGAATTATTCAATCAGGTGAGCTAATTGAGAATACAAGTATGAAAGCACTTCTATCAAAACTACAATATGAGACTTTCATTTTTGATTTAGATAGCCACGACAAAAAGCCTGTGATAAAAGGTTATAAGCACTTTTTTGAAGATGATCTAACACTTGCTATAGAAGTTGAACGAAATCAGGGAGTTAATAATATTTTTGAGCAGCTCAATCAGCAAAATATCAAGGTTCTTTCTATGCGCAATAAATCAAATAGATTGGAAGAGTTGTTCTTAAAAATTACCGAAGACAAACATCAAAAGGAGGAGAAAAATGTTTAGTATCTACTTTACAGCACTTAAAAGCTTAGCAGTTAAGGAAACCAACCGTTACCTACGGATATGGGTACAAACTTTAGTGCCTCCTGTTATTACGACCTCATTATATTTTGTTATTTTTGGAAAAATGATTGGTGGTCGTATTGGTGATATGGGCGGCTTCTCCTATATGGAATTTATTGTACCAGGTTTAATTATGATGTCTGCAATCACAAGTTCTTACGCAAATGTTTCTTCCTCTTTCTTTTCTCAAAAATTCCAAAAGAATATTGAAGAGCTATTAGTTGCACCTGTACCCACACATGTTATTATTTGGGGATTTGTTATTGGTGGACTGGGTAGGAGTATCTTAGTTGGGACATTGGTTACAGTCATTTCTCTATTTTTTGTTCCACTTCATGTTTATTCATGGTTTATTGTGGTGATTACATTATTGATGACTGCAATTTTATTTTCATTAGCAGGCTTAATTAATGGTGTTTTTGCACAATCTTATGATGATGTTTCAATTGTACCAACATTTGTTTTACAGCCATTAACTTATTTAGGTGGTGTATTTTACGCCATTTCAATGTTGCCGCCATTCTGGCAGGCAGTATCGAAAATTAATCCAATTGTTTATATGATTTCAGGATTTCGTTATGGATTTCTTGGAACGACAGATGTACCAATTATGGTTTCAATTACAATATTAATCCTTTTTATCATCGTTCTTTATGCAATTTGTTATTATTTAGTAGATAAAGGAAAGGGATTAAGAAGTTAATAATTAAAAGACAGTTATTAGAATTAGCTCTTACCTCTAAAATATTTGTGGAGATAAGAGCTTTTTTATTTTATTTCATGAAGATTGTATTTTAATGTATCAAAGAATTTGATTATGGTGTCCCATATCCCATGATATAAGGACTGTTTTTTTCATAACTTAGTTTAGCAATTTTGTCTCCTGAATTACTTTCAATTGTGTAAACAATGTTATTTTCTACTTTCTCAACAATTCCTACATGGTCGCTAACAGAATCACCATCCCAGTCAAAAAAGACGATATTACCACTTTTAGGCAAATTACCTTTTCCCAACCGGTTCTACGTCAAATAGTGTTGTTACTCTAAAATCACTTTGGTAAACGCTTCGGCGTTTCTTTTTTTGTATTCGTAGGTTTAGATTTTATAAATATTCATAAATTGTGAGTGTGAGTTAAAATACTTCCAGGAAGCTTAGTCACACCCAATAATTCTAAATTGGGAATGTCAATGTTTAATTCTTCTTCATGTAAGCAAAAACTCCTAATAGTCCAACTGCTACAAGTATGGTACAAATGACAATCCCAACTATTTTTGTTCCTGTCATATGGGACCGTCGGTAAATTGATTGACAAAGGTGTAAGAAAATAATAGGACCATTTAGAATAGACCAATACATAAATTAAGTTTTTTTGGAACGATTTAATATGTAAAATCAGGTAATGCCATTAATCAGAAAGTCCTTTAACTCATTAGCAACATATATCCAGCAGCTGTGTTAGAATTAAGTTATATAATAAATCGTGGATGGAGTGGTTGTTGATGGTAGTTGAAAAAGCGATTATTGATGTTAGCCTTGAGGGATTTTCTCGATGGTATCTCGAAAGGAAAGAGAGCTTGTTACAAGAAGCAAAAATTTGGAATGAGAAAAATCAATCTTTAGTTAATGACTTTTTGAATGAGTGGCCTCTTGAAAGACTACGTGATATGACTATAGATGAGTACGTCGCAGGGAAAGGAGCCCAAAGCAAATCGTTTTGCTATGAACTTGAATATGGAAAGTACGCTGATATGTATTTAGGTATTCGTGGGGGGAACGCAAGAAAGTTTGGTATTTATTGGAATAATAAGAGTGGCACCTATTTTAACCAGAACAACCAGTCAATCCCAGAGTCTGAAGTACAAACAAAGTTCTCTTCTCTTAAGACTGATCTCATAGAAATTATTACATCCGGAATTTTACAGTCTTTCAACGATATATCGTTCACAAAGAAGAATTCTTTTTATAGTCGGCCAGCAATCGTGATGAAATTGTTGTGTGCTTATTCGGAAAAACCAATTTTTTCTGGCATAAATATGAATAAGGATCAGAAAACGGTTTGGGGAAAACTAGTAGCTCTTGAAGAGATTGGTGGTGTTTACAAGCAAAACTTTGACATTACCACTGCTATATCGAAACGTCATACCGAGTTAGATGGAAAGCTATTGTCCCCCGTTCTTTGGCGTTTCAGAAATGCAGTTTTGCAATCAAGTGAGAAAGATAAGCAATTATCAGAGACTGGCAGTCAAGAAGATGTCTCACATCTGAATGAGTATAATAATCTGCTATTGCAAGCAAAAAATATTGTCCTTCGTGGTGCTCCGGGTACTGGAAAGACATATCTCGCACAACAAATCGCCACATGTATAATTTCTAGTGGTAGAACTGCTGATATTGAGAATCTAACGGTTGAGGAGAGTAAACAACTAGGTTTTGTCCAATTTCATCCGAGCTATGATTATACCGATTTTGTTGAAGGACTTAGACCAACCAGCACAGGGATAGAAGTTGGTTTTGAGCTAGAGCCTGGTATATTTAAAGCTTTTTGTGAGCGAGCTGATGACAAATATCTTAAGCATAAATTGACAGATGACACCCTAGTCGGAAATACTAAACCTTATGTTTTTATTATCGATGAGATAAATCGAGGTGAAATAAGCAAAATTTTTGGAGAGCTCTTTTTCTCTTTAGATCCAGGTTATCGTGGTCTAAGAGGTGGTGTTTTGACCCAATATTCAAACCTGCATGAAGATCAAGACGAAAAGTTCTTTATTCCCCAAAATGTTTATATCATAGGAACTATGAATGATATTGATCGCTCGGTGGATACTTTTGACTTTGCTATGCGCCGTCGTTTCACCTTTATAGAAATAAGTGCTGAACAGTCGGCCAATAGTATGCTGAAGAATGATGAAACTAAGGCTTTGATGACTCGTATAAATGAGGCAATAATCGACAAAACTAAAGGTGGTCTAACGAAAGATTATCAAATTGGTGCAAGTTACTTTTTAACGATTGATGAAGAGGGCACTTCTAGTGAGGCCATTAGAGCATTGTGGGATAATAAATTATTTCCATTGTTGACTGACTACTTCAGAGGTGAACATGAGTCGGAAAGAAAATTAAAATACTTGGAAGATGCTTATTTCGCTATGCCAGAGGAGGACTAGTTTATGGTAAAACTAGTTCCTGTCAAAGATAACTCGTCCATTGATGAGTTGTCAGACCATCCGATAGTGACCAAACTGGCGAATAAGGACTTATCTGTTCTTGAAAAAGAGAACTTTCTTGTTTTTCCAGAGCAACTCTCACAATCAGTTGACTTGAATGGTGACAATTTTATTTTTACTCAGAAAAATGACGCAACACGAACTTGCAACATTGTTGGAATCCTTAGTGATGGCAATGATGAGTTAAGGATAAATTCCCGTTTTAGTCAAACTAATGAAGAAGATTATTTTTTGCGTTATATGCTGCAAAGAGTCCTAAATTACAATGTAGTGAATAGCAAACTTGGTTTATCAAATGAGATGTCTTACTACGATTTACTGGTATTTCTATTTCCGTATTATTTAAATAGAGCCTTATCAAAGGGTGTTTACAAAGAATACGTCAACAAGAAATATGATGATGCTAACATCAAAGGACCAATTGAGATTAGTCGCCATATTAAAGGAAATGTTCCTTTTACTGGTAAAGTAGCTTATCGTACACGTGAGTTTAGCTATGATAATAACATGACAGAGTTAATTAGACATACGATTGAAAAAATTCAACTTGCTTATGATTTTATACTGGTAAACGAAGATACTAGGGAGTCAGTGAGAACGATTAAAAGGATTACGGGTAACTATTCTCGTTTTGATAGACAGCGAGTGGTCCAAGAAAATAGGGTCAAGCGAGTGAAACATGGTTATTTTACGGAATATGCGGCTCTACAACGATTGTGTATTCAGATTCTAAATGAAGATAAAAGTGGTTTTGGAAATGGTGAGACTAAAGTTCATGGCATTATTATTGATGTTGCTTGGCTTTGGGAAGAATATATTTGGAAGATTACAGGGTGGAAACATTATGGAAGACGAAGTGATTTAGCGACTTTAAACTTTTTTAGTCGGTTGGGTAATGATGCTCAACAACACCGTTATCCGGATTTTGAATGTGATGGTATTCCAATTGATACAAAGTATAAACGAAATCTTGATAAACGAAATGACTATAATCAATTAGCAACGTATATTCATCTCATGCGTTCAGAAAAGGGCGGATTTTTGCAGCCAAGTCAGTTTGAATCTGGATATCAAAAACTGGGGAATATGGCTGGATTTGGTGGAGAATTGTTCACTTATAGATTTGGTATTCCCCAGGATTATAATGACTATGATGATTTTGTCAAACAAATAGAAAATAGTGAAAATAAACTGAAAGCTCTGAGCCTTAATTAGGTGAAGAGCTTTTTATGTGCTTGGATATAGAAAATAAAATTTAAAATAGTGCAGAATAAAGCCAACTACTCGACTGTAGTAGCTCAGTGCCAGCACCTATGTAAATACTTAAAAAGGATTGAACCACTAGCTTTAGGACAAGAGCTTGAAAAGATGATAACAATAAATTGCGCAATCATATCATTAAGGCTGCCTGGAGGAAAGTGTGGGTTATATAGATTATTGAGACTAGTAGTGATTATTCCAAAATCTATTATTACTAGCTTTTTTCGCATGTAGTTATAGCCAAAAAGATTTTACTTGATTTCAGAATAAAAAGTATAATAATTGTTGAAAAAATCAAGTTGAGTAAGGATTATCGTAAATTAACGTGATATAATATATTCTAAGAATAATAATATAGGAGGGGCAAGGTATTGGGTAGCAATGAGAAAAATAAGTTTGTAAATGCCAATGAAAGTTATGACACCCTAGAAGAACAACTTTCCTCTGATATTCTTGAAAATATCATTCGTGAGGATATGCCAAATATTCTAAATGTCCTCCTAATTGATAGAACAAAGACAACCCCTAAGAAAACGAAAAATATTATTTGGGCGAACGAAAATTATATCAGATATGGCGTAAAAGCATATTCAGCTACTGCACAAATGAAGCCAGAACTAGTAACTGGTCAAATGGGTAATATCATTAAGCCTAGGGCAGTTAAATCAAAACTTGTGCAAAAAGAGCGGACTAAATCAAAAGCTGAAGTTTTCACTCCTACGTGGATCGTAAAAAAGCAAAATGATGAAGTGGATAAGAGTTTTTTAAATGACGATCTCGAAACATACGCCAAGCGAAAATGGTTGGAGATTGCTTGTGGAGAAGCGCCCTATATGACGACTCGTTATGATATGGAAACAGGTAAAATCGTTGCGCTTTCTGATCGTGTCGGATTCGTTGATCGTAAGTTGAGACGTATTAATGAAGAAGTCTCAGATAAAGCAGAATGGCAACGTCTTGTCGTAGAGTCCTACAAAGCGAGTTATGGCTTTGAATGGAATGGGGATTCATTGTTATTGGCACGTGAAAACTTACTTTATACCTACAGAGATTATTATGTTGAAAAATGGTTGGAAGAACCATTGTACGGTTTATTTGAGGATATAGCTGAAATTATTAGCTATAACGTTTTTCAAATGGATGGACTGAAATACACCATTCCATTGACTGAAAAGAGGGAAAAAGTTGTTGTTAACCAAATGTCCTTGTTTGAAGATGAGGAGCCTGAAGAAAAATGGATTATTAAATCGGGAATAAGAGTCAAAATAATGAATTGGGATACTAATAGAATGGAATTTTTCGATAAAGGAGTGAGATAAGTATGAGTCTGGTTGCAAACAGATCATATACAACTAATTTTGAATTTCTACTTCTAGATTGGGATCTAAAGCAGAAGTACTATGATCGAGCAAAATATATTGAAGACTTTTATATACAAGGAGATTTTGAAAAAGCAATCGAACAAGCAAACAAGTTTGAAGATGAACTGGTATCAAAGAATCTTGTTGCTGAGCCATTAACAAACTTTTCTTACGATGATTTGCAAAAAGATGCTCTGAATAGACTACAGGTTTTGCATCAGTCCTTAAAACAAATTTCTATTAACTCTGGTCATGACGTTAAAAATGATTTTGAAAATCCAGAAGTAACAGAGTTATATCAAACAAACGAAAGAAAAATAGTTTATGTTCAAACAGCTGACAATTCCACTGGAAACTGGAGTGTCTATTCAGGTTCTGAAAAAATAGGTGATACTACAGCTGATAACAGTCTTAATCCATTTGATTTTCAACCAAATAGTGAATATCTAAAGAGTCAAGCAGATTCCAGGATAAGTTCCTACATGACGACTTCAGGTGTTCCTTATAAAATTGATTGGGTGGAACTGGCATTTAGGCCTGGAGATAATCTAAATCCGTGGTTTAGAGATCAAGATGTTCATGAGGTTCTTAAACGTTCAGGATATAAAAAAAATAAAGCAGTTAAGGGCAATGAATGGTGGAAAGTAAGCCTTGAAGTTGCAAAAAAGGCAATTGAGGCGGCTAAAGAAAACCGCGAAGTCATTGATGGACCGGTTATTGATAAAAGCAAAATTATTCTTCGACCTGAACAAAAAGCGGCAGTTAACCAAACTAGGCAAGTATTTAAGACAAAGAATCGTATGCTATGGAATGCAAAAATGCGTTTCGGAAAAACTTTATCAGCATACCAATTAATTAAAGACGAAGGGTATAAATCGGTCTTGATTTTAACTCACAGGCCAGTTGTTTCTGATTCTTGGTATGATGATTTTACTAAACTTGAAATGGAAAAAGCGGGTTATAGATATGGGTCAAAAAAAGGAGAGAGCATTCATAGTTTAATTTCAAATAATGAAAAGTTTGTTTATTTTGCTAGTATTCAAGATCTACGAGGTTCTGAACAAGTTGGAGGTAAACAAGGGGAAAAAAATGAATTGGTTTTCTCTACTGATTGGGACTTAATAGTTTTTGATGAAGCCCATGAAGGCACTCAGACTGAATTGGCTCAAAATGTTGAAAAAGCCGTGGCGAAAGAAAATACTAAAATACTTGAGCTTTCGGGTACACCATTTAACATACTTGATCAATATTCTGAAGAACAGGTTTTTACTTGGGACTATGTCATGGAACAAGAAGCAAAACTACGCTGGTCTGTTGAAAAACCGGAACTTCCAAATCCCTATGAATCCTTACCAAAAGTCAACATGTTTACTTTTGAAATGGGCAATAAAGAGAAGTATTCTGATAGTAACAAAGCTTTTAATTTTAAAGAGTTTTTTCGTGTAAAAGAGAACGGATCTTTTGAACATGAATCGGATGTTTATGGTTTTTTAAATGAAATTGTAAAAGAATCAAAGACGAATTACCCTTTTTCAACAAAAAAATACCGTAATGAGTTAAGACATTCTTTATGGTTACTCCCTGGGATAAGTGCAGCAAAAGCATTGAAAGAACTAATGGAGAAACATCCGATTTTTGGTAAAGAATATAAAATAATCGATGTTGTTGGCAAGGATGACGATGAGATCACTAAACATGACCCTGATTTAATCCGAGTTCGAAACGCAATTAGTGATAAACCGTGGGAAACTAAGACGATTACATTAACAGTCCGTAAACTGACTACAGGGGTAAATGTGAAGGAATGGACTGCAGTGGTTTTTTTAAACAATACTAATTCAGCAATGAACTATTTACAAGCTGCCTTTCGTGCCCAAACACCATACTCCAATGAAGTTCAAGGACAAAAAAAAAATGCCTACATATTTGACTTTGCACCTGATAGAGCCCTTACGGTAATGGCTGAATCTGCCTCCATTAACTCTGGAGTAGGAAAACGAAATACTCAAGAGCAGAAAGACAAAATGGATAAAATGTTAAACTTTTTACCTATTATTGGAATGACGGGTAATAAAATGAAGTCATTCAGTGTTGATCGCATGCTTACACAGTTAAAGAAAGTTTATGCGGAGAAAGCTGTTCGTTCAGGTTTCGATGATGATAGCTTGTATTCAGATGCTTTATTAACAATCAACCCCGAAGCTGCTGAGTTATTTGAAAAGTTAAGAGGAATTGTGGGTAAAACGGGAGCATCAAAAGGAGCAAAAAAAGTTAATGTAAATGAACAAGGACTAACTGACGAAGAATACGAACGAGCTGAAAAAGCTAAGAAAAAAGCAAAACGACAACGCACGCCTGAAGAGCAAGCTGCTATTGATCAGCAGAATCAAGCAAAGAAGGAAAGACGAAATGCTATATCTATTTTAAGGGGAATTTCAATCCGAATTCCATTAATGATTTTTGGTATGGAAGTTGATATTGCAAAGGATATAGATATAGATACATTTGTGAATGAAGTGGATGAGGTTTCATGGAAAGAGTTTATGCCGGCAGGTGCCACCAAAGCACTTTTTAAAGAACAAGCTAAGTATTATGATCCAGAAGTGTTTATTGAAGCGGGACGAATTATTAGAAGCCGCGCAAAATCGTATGATGATTTAAATTACACAGAACGTGCTGAAAAAATAGCAATGTTGATAGGAACGTTCAAGAATCCAGACAAGGAGACAGTTTTAACTCCATGGAGAGTAGTTAACATGCAACTGGTCTCAACAATAGGTGGATTGTCTTTTTATGATAAAAATTTTATTAGTACTATAATTGACGGAAGCCCAGCATTAAATTGGGTTACAAAAGCTGATACTGATGATGCTTATAAATCTGACAGCAAGTTTTTAGAGATAAACTCAAAAACAGGATTGTATCCATTATTCATTGCGACGAGTCTATTTTATAAACGACAAATGCAATTTGTCGAAGATAATGCAGGTAAAATTACAAAAAATGATGAGGATAATATCATTCAGAAAATATTAAAGAAAAACGTTTATGTAATTGCGAAAACGCCAATGGCAAAGACAATTACGAAAAGAACTCTAGTTGGTTACAAAGATATAGAAACTAATATCCGATATATTCCCAATATTGTAAAAACAATGAGAAAAAATGTAGACATTGTTGTAAAAAAAGTACAGGAGGCTTTTGGAGTAATGAAATTTGATGTAGTTGTAGGAAATCCTCCATATCAAGAAAACGATAATGGTAAGCGTGATGATGGTTCATCAAATGCTAGTGCAAGTCCGCTCTATAACTTGTTTACCGATCTAGCAAAAGCTGTCTCTGATGTGCAGACTTTGATTATGCCAACAAGATGGACATCAGGTGCTGGTAAGGGTTTAGGTAATTTCACTAAAGAAATGCTTTCGGACAGGCATATAAGAGTGTTCGAAATGTTTACAAAGTCAGATATGGTATTTCCGAATACAGATATAAAAGGTGGAGTAGGATATTTTTTACGGGATAATAAATATTCAGGTCCAGCTAAAATAACAGTTAATGCTGTTGACAACGAAGTATCTACTCGTGTTGACTATTTAGATGCAGAAAATTTAGGATTATTTATACCGTTTACTGACCTAAAATCAATATTTAAGAAGGTTAAGGCAGTAGCAAGCAATTTAGAGGTTGAAAATATGCAAAAAATCGTGTCGGTGCTTAAGCCGTACGGCTTACGCACCGACTTCTTTAGCAACCAAGTAAAATACGGCTTGCCACCGGTCGCCACAAAGCGCGGGGCCGCGACTGATATTGAGATAATAGGATTATATAAGAAAAAAAGAGTATCTAGATTTATACCACGAGAGTATCCGATACCTTTGGGGAAAGAAACAATTGATAAGTATAAGGTTTTTATATCTTATGCATATGGGTCCGGTAATTTGGCACGCCAGGTCAAATTTCAACGGAGACTTTTTTGCGCATAGGGAATTTTGAAAGCAAAACTGAAGCCGAAAATCTAATTAAATATATTAAAACAAAGTTCTTTCGTGTCCTAATTGGGATTTTGAAAGTAACACAACATTCTACAACTACATATAAACTTGTTCCTTTGCAAGATTTTACCAAACATTCAGACATTGACTGGTCAAAACCAGTGGATGAAATAAATAAGCAACTATATCAAAAATACAGTTTAACCGAAAGCGAAAGGCACTTCATCAACGATAAAGTGCAAGAAATGAAATAGATTATATACTTATGGTTATAGCTTTTCTATTATCTGGGTAATTTCTTCCAAACTTCTAAAACGATGTTCAATCATAAATATTTTAGATTTGGATTTTACTTAGCAACCTTTTGTAATGAAAAAGACTATCAAATCATGAAATATAGAGTGTTGCTATTTGGATAATGGGAGAATTACTTTATTATTTTGTAAATGATAGTGTACTGAAAGGAGAAAAAGAAGAGAATGAACGAAATAAAGTGCCCCCACTGCGGCAAAGCCTTCACCATTGACGAGGCAGGCTATGCAGATATATTGAATCAAGTGCGAAATAAAGAATTCAATGAAGAAATTCACGAAAAACTTGAGCATATTAAACATCAACACACTAGTGAACTTGCTCTAGTTGAAGAAAAAAACAAGAACAAGTTTGATAAGCAATTATCAAAAAAAGACGAACAAATTGCTGAATTAAAGAGCCAATCCGAAGTTCTTGAAAAGCAAAAAGAGTATGATATTCAGCAAGCTCTAGCAGATAAAGAAAAAGAAATGATTAAACTTCAAAATCAAATTGCCATCTTCACTACTGAAAAAGAAATCGCAAAAAAAGAAGTAGAGCAAATAATGCAAGCAAAGATTTCAGATAAAGAAAAAGAAATTGTGGCATTAACTTCAAAAATCGAATCATTAAATAGTGAAAAGAAACTAGAAATCAATCAAGTTATTTCGAAAAATGAAAAGGCTTTATCGGAGCTTGAAACGAAGTTGAAACTCCAAGTCAAAGAAAACGAGTTAGAGAAAAATTCTCTCAAAGATAATTATGAAAGTGCCCTTAAACAAAAAGAAGAGACAATCGCTTTTTATAAAGACTTAAAAGCCAAGCAATCCACTAAAATGGTTGGGGAGAGTCTTGAACAGCATTGTGAGATTGAGTTTAACCGCTTTAGAATGACTGCTTTCAAAAACGCTCAATTCGGTAAAGATAACGATATTAAGACTGGTAGTAAGGGTGATTATGTCTACCGGGAGTCTGATGATAATGGCACTGAAATTATCTCCATCATGTTCGAAATGAAAAATGAAGGTGATGAGACGGCTACTAAGAAAAAGAATGAGCATTTCCTTAAGGAGTTAGATAAAGACCGTCGTGAAAAGCAATGTGAATATGCTATTTTAGTTACAATGCTGGAAGCAGATAATGAACTGTATAACGATGGCATCGTGGATGTTTCTTATGAATATGAAAAAATGTATGTTATTAGACCACAATTCTTTATTCCAATCATCACTTTGCTGAGAAACGCCGCCCTTAATTCGTTACAGTACAAACAAGAGTTGGCGTTAGTTCGTGAGCAAAACATTGATATAACCAATTTTGAAGATGATTTACAGACATTTAAACAAGGTTTTGCTCGAAACTATGATCTAGCTAGCCGAAAATTTAAAACAGCCATCGATGAAATTGATAAAACAATAACTCATTTACAAAAGACAAAGGATGCACTTCTATCATCGGAAAACAATTTACGATTGGCCAATAATAAAGCTGAAGATTTGACCGTGAAGAAATTGGTGAGAAACAATCCAACTATGCGAGATAAATTTGATGCATTGAGTGGAGGGAATATCGTTGATAATTGATTTATCTTGCAAAAGAAATATATTTTCTGATAAAGAGATTGAATTGAAAAGCAAAAATTTTATATTTGGAAAAAATGGTTCCGGAAAATCTACGCTATGTGATTTAATAAAACTTCAAAAGCATTATATTGAAATTGAAATCGATGAAGATGGGCAACAGATTGAGAAGGTAGAATATGGAGAGAGAGTTTTTTCTGAAAACCAAAAAGAAAAATATGATGTAAGGATTTATCAAGGTTTTGAAAGTGTAATCGGAGAGAACAATAAATTAAACGCAATCGCTTTGAGTGGAGAAAACAAAAAAGTTGGTGAAAAAATTAGGATTGCAGAGAGTGAACTCAAGAAGTTAAAAGAGGAGCAAGAATTAATTGAGGAAAAAGTTACTTCGGCAAAAGAAGTTTTCGACCAAGCAAAAAAAAATATAGAAGCATGGTATAAAAAAGCCTCAAAATCTATTAAAGAGAATACACAATATCAAGTGGATCCTAACTATAATAAAGCTAAGTTTGAAAAAGATATAAAAAAGAGAAAACGGGTTGATAATCTTGAAGAGTTGAAAGCAACTATGAAAGAAGTTTCAAAAAAAAATACTGTGGCTCACCATTTAGCCGTTCCTAACTTGAAAGAAGTCCTCGTAAAAGTAAACAAGATCTTATCAAAAACAGTAAAGTTTTCTAACAAATGTGAGGAATTAGATAGTTCTGAAAAGGAACAATTTGCTAGACAGGGTAAGCAACTACATGAGGAAGGACAAAAGTGCTTATTTTGTCAAGGAATAATAACAAAAGAACGTTTAGAAAGATTAAATCAACATTTTAATGAGGAATATCAAAAGTTAGAAAAAGAAATATCAAACTTTAAACTTGAAAAAATTACTTTAAGTAAGCTCAATCAACAAGACTTCTATGCGAAGTTTTCAACAGCCGAGCTTAATCATGAAATATTACAAAAAGAAGTAGAAATTAATGAATTTATCGAAACAATTCAAAAATCAATATCGAAAAAGGAAAATAATATCAGTGAAGTTTATGATGCTTTAGACATAGAGCCTCCTAATATTAAACATCTACAAAATAAGGTAAATAGGTTTATATCAGATAACAATCAATTTGGAGCAAATTTATCCGAGAATATTGCAAAAGCTAAAGATCAGATTAAATTTCATTTGGTTTACAAGCAATGTGAAAAATTCAACTATGAAGTTGAAAAAAATAAGCTAGAAAGTTTGGAGGCACTGATTCCGGATTCACTTGCAATAAATAGGAAAGTTGCCGATAAAAACAAAGAGATTAGAGATTTGAAAAATTTACAAAAAGACACATCAAAAATTGTAAATTTAATCAATAAAAGGTTAAAGAAATCTGGAAAAAAAGACATAGAGTTAGTTAAAGTTGAGAATAATGGTGTTGAGACTTACCAGATACTGGACGAAAATAATCAAACACGACCAATAAGTCGAATATCAACGGGAGAAAAAAATATAATTGCTTTTTTATATTTCATATATTCTCTAGAGGATGTTGAAAACGAGAACGATAAACAAAAAATTATAATTTTTGATGATCCAATGAACTCAAATGACGACACTATGCAATATTTAATTATCACTGAGTTACAGAATATTCTGAAAGATACTAAAAAAAATGAACTTGGGCAAGAAGTAGATACTAAATTCAAAAATGATTTCAAAGTTATAATGACTCATAATAATCATTTTTATTTAAATGTAAAATATGGTATACGAAATTATAGTAATAATTGCTTTTATCATTTTAGAAAAGGAGACAAAACAATAATTAAGCTATTAAATAGTGAAAAAGAAGATTTTAAGACGAATTATGAGCAGTTGTGGCAAGAATTGATATTTTTGTATGATAGTGGGAAACCTGAATTTATGATAAATCCTATTAGAAGGATATGCGAAAGCTTCGAGAAATTTAACAATTTGGATAAAAATAAATTTTATAGAAACCATCCTGATGCAAAAAAATTATTGGATGTAAATTCTCATTCAATTGACGATCTCGAGGCGGATATAAATGGGAAATCAGAAGATGAAATAAAATCAATTTTTAAATCAATTTTTGTTGATAACGGATTTGATAATCATTTTAATGCATATTGGCCATCATAATTCAAATTACTCTTTTAAGGTTTGGTGGTTATTTATTGGCTATACTGACGAAGTGATCTGTGTATGTTCATCAACTATAAAATGAGCCACACGCTAGTCTGATTTTGACCCACTGTCTCTCATCTAAAAACGTTCCAATTTTTAATCTATGTTTAGCCTTTCTGATGATTCTTAACTTTTCTTTATAAGGTCACTTCTTTCTTGAAGTCAAGTCCTTAATGTTGTGTAAAATACACCGTGGTTATTGCTGTGCTTTCAAAACTAACAATGTATTAATTGAATCGTCTGATGTGTCAGCAATTCAATCAAAGACTGTGATCAATCAAACGTTTGTATCTATCTTCCTGGACGACTGTGATAGCACTTATCACAACAATCTACCTATAAACAAAAGACAATTGTAGTAATATAGAAATGGATCAAGGGAGTGTCAATATAGTGTTGTCCAGTGACGATGAGTGTAGTCATCAAGTACTGTTTCGCAAGATGATCAACTAATTAATGTGAGTTTAAGACTAGTTTATATCCATCTTTAATGCTAAAAGGTATACTATCAGAATAAAGAGGTGTTCGTATGGTTAAATTGTGGATTGTCCTTTGATTTTAGTCAGTAATCAAAGGAGGAGAAAATATAATGAAATTCAGTTATAAAAAAGAGATCAAGATAAGTCAACTTCTTGCGCTATATAACACCGTGGGGTGGACGGCGTATACTCGAGAACCAGATAAATTGCAGAAAGCTATTCGGCAATCTTTAAGTGTCATTACAGTATGGGATGATAGTGATAATAACAGTCAGTTAATTGGTTTAATCCGTGGTGTCGGCGATGGAGAGACGATTTTATACATTCAAGATATACTAGTCATGCCTACGTTTCAAAATCGTGGTATTGGGAAGCAATTGATGGAACAATTGCTATCGATGTACCCTGATGTTCGGCAAAAGGTACTGTTAACCGAGGATGCTCCAGATGTTCGTCATTTTTATGAAAAATGCGGGTTCGAGTCTGCTGATAATGGAAGCACGGTGGCTTTTTATCGGGAGTATTGACTATCATTACAAGTATTTGAAAATATTGCAACACTATTTACTATATGATGTTGAAAAACCAACGACTCTAACTATTGAGTCGTTGGTTTTTCTTTGTTGTGCGCCCAGCATGGGCGATAACTTGGTGGTGAAAGTCCACTACAGGCTTGGCAGTAGGAACTGTTAGCTGAAGGCAAGGGTGTCCACCGTGAGGTGGAATCTGAAGGAAGCTGAAAGCAAATACTCGCACTGACGAACAGAAATCTCATATGGAGGCTGGATTGGGACGGACGAGCTTGCAACACAAAGCAAAGTCCAATACTGCACGAATCCCATTTAGTAAATGAGGCAGTGACATGAGTGGAAGGTTATCGCACCTTACCTGGGGAGGTCTGTCTAGCGATAAAAACTATCGTAGTAACAACGA